>CAZVJJ010000031.1:0-19391 GCA_964627295.1 uncultured Oscillospiraceae bacterium | reverse complement strand
TCTCAAGAAGCTGCTTCAAAGCAGCAAATCGGGGATCGAGCTCCTTCTGGCAATTACAGGGACCGTCGTTGAGATTCTTGCCACAGCGGTGGCACAGACCCTTGCAGTCCTCACTGCACAGCAGCTTGGAATCCAGATTCAGCACAAAAACTGTCCGTACAATGTCGTCCAGATCGGCGCTGTCTCCCTCCAGAGGGAATACCCACTCATCTTCGTTCTCTTCGTTTGCAAGCTCGGTAACGAGCACCACATCGATCGGGATCTCGATATCCCGCACGAATGCATTCGCACAGCGGTCGCAAGTGCCGTGGATGGTGGTGTGTAGGTCGCCCTTCATCATCAGCACACCAGCGGTATTGCGCACCTGCCCCTGCACCACAACGGGCTCGGTGACAGGATAGCTTACGCCATAACAAAGATCGCTCAGATCCACTTCCGTGGAAAAGGGGATGGAAGCACCAGGATTATCAATGATCTTTGCAAGACCAAGTCGCATAGTACCCCTCCTTTTCACAGTCGTGCCTAGATATTATATAGGCTTTTGTCTCATTTGTCAAATGTTATTTTCACAAAATATTCGGGTTTTCGAGAGAATTTGTTACAGCATCTTGTGTGCAGGGAATAAAATGCAGTTCTACTTTTGCCGTGGGGGACATACCTTGTTGTAAACCATGGCAGGAGCGTGCCTCCTGCCTGACAAGGAGGCTTGCTATGGACAGCATTTTTCAGGACATTGCCGAGCGCATGGGGGGCAATATTTATATCGGTGTGGTCGGACCTGTGCGCACGGGAAAATCAACGCTCGTCAAGCGCATCATGCAGGAACTTGTGATCCCGTGCATCGATGATCCCTATCGCGCAGAGCGCGCCCGCGATGAATTGCCACAGAGCGGTTCGGGGAAAACGATCATGACCTCAGAGCCGAAATTTGTACCAGAGGAAGCGGTGGAGATCTCGCCCGATGGCAAAACGCGCCTGCGCGTACGCATGATCGATTCGGTCGGCTATATGGTCGCAGGGGCGGTCGGGGCAGAGGAGGATGGAAAACCGCGCATGGTCACGACCCCGTGGTTCGATCACGAGATCCCCATGCCGCAGGCGGCAGAGCTTGGCACGCAAAAGGTGATGCAGGAGCATTGTTCGCTCGGAATCGTTGTCACGACCGATGGGAGCATCGGGGAGATCCCGCGTGAGGAGTATGCCGCATCGGAGCGGCGCGCCATCGCGGATATGATCGCAACGGGGAAGCCATTTTTGATCCTTGTAAATTCTGCACAGCCAAATGGCGCGGCGGCAAAGCACGCGGCGGAGCAAATCGAGCATGAATTTTCGCGCACGCCACTCATCTGCGATTGCCAATCGCTCGATACAGAGGCGATCGAGCGTATTTTTGCCGCCTTACTGGAAACACTTCCCATGCAGGCGCTCCATGTGCATCTGCCACGCTGGCTCGATGCGCTTGAAAATGCGCATCCTGTCAAGGCGCTGCTGTATCAGGTTTTGCGCGAAAAAGCAGAGCGCATCACGACCCTTGCGCAGGCACAGCCGATCCTTTCGGAGCTCGGTGAATTGGAGCAGGTGACGGAGCTTTCGGTAAAAGATGTCGATCTCGGGACGGGCACGGTGCGCTGCGCGATCGCATTGCCTGAAACGCTCTATTATGAGATTTTAAGCGCCAAGGCGGGCATTCCCATCCATACGGACGCGGAGCTTATGGCGATCTTGATCGATCTTGCGCGCATCAAGCAGGAGTATGATAAAATTTCCGATGCGCTTTCCGCTGTCAAGGCGACGGGCTATGGCGTCGTGATGCCAACAGCGGAGGAAATGCAGCTCGAAACGCCCGAGATATTGCGAAAAGGTGGTGCATATGGGGTCAAGCTGAAAGCGGGTGCACCGTCGATCCATATGTTGCGCGTGGATGTCGATACTGAGATCAGTCCGATGGTCGGGGACGAACAGCAGTCGCAGGCGCTTGTGAGCGCTCTGACCGAAGCAGACCCCGAAAAACTATGGGAGAGCCATATTTTCGGGAAATCTGTATATGAGCTGTTGCAGGAGGGGCTGACGACGAAGCTCGTGCGCCTGCCAGAGGATGTGCGCGGCAAATTCCGCGGAACGCTTACAAAGATCGTAAACGAGGGCGCGACAGGATTGATCTGCCTCATTTTGTAAAGAGCATTGACAATCGCTTATAAGCTTTGTACAATACAATATAGAAACAATAAAAGGGGGATCATCTATGCAAAAGATAAAGGGTGTCCAGTTTCTCTGGAAAGACCGCAAGCGTTTCTTGGGAATGCCGCTCAGCTTCACGCGCTATGCCATGAGTGAAGATCGGCTTTTTCTGTCGGTGGGATTTTTTAGTATCAAGGATGAGGAGATCCTCCTGTACCGCGTGCGCGATATCAATACCAGCCGCACGCTCGGGCAGCGCCTGCTCGGGGTCGGCACGGTAACGGTCGCGTCGTCCGATAAGACGATGCCGACGCTTGTGATGAAGAATATCAAGCATCCTCTTGCGGTCAAGGAAATGATCCACACGCAGGTCGAGGAGATGAAAATTCGCCGCCGTGTGCGTGTCGGCGAGATCCTTTCTACAAATGACCCCGATGATGCCGATGACGATGACCTCGATGAGGAAGAATGATGCGTACCCTGCCGTGAAAGCGGCGGGGTACTTTTTTATGAAAAACTTAAAAAATAATTTTATGTTGACCCTTTACCCCGTGGCGAAACCGTGATAGAATAATCGCAGTATAGAATTTGGGGGCGCAGAAATGAAACTCGTGCAGAAGAAGGATAAATGGAATTATTTGCTATTATCATTTGCATTGCCTGTGATCGCAATGCTATTTTTAATGGTGATCGCACGGGTCAAGCCCTTTGGCAACCGCACATTTTTGTATTCGGATGCGTGGCATCAGTACTATCCGTTTTTCCTGAACTATCGCGAAGCGTTGCGAAGCGGTGATTCGCTTCTTTATAACTGGACGCTTGGTATGGGCATGGATTATCTGGGGCTCATCTCGTATTATCTGGCAAGTCCGCTCAATCTGCTGAGCGTGATCCTGCCCGAGGGATGGCTGCTGACCTATTTTACCCTGCTCACCCCCATCCGCATGGGTCTTGCAAGCCTGTTTTTTGCGATTTTTCTCAAAGAGGTCTTTCGTAAAGAGGATATCTCCATCACGCTTTTTGGTGCATTTTATGCTTTCTGCGCGTGGTCGCTGGGGTATCGCTGGAATGTGATGTGGGTCGATACCTTTGCACTATTGCCACTCGTCGTTTTGGGCATGGTCAAGCTCCTGCGGGACAAAAAATTCATTCTTTATACGCTGACGCTGTTCCAGTCGATCTACTCGAACTATTATGTCGGACTTTTTGTCTGCATTTTCGTATTTTTGCTCTTTTTCTGCTATGAGATCTGCCGTTGGCGGGGATTTAAGCGCTTTTTTGCCGATCTTTTCCGCATCGCGCTTTTCTCTGCACTCGCCATCGGTATGACTGCGATCCTCGAGCTCCCGACGCTCGCGGCATTACAGACGACGCAGTCAAGCGTCAACAATTTCCCCGAGGGATTCAAGCTCAATATCGCAAGCGAGAACACTTGGAAAGGGCTTTTTGAAGCGATGGCGCAGGTGGCGGGCAATCTCGGCGGCGGCATCGAGCCGTCGTGGAAAGAGGGACTGCCAAATATCTACTGCGGTGTCGGTACACTCCTGCTTTCATTCCTGTACCTCATGGCGCGGGATGTAAAACTGCGCGACAAGATCTGCGCGGTGTGCCTGCTGATCTTCTTCATGCTCAGCTTCATCATTCGTCAGCTCGATTATATCTGGCACGGCTTCCACTTCACCAATATGATCCCATACCGCTTCAGCTTCCTCTTCAGCTTTGTGATGCTGTATATGGCGTACCGCGCGTGGCTGTTGCGCCGTAGCTTCAATGGCTACCATCTGGGCATCGCGGGGATTCTGACGGCGTGCGTGCTTTGCCTTTCGGGCGAATTGCTCGAAATGGAAAAAGTTCCCTTTGGTGAAAGTGAGCTTCTTACCGCGCTCGGCTTGGGAGATGTGGTGTGGGAGCTTCCGATCTATCTGATTTTCAATACGACCATACTTGTCCTTTTCCTTGGGGGACTGTTTTATGGTTGCTACCGCAAGCGCCTGCCTGCGGATGCAGATGCGCGTATGCTCGCGCGTGCGAAAGGCGAACAGAAGCGCCGCAGGAGAAATGCGCGCTCGTTCCTTGCGGGCGTGATGGCGCTGGAACTTGTGATGACGCTCGTCAATTTTGGAACGTCGCTGAGCTATACAAGCGTCCCGAATTATCCGAAAGGGACGACTTATGCCGCTTCCATGATCCGCTATATGAAAGAGCGCGAGGATGAGCTTTTCTACCGCGCAGAGGTCACGCACGCACAGACCCTCAACGACGATGCGCTCAATAGCTACGCAGGTATTTCCGCGTTCACAAGTTCTGCCAACGTCCGCGTGACCGAATTTATGAAAGCGCTTGGCTACGGTGCGAAAAATACCTATAATCGCTACTGTTGGGAGGAAGCTTCGCCCGTATCGAACCTGTTTTTGAACCTGAAATATATGATCGAGCGCGACGACCGCGACCGCTCCAGCTCTGTTTTCAATGACCTGCACAGCTATGGCAATGTGCATCTTCTGGAGAACAATGCCTATCTGCCCCTTGGCTTCCTTGCAGAAAGCACGCTTGCGGATGCAGACTTCCTCGCGGGGGGCAATCCGTTCAATCTGCAAAATACGATCTTTTCGGCAGCGACGGGACTAAGTGAAGACGTGTGGCATCGGCTTCCTGGTTCTTCCCTCACGATCACAGGCGATGGCGTGGAGCTGAAAGACCGCAGTACGAGTGGCTATTGCTCCTACAGCGAGGGAACGAGCGGTTCGACGGTGACTTACACCTATGTTGCCGACCGCGATGGCTTCTTCTGCGTGAATGTCGATCTTCCTAAGCGCAATGATGTGTCGATCCGCTATAATGGAACGATCCTTTATGAGGAAACGACATCGCTTGCGCAGATGATGGCGGTGTGTGATGTTTCGGTCGGCGATACGGTCGAAATCGTGATGAAATGCGACGCGTCGGACAAGAAAAAGGGAACGATGACGCTCACCGCGGCGATCCTCGATATGGATACGTTCTGGGAGGGCTACGACGTGCTCAATGCTTCCACGCTTTCGCTTACGAGCTTCTCCAACACCTATGTGACAGGTACGATTTCGTGTGACCGCGATGGGCTCTTGTATACTTCCATCCCGCAAAACGGAAACTGGAGCGTACTTGTCGATGGCGAGCAGGCGGAGATCACGCTCGTGGGCGAGTGCATGGTATCCGTTTTCCTGACGCAGGGCGCGCATGAGATCGAATTTGTCTATCACAATGCGGCATTTTCTCTCGGTTGGAAGATCAGCCTTGCGTGCGCGGCGATCTTTGCCGTGCTCGTGGCGGTGGTCTATAAGCCAGATTTGAAAAAACTGCGCTTTGTGAAGAAAAGCAAAAAGGGAAGATTTGAAAAATGATAAAAGTGGCAGGGATCACGAGCTTTCGCGATCCCTGCCATTTGATTTTATCAGTTATTATTCAAATCTTCCACTTTTTTGTTCTTACCGAAGTATGCGAGAATGTAAGAGGTGAACGCGTAGAGCAAGAAAATGCTGTCAACTGCCGCGATCGCGGTCACAGCGGCGCTGCTGATATTGGGCATGAGCACCATGAAGATCAGACTTACGAAAAGAACAGTCGTGCAGATTTTGCCGGGGATCAGCGCACCGGGGAGCATTTTTCCTCTGCGCAGGTTGATATAGCCTGCGATCAACTGGAAGAGCTCCTTGATCACGAACAGAAGCAGCACAGGCCGAAGCACGGGATAGTGCATCGAAAGGCAGAGCGTGAGAGAAAACTGCGTCGCCTTGTCAGCAAGCGGGTCAAGGATCTGCCCCACGCGGGAGACCATATTGAAATGGCGTGCGATCTTTCCGTCGATCAGGTCGGTTAGGCAGGATACGGCAAGAATGCCACCTGCAAGATAATACTGCGAAGCCTCTGTCGCATTGAGATAGATCACGACGTATACAGGGATCAAAACAAGACGAAACAGGCTGAGCAGATTCGGGATCGTAAAAAAATCTTTTTTCCAGTCTTTGATAAACATGAAACTGTCCTCCGTGGAGTGTGTACAAAGCACATAATTACATAGCCTATATTATATTCCTTAATTTAGCCTGAATCAAGAGGAACATTACAAGATTTGGAAAAAGTTAATAATTTTTCAATATCTCCCGCTTCGTTCCGACCATGTTTCGCGGTTCGATGCCAGCGGGTATTGGAGCGCTAAGTGCTTCCATGTCCGCTTGTCGAGCGTTCCTGTCATCGGAAGCGCGTTCAGCGCCTGAAAAGATGCGAGGGAATCGGCGGTCGCGTCGTCTAAAATGCCGCTGTTTCCAGGCGTACCGACGCTTTCGTAGACCTGCGCGAGCACTGCAAGCATTCCCTGCGCCAAATACACAGCGGGATGGTGCTCGCCACGCCGAATGACTTGATTCGGATTGAGGATAGCGTAGATCGGCTCTGCTTCGTCGATCTCGATGCGTGCGGGGATCTGCGCCGCGACGATGGCATCCCATGTGCGCTGGTCGGTCACGCCCGTGACAGGCAGACCGTGGATGCGCTGAAAGGCAGATACGGCGGCGACGGTCTGCGGACCGTAGATCCCATCGGGGATCACGCTGGGATGGGCGGGGTCGTTCTGCGCGATGATGCGAAGCATCGTCTGCAAACTGCGGATGGGCTGACCGATAAACGATTCGGGTGGCCTCATCGAATCACCTCCTGTCGAACGGGATCTTGATTGCCAAGACGCAGGTCATTTCCTGAAAACTGCGTCATCGTGCTCGTGCGGGCATAGCGGGCGCGCGGCGGTGTGCCTGAGATGACGGCTTGCGTATACGGAAAATCCTCGCTGTTGCGCCAACTCGTCGTTTCAATGCCCGAATACTGATCGTAAATATCATCCCATGTTGCGCCGTCTACGATGCCCGTCTGCGGAAGACCAAAGCGCCTTTGCGCGGCGATCACGGCATTGCGCGTGGCAGGACCGAAAATGCCATCGATCTGAATGGGCGGGATCTCAGAAATATAGGCAGAAAGGGCAGAGAGCATATATTGCAGGTGCTCCACGCGAATTCCACGGTCGCCCTGTGAGATGGGGTTCGTGTTTGCCCACGAATTTGCGTAAAAGCGCTGTCCCTCGCTCCGAAGTTCCGAAAGGGAGGTGACTGCGGTATATAGCCGCACGAGCGCATACCATGTGGCAGGACCGACGATGCCATCCACCGTAAGACCGAAAACCTCCTGAAAGGTGCGCACAGCCGCCTCGGTCTGCGCGCCGAAGATGCCGTCCACCGTCGCGATTTTTGGAATGGCGGGATAGGCTTGCGAGATGCGGTTGAGCGATACCTGCACCGTCACGACGCTCGGACCAGATGTGCCGCGCCGCAAGGGCGTGCCAGGGTAGGAGGATGTGATGCCACGGATGGGTGCATTTTGCACGATCTCCACGTTGCCGTAGTAACTGCGCAGGATCTCGGTCGAGTTGTACCCCTGCTCGGCAAGATTTTGACTGCCCCATTGGCTCAAACCGTCGCACGTGACGGTCGTGCCATTGCAGAATTTTGCGGCTAAGGGCTCTACAAAATTTGGACGGCGCAAATAGTCGTTGAAAAGCTCATCAACGAGGCGCGCCACATTTTCAAAATAACTGCGACCATTGACAAAAAATTGGTCATATGCGGTGGAATTTGTGATATCGAAATCATAGCCACGACTGCGGTAGAATTCGGTATACACGCGATTGAGCGCAAACGAAACGATCGCGAGGATATTTGCACGCAAGGCACTTTCGTCCCATGTCGGGTATATTTCGCTCGATGCGACGTTTTTTACATAGTCTGAAAAGGATACCGTCACATTTGCGGCATCGGAATTTGGCGCACCGAGATGCACGGTGATGCGCTGGGGGATGTAGGGTGTCACAGAAGGCATAGGCGACCTCCTCAGAGATTTTGCGGTGGGGTCAGGAAGATCTCCGTCTGATCCCACCGCACAGGAAATTCTGCAAGCGGGATCATGGCAAGCTCCTGATCTGTCACGATGCCAGAAAATACCTGCACATCCTCCATTTCGACCTGCTCATATCCGCGCAGGTGCGCATAGAGATTGACAGAGGTGAAGGGCTTCTCGTTTGGATTTGGTGCAAGGCTTTCACTTCGGTCGGGCACGGGGATCTCGATGGGGGTGATGCGCCCGCTTCGGTCGGTCAATCGCATGGCAAGCGCCGTGCCGTCCGTTGCCGTGACGGTGACAGCGACATTTTCAAGCGGAAGCTGTGCGTAGCTCGTGTAAGCATGAACCTGTATGTAGCCGATGGCTGACAATACGCTCCCTCCTTATGGATCATTTCGTAAGTAGGATATGCGCAAGGGGAGAAAAGTGTGAAGCGGAGATACTTGCAGTAGCGTGCAAAGGAAAATAAGCGACGATGTAAAGTCTCGTTGCGGAAATGTGATCTCGTTTTGCTGGACTATTTCTGTATTGATGGTATAATGAAGATGTAAGAAAAATAAGGAGGGTACTTAAAATGACGTTTGGAGAAAAATTGCAAAAGTTAAGAAAAGAAAAGGGCTGGACGCAGGAACAGCTTGCTTCACAGATCAGTATATCGCGACAAGCACTCTCCAAGTGGGAATTGGGCACGGCAATTCCCGACACGGAAAATGTCGTGCAGATCAGCAAACTGTTTTCCGTATCAACGGACTATCTTCTGTATGATGAATACGAAAGCGATGACGATGTATGGGCTACTCATGCATCGGCGCAAAAAGTCGGGAGCAGCGATAACAATAAGACCCGTGTAATTGTAGGCGTGTGTATGGCGGGCGTTTCCTTGCTTGCGATTTTGATCATAGGAATTTTGAGTTCTGTATTTCCAGCAACCTATCAAATAAGCCCTGCGAGTGCTGTGTTTCCAGAAAGCTACCCCCAAAGCCCTGCGAGTGTTGATTCGACACGGGTATATGACGGGCTACTCGGCTATCTCAAAGTAAACAATTTGGAATGGTTTTTCATTCTGCTGATCATTTTGACTGTTTGCGGGATCGCGACTGTTTTTTATCCGAAGATCCAACAGGTGTTCAAAAAGTTTCTGAAAAAGGGTGGCAAAAGTTAAGAAACGAAATATATCCAAGTGACGCTTTATGAAAATAGAAAACGTAGCGCATCGGCACAGATACGCTACGGTTTTTCTTTATGATAAATGAAAACGATTGACGAAAATCAGCTATCGAACAGGAATCGTTCGAGCGCCTGCGTGGTATCAAAGGTGAAATCGCATAGTGCGCGCATTTCTTTTGCCAGCTCGGGGAACTCCTGCTTGCCCCATGCGGCAAAAGCGATCGGAACGCCCAGCGGGTGCGCCATGCGCCATGCAAGCTTCATGTCGTCCACGACAAGCAGTTCGCTCGGTTTGAGCGCGTAGCGGTGCATGATGTCTTCAAGCGGGAAAGGATTCGGTTTTCGCAGTTCCTCGGGATAGTCCCAGCCGTAGATGGCATCGGGCTGTATTCCGATGTGCGCAGCATAGTCCCGCGTGATATTCTCCACGCAGGAGTGGGATACGACGCACACAAGTCCACCTGCCTCTTTTTGGCGGCGCACGATGCGCTCGATCCCCGAAAATGCCTGCGGGATGTGCGTGCGCACATATTCCATCCAGCCATGGTATTCATCGATGAGTTCCTGCGGTGTGAATTGCCAGCGCTGGCGGCACATTTCGGCAAAGCCGAGCTCGTGGCAGTCGTGCACATAATCGGCAAAGGAGATCGTCTCTCCGCTACGGAACTCGGAAAGGATCGTGCAAAAATAGGGGTATCCGATCGTTTTTTCTGTCTGCACAACGGTATCGTCGTGGTCAAGGACAAGGCAAGGGTATTTTAGCATAGCTTCACCGCCGTTAGAATTTTTTTTCATTATAGCAAAATCCGACACATCCTGCAACCGAAAAAATTCCACTTGCTATTACCGAACGAATGTGCTATAATTGGCGAAAAGAAACGGTGGTGAGAGCATGCAGCAGGGAATATGCCCAGTAGATGTCATCTGCGTATGCAGTGCAAACGGCGAGATCCGCCCGTTGCGCGTGCAGATCATGGATGAAATGCGCCAGATCGTGCGCGTAAATATCGAGGAGATCGTGAGCACCGAGACGGTCGAGCACGTTGGCGCGGAGGCGACCCTCTTTCGCTGTCGTGCGACCGTGTGGGACAGGAAGTGGCTTTTTGAGCTGAAATATTCTATCCGCACCCACACGTGGACGCTCACACGGAAAATTTACTGATCGTGTGGAAAAATGCAGAAATTTGTACTATAATGGGAAAAGGCGGCACGCCAAGACGAGAAGAAAGCGGGAAGAGCTATGCAAATCGTGACATTTTACAACTGCGACCCCAAGGATGCGCCCAGAACGACGATGCCAGCCCATTTGGGCGCGAATGCGATCATCACCTGCGGTGGCAAGCTCCTGCTGGAGCGGCGGCGCGACAGCGGCACATGGGGGTTGATCGGTGGCGGGTGCAAAAAAACAGAGACAGGCCGCGATGCCATCGCCCGCGAGACGTTTGAGGAGATCGGTCTGCGCATTCCTAAGGCGCGCTTTCAGAAACTGCGTGTGTATGATAACGCAGGGCGCATCGCGGCATTTCGTGACGGGAGCGTGTGGCGCATGGTGATCGTCGTGTATGCGCTCCATCTGGAGGAATGCCCGCCCCTGCGCGCAAGTGCAGAATCCAAAGAACTGCGTTTTTTCTCCCGCGAGGAGATCAAAGCGATCGATATTGCGGTCACGCATCGCGATATCGTGGAGGAGTTATTTTTGAATAAACCGTAAAAATGCATAAGATATTGAAAAAATACTTGTATATTCGGGAAATTTATGATAATATACATCTCGACGGCGCAGTATCCTAGTCAGAATGGCCGTTTTCCAGGAAGGGCCTAAAAATCCTTTGAAGGGCACATCGATGAAGTCCCTGGTGTCTGCTTTTTACGCCCAGTTTAGGGTGGATGCTGGGGGTTAAGGATCACGGGCGCGCGCCAATGGCATGGCGCATACGACCCGCGTTCCGTGGAGACCCAGATGTTGTGCGACGCCAGCCAGCCCCCACATGGGGAGCTGACGCGTACGAGCTGGGTATGAACCTGCAAGGCGGTGCACAGAATCGTGTGCTGTGTGCAGTGTAGCCTGCCTTGAGTGATCATGCGGGGAAAGGGGAACAGGCGGTTGGCTGCTATGGCCATAGCAGTTACCGATATTGCTTCTGGAAACCATGCTTGCAAAAGAGGCTAAGACTACGGTGCGTTCTGTCGTGGAAATCACCTAGGCTGTCGTAAAAGGGCAGACAGGGGGCTACAGTACGGACTAAGTGGCAATCGGGTATTTAAGTTGGCAACGCTTAAACGGATGGATCAAATGGAAACGGCCTGCACGGCAACGGCAGGTTCTGTCTGGTGAAATACAACCCGACCTAAGCCGTAAGATTTATCCTGTTTGCTGCCGTCTTTACAAAAAATAAGGAGAATTGTTGTGTCAAAATCAGATCCTGCTTCTGCTAAGAAGGAGCATAATAAGCACGTGCGGTGGGTCATCACCATTTTCTTTGTCACCATGCTCATTTCGGGCACGATCTCGTTCATTTCCGATGAGATCATGGAGCAAAGCGGCATCGTCACGGCATTTTTGATTTTGCTTGCGATCGTTCTTGTTGGTATTATTTTTGATGTGATCGGCGTGGCGGTCACATCCGCTGATGAAAAGCCGTTTCATTCCATGGCTGCTCGCAAAGTGGCGGGCGCGCAGGAATCCATTCGGCTTCTGCGCAATGCCGAGCGCGTCAGTTCCATTTGCAATGATGTGATCGGCGATATCTGCGGTGTCGTTTCTGGCTCTGCTTCGGCGACCATCGCCGCGCAGGTGCTTGCCAATTTCGAGTTTTCGCTTCCACAGCTCGTTACGCTCATAATGTCCGCACTTGTGGCGGGGCTTACCGTCGGCGGGAAGGCGATCGGCAAGACGTTTGCGGTCAATTCGTGCACATCGATCGTGCACGGGGTCGGCAAGGTGATCTATACCTGCCATCACCTCTTTGAGAAAAAGAAAAAATAACGTTAGGTCGTGTAGATGGTGCGTATTTTACAGACTGTTCACGGTCACGAGGATCTCGTTCGCTTGAACGCAGAGGAGCGAAAGGCACTCTGCGAGGAAATTCGTGCGTTCTTGATCGAAAATGTTGCGCAGACAGGCGGTCACCTTGCGTCCAATTTGGGCGTAGTGGAGCTGACTGTCGCGCTTGAGACCGTTTTTAATACAATGGAGGACCGCCTGGTATTTGATGTGGGTCATCAGTCTTATGTGCATAAGCTGTTGACTGGACGCCAGGCGGATTTTGCGCATCTGCGTGAATTTGGCGGTATGTCGGGCTTCCCGAAGCCGCACGAGAGCGCGTCGGATGCATTTGTTGCAGGCCATGCATCCAGCTCTGTGTCCATCGCGCTTGGTATGGCGCGCGCGCGGACGCTTTTGAAGCAGGATTACCACGTTGTTGCGCTCCTTGGAGATGGCGCTGCCACGGGTGGCATGGTCTATGAAGCGCTCAACGATGCTGCGATCAGCGGCGAGCCACTTGTGATCGTGCTCAACGACAATGAAATGTCCATCGACCGCAATGTTGGCGGTCTGTCGCGGCATCTTTCTCAGCTTCGCACGAAAGAGAAGTACCTCGGCGCGAAGCGCCGCTACCGCGATGCCCTCAAGAAGCTCCCCTTTGGCAAATCGATTTATCTTTTCACAAAGCGCATCAAGGATCGCTTAAAGCGCATGATCCTTCCTGCGACTGTTTTTGAAAATATGGGGCTTACCTATCTTGGCCCTGTGGATGGGCATGATCTTTCCAACCTTACGCGTGTGCTTCGCAGTGCGCGCGACCTTGAAGAGCCCGTGCTCGTGCACGTGGTGACGAAAAAGGGACGCGGCTATCAGCCTGCGGAGCAAGAGCCGTCTCGCTTCCATGGTGTCGGCAAATTCGACCCGAAGACAGGCAAGGCGCTTTCTGCGTCCAAGGAGACGTTTTCCGACCGTTTTGGCAGTACGATGCTTACGCTTGCGGAAAAAGACCCGCGCGTTTGCGCCATTACCGCGGCTATGCCGGGCGGTACGGGACTGCTTGATTTCAAGAAAAAATACCCACAGCGCACGTTCGATGTGGGCATTGCAGAGGAGCACGCGGTTTCAATGGCGGGTGGCATTGCAAAGCAGGGCATGGTTCCTGTCGTGGCGATCTATTCGACGTTCCTGCAGCGCGCTTACGATCAGATCATGCAGGATATTGCCTTGCAAAGGCTTCATGCCGTGCTTGCCATCGATCGCGCGGGTCTGGTCGGTGAGGACGGCGCGACGCACCATGGTGTGTTCGATATCGGATTCTTGCGCCAGATGCCCGATGTGAAGATCTTGTGCCCTGCATCCCTTGCTGAGCAGGAGCAGATGCTTACATGGGCAGTTGAAGAATATGATGGCCCTGTGGCTGTGCGCTATCCGCGCGGTGGCGACCGTGGCTACTGCGAAAGCGCATGGGATGGCGGAAAATCGATGCTCAAGGTGCACAGAGAGGGAAATGATGTGACCCTTGTGACCTATGGCGTGTTTTTGCAGAATGTGATGCAGGCGGCGGAGATCATGTCGCAAAAGGGGATCGAGGCACGTGTCCTGCGGCTTCTTTGCGTATCGGAACTGCCGATCCAGGAGATCTTAAATGCGATGGGTACGAGCCGCATCCTCATCACGGTGGAAGAAGCGATGGCTGGCTCGGGGATCTGCGAAGCACTCACGCGCGAGCTCGAGCGCGCTTGCCCCGATTGCCGCGTTGCAGGTGTTGATCTGGGGAAGAAATTCGTTCCGCATGGCAGCTTAAACGCGCTATATGAGCACTGCGGATTGGATGCATGGTCAATTTCGGAATATGTACAGGAGGTGCTGGGAAAATGAAGATCAAAAAACGGCTCGATGTGCTCCTTACGGAGCGGATGTACGCCGAAACGCGCTCCAAGGCGCAGGCAATCATCATGAGCGGCAATGTCTATGTCAACGGTCAAAAGGCGGACAAGCCTGGCACCGCCTATGAAGAAACGGTCGAGATCGAGGTCAAAGGAGCGGTCTGCCCCTACGTCAGCCGTGGCGGGCTGAAGCTTGAAAAAGCGTTGCGTGACTTCGGCGTTGACCCGACGGGATTCGTTTGCAGCGACTCTGGTGCGTCCACGGGCGGCTTTACCGACTGCCTGCTCCAGCAGGGTGCGAAGAAGGTATTTGCCATCGATGTCGGCTACGGTCAGCTCGACTGGAAGATCCGCTCGGATGAACGCGTGGTCGTGATGGAGCGCACGAATATTCGCTACGTTACGCCCGAGCAGCTCGGCGAACCGCTCGACTTAAGCGTGATCGATGTGAGCTTTATCGGACTGGAGATCGTCCTGCCGACGATCAAAAACCTTCTCAAACCCGAATCAGGTCAGGTGCTCTGCCTCATCAAGCCCCAGTTCGAGGCGGGCAAGGAAAATGTGGGGAAAAAGGGTGTTGTCCGTGATCCGAAGGTTCATAAGATGGTGCTGGATAATTTTGTATCCCTCGTGCACACGCTCGGTTTTCACATTCTGGGTCTGACCTATTCTCCTGTGAAAGGTCCAGAGGGAAATATTGAATTTTTGGGGCATTTGACCCTTGCCGATACTGCGGGCATCGAGCCAGATACCGCAGATGTAGTCACACAGGCGCATGAAGCGCTGGATAAGGCAGGTGCGTAATGAAAAACATCATTCTCACACCGAACCCCTACCGCGACAAGAATTTTGCGACACTTCGCTCTGCTGTGAAAATTTTGCGCGAAAGCGGCATCGAGCCAAAGCTCTGCCTGCCGTTCGAGGTGGACAGAAGCTTCGAGCTTCCGCGCGACCTGCGCTTTTCCAAGCTTGAGCGCGAGCTTCCGAATGCGGATATGGTCATCTGCTTCGGCGGGGATGGGACGATCCTGCACATGGCAAAGGCGGCTACGCGCAAAGGCGTGCCGATCCTCGGTGTCAATATCGGCACGATGGGCTTCATTGCGGAGCTGGAAAGCACGGAACTGGATAAGCTTGCGCGCATTGCCAAGGGCGATTATACCATCGAAAACCGCATGATGCTCGATGTGACCGTTCAGCGCGAGCGTGACATCATTTTTCACGACATTTGCCTGAATGATGTCGCCATTACAAAGGGCGCGGTCGCGCGCATCGTTCACCTTGCCGTTGAGTGCGACGGCGTGCAGGCGATGGAATGCGGTGGCGACGGTATTCTTGTTTCCACCCCCACGGGCTCGACGGGCTACAGCCTGTCCGCAGGCGGTCCGATTGTCGAACCAGAGGCGCATAATATCCTCATCACGCCCATTTGCTCCCATGATATTGGAAGCCGTTGCATCGTTGCATCGGAAAAGCGCGTGATCACTGCCCACATGAGCCAGAAACCGCGCCGCAATGCGTTCCTCTCCGTCGATGGCGGGCGCGCATTGCGCATGAATATGGGCGATGTGGCGATCATTAAGAAGTCCAAGCTCGAAACGAAGCTCGTTCGGCTCAAAGATCGTAGCTTTTTCGATGTAGTCAACCTGAAATTCCGCAGTAATTGAGGAGAAATTCAGCATGAAAGCAAAACGACAGGCGAAAATCATGGAGATCGTCTCGACAATGAACGTCGAGACGCAGGAACAGCTCCTTGAGGAGCTGAAAAATGCAGGTTTTCCGACGACACAGGCGACCATTTCGCGCGATATCAAGGAACTTCGCATCGTCAAAGAGCAGACAAGCTTCGGCACCTATCGCTATGCAACTGCGGCAAGGGAAGTACCTGCGACCTTTTCCGCGCGGCTCAACGGCATTTTCCGCGAATGCGTGACGGGATTTGACTATGCGCAGAATATCGTCGTCATCCACACGATACCCGGTCTTGCGGGCGCGGCGGCTTCTGCGCTGGATGCCATGAAGCTTAGCGTCGTTGTCGGCACGCTTGCGGGCGACGATACAGTATTTATCGTCATGCGCGATACCAATGCCGCCGCGGGCTTCTGCGGGGAGATCAAGAGTTTATTAAAGTAACAGTTTTTGACAGGGGAGGGAAGCGCCGTGCTCAGCCTTTTGCATATTGAGAATATCGCGGTCATTGAAAGTGCGGATATTTCCTTTGATCGGGGCTTCAATGTCCTGACGGGCGAAACGGGTGCAGGTAAATCCATCGTCATCGATGCGATCTCCGCCATTTTGGGCGAGCGCGCATATCGGGACATGATCCGCACGGGCGCGAATGCTGCCTCTGTGCGCGCTGTTTTTACCGATGTTCCCGAATTTTCGTGGTTTGCCGAAAATGATGTTCCCTATGACCCAGAAACGGTGGTCTATCGGCAGATCCAGCTTGACGGCAAGAATATTTGCCGCGTCAATGGGGTGCTCGTTTCCGTGAGCATCCTCAGAAAGCTCGGAATTCGTCTTATCAATATTCACGGTCAGCACGACAGCGCATCGCTCTTTGATGAAGAGAATCACTTGACTTTTCTCGATGCGTTTGCAGGAAATGAAGCGCTTTTGCAGGCGTATGCTGAAAAATATGAGGCAGTTTCCCGCCTGCGCCGCGAGATCGACCGTATGCATATGGATGAAAGCGAGAAGCTTCGCCGTATGGAAACGCTGAAATACCAGATCGAGGAGATCGAAAAAGCGGAACTGGTTGCAGGGGAAGATGATGAACTTATGGAGCGGCGAAAGCTCCTGCAAAATGCGGAAAAGATCGCTGACGGCATGAACGATGCGGTCGAGGAACTTTATGGCAACGAGGATTCTGACGGTGCGGCGGCGATGCTTGCCTCCGCGGAACATTCGCTTGCGCGTATTTCTAAATATTCCGACCAGATCGCGTCTTTGCACGAAAAAGTGGCAGACCTTATGTATCAGGTGCAGGATGCCGCAGAAGAACTGCGCGATGCGCGCGATGCGCTCAGCTATTCGAGCGAAGAGCTCGACAGGATCGAATCGCGCTTGGATGTGATCCACAAGCTTCGCCGCAAGTACGGCGCAAGTTGCGAGGAGATCCTTGCCTATCTTGCAAAAGCAAAAGCAGAGCTTGACGAGATCGAGTTTGCAGATGACCATTTGGAGCGGCTCAGGGGCAAGCTTCAAAAAGCGGAAACGGAAGCGTGGAATGCCGCGCGGGCATTGCGAGAGAACCGCACGCAGGCGGCAAAATTGCTCTCTGCGCGCATTCTTACGGAGCTTGCAGAGCTCGATATGCCGCGCGTGCAGTTTGAGTGCGCATTTACGCAGACGGAGCTTGGCGCGCGTGGCGCGGATGTAGTCGCATTTTTCATGTCTGCCAACGCGGGCGAAGCGCTCAAACCCATGAGCAAGGTCGCCTCTGGTGGTGAGCTTGCGCGCATCATGCTTGCAATGAAAAATGTCCTCGCCGAAAAGGACGAGGTTTCGACATTGATCTTTGACGAGGTCGATACGGGTGTTTCGGGGCGCGCGGCACAGCGCGTTGCGGAAAAACTCCGCGCCGTTGCTTCCCATAAGCAGGTGCTTTGCGTCACGCATTTGCCCCAGCTTGCGGCGCTTGCGCAGACGCATCTGCTCATAGCCAAGCAAGAGCGCGATGGACGCACCTATACTTCCGTCACGCCGCTCGATATCGAGGGCAGAAAGCGTGAGCTTGCCCGCATCATTGGCGGCACGCATATCACGCAAACTACGCTCAAAAGCGCAGAGGAAATGCTGCGTATTTGATAAAAAAGCGCGATTCGGGCTTGACAAATCGGGTTTCGTTTGCTAGGATATGCGCATAACACAGCGATGGGAACAAGTAAGCGCTCCCTTTTCCGCCAGAGAGCTGTCGGTTGGTGCAAGACAGCGGGAAAACGCGCCGAAATACCTCCCTGAGTGGCTTTCCTGAACCGTTAGTAGGGAAAGACGGGGTCGCCCGATACAGCGAGAGACGTTGTTGGACGTCGTGAGGTCTATATCGTGAGGTGTAGACAAATCAGAGGTGGTACCGCGTATTTCACGCCCTCTGTCCGTATGGACAGAGGGCGTTTTTTCATGGAAGGAGGCGTGAACATGGAGCATCCGATTTCTCTTTTGCAGTCCGCACCGCGCGGTACGGCGCTACTTTCGGCTGCTCTGGCTTACGCCGATGCCTATGGCTATCCTGCGCGTATGGAAAATGGGCATTTGACGGTCGGCGATCCCATTCATGCGCCCTTTCTCATCGTCGTGACTGGAGATCTTTCGGGCACGGTGACAGCGCTTGAGATATTGCGCTCCATGCCATATGCGCGGCGCGCGTGCGTGGCATTCCTGTTGTATCCCAAGTGCGTATTCCCGCCTCACTTGCATGACCATGGCAATCTTGTCCTGCATCTAAAGAATGTGGCGTGCGGGAATGAACTCGTGTTTGCTGTGACGGGTCAGCTTTGGCAGGATATCCAGCGCAGAAATACGATCGCATTTTGCGTTGGACGCTATGGAAAAAAGACCATCGCGGTGCGAAAAAAGCCGATTTCGGCGGTCGCTCGCCAATTTCGGAGCGGCGTATGCGTCAGCGGCGGCGCAAAAGGCAAGAAAATGCTTGCCGATAGAACGAATATCAATCTTCTGCGTGCGGCGATCGTCTCGCTCATTGCAGGGGATAAGTGATTTGGAGGAAAAAACATGAAAATCTATGACGAACTGGTGGCGCGCGGTCTGATCGCGCAGGTCACGAACGAGGAAGAGATCCGCGAAATGATCGATAATGGCAAGGCGACTTTCTATATCGGTTTTGACCCCACGGCGGATTCTCTGCACGTCGGTCACTTCATGGCGCTTTGCCTCATGAAGCGTTTACAGATGGCGGGCAACCGCCCCATCGCACTCATCGGCGGCGGTACTGCTATGATCGGCGACCCCACGGGCAGAACCGATATGCGCTCGATGATGACGAAAGAGACCATCCAGCACAACTGCGACTGCTTCAAGAAGCAGATGGAGCGCTTCATCGAATTCGGTGAGGGCAAGGCGCAGATGGTCAACAATGCCGACTGGCTCTTAAACCTGAACTATATCGAGTTCATCCGCGATATCGGCGGTTGCTTCTCGGTCAACAATATGCTCCGCGCGGAGTGCTTCAAGCAGCGCATGGAAAAGGGTCTGAGCTTCCTTGAGTTCAACTATATGCCCATGCAGTCCTA
>CAZVJJ010000030.1:0-20041 GCA_964627295.1 uncultured Oscillospiraceae bacterium | reverse complement strand
CGGGATGTGGGTGCGTAATAAACGATGCGCACTCCCAGCTGAGCTATACCCCCATGCGATATGATAGCTTTAGTATTATAGCACAGCGGTAGGAAAAGTCAAGAAAAAATTTCGCATTTCGGGGAGCAATGTGGGGTGTTTTGGGCGAGATGCGGGAGAGGGGGCGGTGTTTCTGTCTTGTTTAGGGCTAGGGGGGAAGTTTTGAGTGCAAAACGGCGATGGCTTTCAACTTGAACGGAAAGCGTTCGATTTGAAATCAGCATTCGCGCGTTCTTTAGAGCTTCTCCATCGCGCAAGCGCGGATCGCGGCGCTGAGAGCGGCGGTGATCTTTTCGAGGGGGAGATCAGGACTTCCTTGCTCGGGGAGGTAGGGCACGTGGATGAATCCGACGCGCACAGGCGTATCGGCAAAGTGGTGCAGGAGGGTGAACAGCACATCATTGCAGACATACGTACCCGCGCTATTGGAAACGGTGGCGGGGATATTCGCTTCGCGGATGGCGCTTGCCATGCGCTCGACGGGGACGGTGGAGAAATAGGCGGCAGGCGCGTCCTCGATCACGCGCGCACCGCGCGGCTGAAACCCGCGATTATCGGGAACGCGTGCATCGCGGATGTTCACGGCGATGCGCTCAGGCGTGACGGCATCGCGTCCGCCCGCAAGTCCGACGCACAGGATCACATCGGGCTGAAAAGTCGCCGCTTTTTCAAGCACCTGCTCGGCGGCGTAGGAAAAAATCGTTGGAATGCCGAGTTTACATAATTCAAATCCGCCAACGATGTCGGGAAGAGACTTGACCGCCTCCCACGAGGGATTGACGGACGCGCCGCCAAAGGGGTCGAAGCCTGTTATGAGCAGTTTTTTCATTCTTTTTCACCTTTTCTTCCGTTTTTTTCGATCATCTGCCGTCGCAATGGGAATACGGTCTGCATTTGTTTGCTCCATCATAGCATATTCGGAAAATTTATGCAACAAGGCTCTTCCCTTTTCGCGCGTTTGGCGTTATAATGAAAATACCGATTGATCGGCAATGGAATCAACTATAATAATTGGGAGGAACTTCCTATGTCTGCACCCAAGCTGTATATTTCCCCTGAAATGAAGCGCACGCTCGATGCCGCATTTGTTGCCCAGTTCGGCAATGCGCCCGCGCGCTACTTCTCTGCCCCTGGTCGCACAGAGATCGGTGGCAACCACACCGACCACCAGCGCGGTCGCGTCCTCGCGGGCGCTGTGGATCTGGATACCGTGGCGGCTGTCCGCGAGAACGGGACGAATACGATCCGCATTCTTTCGCAGGGCTACCCCATGTGCGAGGTGCGCCTTGATGAGCTGACCCCTGTTCCCGCTGAGATCAACACGACCCCCGCCCTCATCCGCGGTGTGGCGGCGCGCTTTGCCGAGCTTGGCTGTGATGTGCGCGGTTTTGACGCTTACTGCGAATCGACCGTGCTACCAGGTTCGGGGCTTTCGTCCTCGGCGGCGTATGAGGTGCTCATCGGCACGATCATCAATGGCCTTTTCTTCGACAATAAGATCTCTCAGCCCGAGATCGCCATGATCGGACAGTACGCAGAGAATGTCTTTTTCGGCAAGCCCTGCGGGCTGATGGATCAGATGGCATCTGCCGTCGGTGGCATGGTCACGATCGACTTTTTCGACAAGGAAGATCCCGTGATCGAGCCTGTGGATTTTGATTTCGCCGCGTGCGGTCATGCCCTTTGCATCATCGACAGCCGCGCGAGCCATGCCGACCTCACGGACGAATACGCCGCCATCCCGAACGAGATCAAGACGGTCGCACAGCATTTTGGCAAGGAAGTCCTTACCGAGATCGAGGAAGCGGACTTCTATGCCGCTATCCCCGCGCTTCGCGAGCACTGCGGTGATCGCGCCGTTGCACGCGCGATGCACTTCTATGCAGAAAATGCGCGCGTCCCCAAACAGGTCGCGGCGCTCTGCGCGGGCGATTTTGACGCATTCCTCGCGCTCGTCACCCAGAGCGGACATTCGAGCTGGATGTATCTGCAAAACGTGATCCCCGCTGGCTACAAGGCGCATCAGGATGTCGCCATCGCGCTGGGTCTTTGCGAGCACTATCTCGCAGGCAGAGGCGCATGCCGCGTGCATGGCGGTGGATTCGCGGGCACGGTGCAGGCATTCGTGCCGATGGATATTCTCGAAGCGTTCCGCCGTGGCATCGATTCCGCGCTCGGCGAGGGCGCGTGCCACGTGCTCTCCATCCGTCCGCAGGGTGGCGTTGAGATGTTTGTGCAGTAAAAAAGAGGTATGTTTATGAAAATTGAAACCTGTATCGATTCGCTCGTTTCCTATGCAATGAACACGCATCTTGCCGAGCCCTGTGACCATCAGGTGCTCACGAACCGCCTGCTCGATCTTCTGCATCTGGACGAGTATACCCCCTCGGATGAGGTGCAAAGTGAAAACTTAGAAGAAATTCTCGGCGGGATGCTTGACTATGCCGTGCGGGCGGGGCTTTGCGAGGACAATGTCACCGCGCGTGACCTTTTTGACACGCGCATCATGGGCGCGATCACGCCGATGCCGCGCGAAGTGATCCGCACGTTCCGCGCGCTTTATGCCGAGGACCCCGTCAAGGCGACCGACTGGTACTATCGCTTTAGCTGTGACACCGACTACATCCGCCGCTACCGCATCGCCAAGGATATGCGCTGGAAATATGCATCCGAATACGGCGATATGGACATCACGATCAACCTCAGCAAACCTGAAAAAGACCCCCGCGCCATTGCGGCGGCGAAAAATGCGCCGCAGTCGAGCTATCCGAAATGCCAGCTCTGCCGCGAAAATGAGGGCTACGCGGGCAGAATGAATCATCCCGCGCGCGAAAATCACCGCATCATCCCCATCACCGTCGGCGGGAGCGAGTGGTTCTTGCAGTATAGCCCGTATGTGTACTATAATGAGCACTGCATCGTTTTCAACGGCGCGCACGTGCCGATGAAGATCGACCGCGCGGCATTTGAGAAGCTTTTCGACTTCGTTACCGCGTTCCCGCACTATTTTGTCGGAAGCAACGCGGATCTTCCAATCGTGGGAGGCTCGATCCTGAGCCACGAGCATTTTCAGGGCGGACACTACACGTTCGCGATGGAAAAAGCGCCCGTGGAGACCGAGGTCACGTTCCGTGGTTTTGAAGACATCCACGCGGGCATCGTCCGCTGGCCGATGAGCGTCCTGCGCCTCAATGGCAGCGATCCGAAGCGCATCGTTGACCTTGCGGAAAAGATCCTGAACATCTGGCGTGCGTATTCCGACGAAAGCGTTGGCGTGCTTGCATTTTCCGATGGCGAGCCGCACAATACCAACACCCCCATTGCCCGCCGTCGCGGCGAGAATTATGAGCTTGACCTCGTCCTGCGCTGTAATATCACGACGCAGGAGCATCCGCTCGGCGTGTTCCACCCCCATGCGGACAAGCACCATATCAAGAAAGAGAATATCGGTCTCATCGAAGTGATGGGTCTTGCGGTGCTTCCGAGCCGCCTGAAAGGCGAGCTCAAGCAGCTTGCAGATGCGATCGTCGCAGGTAGCGACATTGCCGCAGATGCAGTTCTGGCAAAGCACGCTCCGTGGGTCGAGGAACTAAAAACGCGCCATACCTTCACCGCAGATAATGCCCTCGATGTCCTTCTGCAAGAAACCGGTCGCGTATTCGCAGGCGTGCTCGAAGACGCAGGTGTCTATAAAAATACCCCCGCAGGCAAAGAAGCTTTCCTCCGCTTCGTCGAAGCGGTCAATGCGTAAAAGCGGTATCAGACTGTCGCGTCTCTCGGTTTGTCTAACGCAAAAATGATGCAAAAATCCCCGCAAAGGTTGGAAAAATCTGACCTTTGCGGGGTTTTATTATGCATTTTCGGGGTCTGAGGGAGACTGCGTGGAGCTTTTGTTCTTCTTGCGGAACTCTGCGGGGCTTTGCCCGACGTATTTGCGGAATTTGATGTGGAAATAGTCCACATTTTTATAGCCGACGCGCTCTGCGATGGTATAGACTTTCATATCGTCCTTCAAAAGCAGTTCTTTCGACTTTTCAATGCGCACGAAGTCTACGTAGGAATTGAAATTCTGCCCCATTTTCTTGGTAAAGATCTTGCCGAGGTACGAGCGGTTGTACCCGAAGAGAGGGGCGATGTTTTCGAGCGTGATATTGCTTGCGTAATTGTGGTGGATGTAGTGCAGGATGTCGTCGAGCACGCTGTCGCGCGTGGAGATGCCCGTTGCATCCATGAATACCTCGAAGCGCTTGGAGTAGAACCAGATGATCTCGCTGAGAAAGACGCTTTCTTGGATGGTGCGGATGATGGCGGCGTTGGAGAAAAATGGGATCTCGCTACTGGGGTAGAGATGGCGCATCTGCTCCTTGACCTGAAGATAGAGGTCGGTGAGGAAGAGCCTGATGGTCTCGACGCTTTCGGGCGCGCGGGTCAGGCGCTCCTGAAGTTCTTTGAGCGTCTGCATCATGCGTCGGCGGTTGAACGACTGGATGCAGTCGAGCAGCTCCGAAGCGTACTGCTTGATGCACTCCGTGCCTGCGATGCTTGCGCTCGGGTCGGGGGTGGGCAAAGCGTCAGCATACAGAACGTGGGTGTCGCGATCGAAGAAGAAGCGGCGCTGCATGAGCATCTGCGCGCTGTGGTAGGAATCGGGGATCTCTTCAAGCGAGGAAACGACTGTGCCGCAGGCGAAAAATGGAATGCTCGCGGGGGAATTATCGTGGTTGGCGGCGATATTGAAATCGATCATTTCGCGCAGTTTCTTGATGGCTTCTTCGCCCTTTAGGAGCATCACATCCTGCTCGAGCAGGACGATATGATCGAAGAGCGCGTTATCAGGGTTGCGCAGGCGCGCTTCATTCGGCAGAGGTGGACACCAGCGGCGGAAAATGGCGACTTGATAGCATTTCGCATCCAGATGCAGGTCACGCTGGCTCTGCGGGGAGGGGATAGCCTCGCCGAGGATGAGGTCGCGCACGATGCTCCTGCGCGCCTTATTGCGGTACTGCTGGGATGCGGTGCGGGCAAGTCCCTCGCGGTCGAACGAACTGCGGATGCGCTCGAGAATATCGCTCAGCTCCTCTTCGTCGATCGGCTTCGTGAGGTAGTCCTGCACGCCGTAGCGGATCGCCTCCTGCGCGTACTTGAAATCCGTGTAACTGCTGATGATCACGACCTTGCCGTTAAATCCGCTCTCGCGCGCCTTGCGGATGACTTCCAGACCGTCCATCCTCGGCATACGGATATCGAGTAGCACCACATCAGGCTTTTCCTGCGTGATGTGCGCAAGGGCTTCTTCGCCATTGGCGGCTTCTGCGCAGATGGTGTAGCCAAGTGATTCGTAGTCCAGCAGATATTTGATGCCTGCGCGAATGATCGCTTCGTCGTCTGCAATCAAAATGCGGTACATCCTGCGTCCCCCTTTGCAGTAAAGTCAAAATAGCTACAGTTATTATACTGTGCGAAAGTAAATTTGTCAAATTTAGCAAGTGATTTTTCTAACATTTCCACAGTAGATTTTCCCGCCTGATTGCGTTACACTTGCGGTATGATCGTCGTACTGCGCGCGTAGCGCGCGGTGCATGAAAAAATAACGAAACGAGGGAGCAAATATGAAATTCAGCAACGGCTGCTGGCTGCAAAAAGAGGGATGCGAGTGCTTCTCTCCTGCCGAGGTTTACTTTTCTAAGATCGAAGCAGATGCCGTGACCATCTGCGCCCCTGCAAACAAGATCGTCACCCGTGGCGACACGCTCGGCGGCGTGAATTTGACCATCCGCATCACCGCACCTTTCCCCGAGGTCCTGCGCGTGCAGACGTATCACCACATGGGCGTGCAGGAGCACGGCCCGAAATTCGACATTTCCGAGGGCACGACGGGCAATCTCGTGGCGGAGGAGACGGAAGATGCGATCTGCGTTTCAAGCGGTTCGCTGCGCCTTGAGATCCGCAAGGAAGATGCCATGCGCACATTCTACCGCGGAAATGAGAAGCTGACGGCATCGGGTCGCAAGGATCTTGCCTATATGAAAACGAACTGGAAAGGCCTTGCCTACGACAAAGGCCCTGACGATGCCTATATGCGCGAGCAGCTTTCCCTTGGCGTGGGTGAGCTGATCTATGGTCTCGGTGAGCGATTTACCGCATTCGTCAAAAATGGCCAGAGCGTCGATATCTGGAACGAGGACGGCGGCACGTCCACCGAGCAGTCGTATAAGAATGTTCCGTTCTACATTTCCAACAAGGGCTACGGCGTTTTTGTCAACCATCCCGAAAAGGTCTCTTTTGAGATCGCGACGGAAATGGTCACAAAGGCAGAGTTCTCCGTCCCCGGTGAAAGCCTAGACTACTTCCTCATCAACGGTCCGACGATGAAGCAGGTGCTCATGCGCTATACGGACATCACGGGCAAGCCCAGCCTGCCCGCACCGTGGACATTCGGTCTGTGGCTGTCCACCTCCTTTACGACCAATTACGACGAGCAGACGGTCAATTCGTTCGTTGACGGTATGCTCTCGCGTGGCATTCCGCTGAAAGTGTTCCATTTCGACTGCTTCTGGATGAAAGAGTTCAGTTGGTGCGATTTCCTCTGGGACAGCCGCGTTTTCCCCGACCCCGCAGGGATGCTCCAGCGCCTGAAAGCGAAAGGTCTGAAGATCTGCGTGTGGATCAATCCCTATGTCGGTCAGGAATCGGCGATCTTCGCCGAGGGCGCACGCAATGGCTATTTCATCAAGCGCCCGAATGGCTCTGTGTGGCAATGGGATATGTGGCAGCCCGGCCTTGCGATCGTGGACTTCACGAACCCCGATGCCTGCCGCTGGTATGCATCGAAACTCGAAGCGCTGATGGATATGGGCGTGGACTGCTTCAAGACCGACTTCGGCGAGCGCATCCCTACCGACTGCGTCTATCACGACGGCTCTGACCCCATGAAGATGCACAATTTCTATACTTATCTGTATAACAAGGTCGTCTATGATGTGATCGCCCGCAAAAAGGGCAAGAAAGAAGCGATCCTCTTCGCGCGCTCGGCAACGGCGGGCGGTCAGAAGTTCCCCGTGCATTGGGGCGGCGACTGCTGGTCGGATTACGAGTCCATGGAAGAGAGCCTGCGTGGCGGTTTGAGCCTCACAAGCTCGGGCTTCGGCTTCTGGAGTCACGATATCGGTGGATTTGAGAGCAAATCCACGCCCGATGTTTATAAGCGTTGGTGCGCATTCGGACTGCTGAGCACCCATTCGCGCCTGCATGGCTCAAGTTCGTACCGCGTGCCGTGGAATTATGACGAGGAATCGGTCGATGTTGTGCGCTATTTTGCCAAGCTCAAGGCAAAACTCATGCCCTACCTCTACCGCAATGCCGTCGAAACTTCCCGCACGGGCGTGCCGATGATGCGCTCGATGGTGCTCGAGTATACGCAGGATAAGAATTGTCAGTATCTGGCAACGCAGTATTTCCTCGGCGATAGCCTGCTCGTCGCGCCGATCTTCAACGAGGAGGGCGTTGCGGAGTATTACCTGCCCGAGGGCACATGGACGAGCCTGCTGACGGGCGAGACGAAGCAGGGTGGCAAGTGGTACAGCGAAAAGCATGGCTATCTCAGCATCCCGCTCTATGTCAAAGAGGGTAGCATCATCGCGCTCGGCGCGCAGGATACGGATGCCGTCTATGACTATGCCGACGGCGTGACGCTCCGCGTCTATGCCCTTGCAGAGGGCAAAACGGCAGAGACGGTCGTCTATGATGCCGATAATGAAGTTGCACTCAAGGCAAAGATCGAAAATGTCGGCGGCGAATACCACGTCCATGTCGAAAGCAGCAAGCCCTGCACCGTGGAATTCGTCAACACGGAGAAAGAAATCGTCACCCTGCGTGGCAGCGCCGATGTGACTGTGTAAAATCTGGTTTTTAGGTGAACATTGTAGGGACACCCGTCCTCAGGTGTCCGCAACGGCGGATTTTCGGGAGCACCTGCGGTGATGCACCGCACCCGCTTGCCCCCCGCATTTATGAGGGGGTGTCAGCGCCAATAGCGCTGACGGGGGGAGTATACAGCAACGCACCTACATCCCAGACCGTAGGGTGGGGGTACACCCCCACCGAGCATGTCGCGACCACGGAAATGTGCGTTTTTTGCTACTGGCGCGGGAGCGCCCTTGGCTTCCCTGTTTACCCTTGTAGGGGGCGATGCCCACATCGCCCCATTATCTGAGCGTAGTCTTGACCATCGGGTTTTGGGACGATGTGGGCATCGTCCCCTACGAATTTAACAAACCGACTGTGTGAATATCGCTACTGCGTCGGTGGGGGTATACCCTACCCTACGGATGAAATCGGCAAATTGTGCGCAGAACAAACACAATGCAAAACTTAACAAATAGGAGACAGATATATGGAACAATACATCGAATCGCTCCTGTCCCAGCTGACGCTGGAGGAAAAGATCGGTATGATCCACGGTGCGACCCTTTTCCGCACCAAGGGCGTGGAGCGCCTCGGCATCCCGCCCATGGTATTTGACGACGGCCCGATGGGCGTGCGCGCGGAGCATGCGGACAATGAGTGGAGATTGCTGAACCTGACGGACGATCTCGTGACGTATCTTCCGTGCAACAGCGCGGTCACGAGCACATGGGATCGCAACCTTGCGCACAGCTCGGGTAGCGTCCTCGGTGAGGAAGCGCGCGGACGTGGCAAGGATATCATCCTCGCCCCAGGCATCAATATCAAGCGTAGCCCGCTTTGTGGCCGCAATTTTGAGTACATGAGCGAAGACCCGTATCTGGTCGAAGAGATGGTCGTGCCGATGGTACGGGGCATCCAGAGCCACGATACTGGCGCGTGCGTCAAGCATTTTGCGGCAAATTCGCAGGAAACGATGCGCCTGAGCGTCGATACCTGCGTGGATGAACGCACGCTCAACGAGATCTATTTCCCCGGATTCAAGGCGGCGATCGACCGCGCGGGGCTCGTTAGCATCATGGGCGCGTATAATCGCCTCAATGGTGAGCATTGCTGCACCTCGCAGGCGCTTCTCAATGGCGTTCTGCGCGAAAAATGGGGCTTTGATGGCCTGATCGTCTCCGACTGGGGTGGCGTGCACGATACGCAGGAAGCCGCATCTTCCGCCCTTGACGTGGAGATGGACGTGACCTATGAATTCGACAAGCACTATATGGCAGATGCGCTCCTCGAAAAGGTGCGCGCGGGCGAGATCCCGCAGGCGCAGGTCGATGAAAAGGTGCGCAATGTCCTGCGCGCGATGTACCGCCTGAACATGATCGGACAGGGACGCGAAACGCGAAGCGCTGGCGCGTACAATACCCCCGAGCATCGCCAAGCGACGCTCGAAACGGCGCGCGAATCCCTCGTCCTGCTCAAAAATGAGGACGATCTGCTCCCCCTCGACCCGAAGAAGATCAAAACCGTCGCCCTCATCGGCGCAAATGCCACGACCGTCCATTCCAACGGCGGTGGAAGCGCGGAGATCAAGGCGCTTTACGAGATCACGCCCATCATGGGCATCAAGAAATTCCTCGGTGGCAATACGTGCGTGCGCTATGCGCGTGGCTACTATGTCCCCGATAACGGCGGCAGAAGCGAGATCAGTTGGCAGGCAGAGAGCACCAAAAATCAGCCCGATTATGTGCCGAAGCTCGATATCCCGCCCGAAAAGCAGCGCGAGCTGATGCGCGAGGCGCTCGAGGTGGCGCGCGATGCCGATGCGGTCATCTTCGTTGGTGGCATCGACCACAATTACGATGTCGAGGGACTTGATCGCGCGGATATGAAGCTCCCCTATGGGCAGGATGCCCTGCTCGATGCGCTCCTTGCCGAGCGCCCCGATACCGTGGTCGTGCTCTATGCGGGCTCGCCCGTCGAAATGCCGTGGCTTAATAAGGCGAAAAGCGTCCTCTGGAGCTATTATGCAGGCATGGAGGGCGGTACAGCCATCGCCGAGACGCTTTTTGGAGCAGTCAACCCCAGCGGCAAGCTTGCCGAGACCTTTATCAAGTCCCTTTCGCAATGCCCCGCCAAGCGCGGCGTGAATTTCGGATTGGAGAAATCTGTCACCCATGACGAGGGCGTGTTCGTTGGCTACCGCTATTACGATACGCATCAGACGGATGTCAATTTCTGCTTTGGCCACGGATTGAGCTATACGCATTTTGCGTATTCTAACCTTGTGCTCGATGGCGACAGCGTCCACGTGGACATCACCAACACAGGCGCGCGCGCAGGCAAGGAGATCGTTCAGCTCTACATCGCGCCAAAATGCGATGCAGGCGTTCCGCGCCCCGTGCATACCCTGCGCGGCTTCGAGAAGATCGCCCTCGCGCCGAACGAAACGAAAACCGTCACATTCTGCCTCTGTGATCGCGACTTCTCTATCTACGACGTGAAAGCGCACGATTTCACCGTCATCCGCGGCGAATACGACCTCCAAATCGCCGCCTCCTCCCGCGATATCCGCTTGCATACGACCTATACCAAACATTGATCCACTCGCGCCCTTGGGAAATCCCCACGGGCGCGATTTTTCATGGAAAACACTAATTGAATTCTCACTTCTCCATCCCCATCCAGCGGAGGGTGGGGGAGAAGGTGGGGGTGGAGGTTTGGACGGTCAGGGTTTTGGGTTCGTTGGGCCAGAGGTCGAAGTCGTTATCGGAGTAGGCAGTTCCGTCGGGCTCGGCGAGGTGGAGCATCCACACGAAGCGGTCGGCGGTGAGGGTGAGCGTGTAGTGCGTATCGTCCAGCGGGAGGCAGGTGCACTGGATATGTGCGTCACGCGCGGGCATTTCGGAAAATGGTGCGAAGAAATACTTCGTTTCATTCAGCAGGGCATCATTATCGGTCAAACGCACGCGGAGTACGGCATCGGACGGGTCGAAGGAAATGCCTGCGAGGGCAACTTGCGCAAGCTCAGCGGATGCATTCGCTTCCAAGCGGACGGCACGAGTGCCTTCAAGGAGCACGTCGCCATTTCGGCGCAGGAGCGTCCACGAAAGCGTGGCATCCTTTGCAAAGCGCGTGTCATTCATGCCCCAAATTTCCAGAATGTCGGTCGAATTTTCCCAATGCGTGCGCCACGCGGCGCGTCCCTCATTTGTCTGCACTTCCCACCCGCGCACGCAGAGGGCAAAGGGTGCCATTGCGCGCTTGAGCGCGTGATAGATCGGCTTTCGGCGGAGCGGATAGTCGATCAGCGACCAGTTGTTGATCCCATAGCTATCGCTCAGCGTCCAGAACAGAAGCCCTGAGCAAACGAATTTCTGACGGCGGAATTCTTCGTAGATATGGCGGGTGATCTCCGCCTGAAGTGCCTGACTGCGCAGGATGAATTCCTGCAAGGAGCACGTTTCATCGCCGAAATACTGCTCGACGATGCGCGAAAGCAAGGTATGCGCCTGCGAGGTGTTCGTATGGTGAAGCCACACGGGGTCATTCGGATGCAAATGCGCGGGGGAAAGGCATTCCTGCGCCGTTTCAAGACACATAGCACCCATCACGCCAAATTCGCTGAAGAATTTGACCTTGAAGTCAGTAAAGTGCCAAAGGTCGAGATAATTTGGGTGGCTATCGACGTGCGTCAGAAGCCAGATGTGCTGGTCGCCATGCCTGCAATCGGCTTGGTGCGTGCCACCAAATGGGCTGCTCGGCTGATAAATGAGCGTCGGGCAGAGCTCCTGCACGAGCGCGGGCAGGAGGCGCTCGTAGATCGACCCGCCGTACCACGGAAGCGCGGCATCCCATTGCTTCTGCGCGTGGTACATCTCCTGAATTTCGTTATTGCCCGCCCATCCGATCAGGCTCGCGTGCGGGCGCAGGCGCACGATGGCTTTGCGCGCTTCGTCGGTGATCCTCGCGACGAATTCGGGGTCGTGGTCGGGATAGTAGCCACAGGCGTACATGAAATCGTGCCAGACGAGGATGCCCGCGGCATCGCACGCATCCATCAGCGCATCGGATGCGTACACACCACCGCCCCAGATGCGGAGCATATTCATGCCCGCGTCTTTCGTCAGCGCGATGAGCGCCCGCTCTTTTTCGGGGGTGATGCGTGCGGGCAGACAGTCGCACGGCACGTGGTTCGCACCCTTGCAGAAAACTGGCTCGCCGTTGAGAATGAATGTAAAGCCCGTTTCGCCGTCGGTCAGCGGTGGCTCGATCAGGGCGATGGTGCGCAGACCGAGCGATTGCGTGCGCGTTGCGAGTACCGCGCCGTGCGCATCGAGGAGCTGAACGCAAACGGTGTAAAGATACGCCTCGCCCATGCCATTGCACCACCATAGATGCGCATTCGGAATGCAAAGGCGCAGGGTCTGGGCGGCGCTTGCGCTTGCGGTGCAGGATGCGACGGTCAGCCCTGCTTCATCGGTGACGGTGCAACGGAGCGTCTGTGCGCGTGCGGAGAAAAGCTCTGCGTCCACGCTTACATCGATCGGGCACGGCGCGCCCTCTTGCACGTTGGGCGTGGCGACGCGGGCATAGAGATCGGAGATCGTCGCATCGGTATAGGCGCTCAGATACACAGATTTCCAAATGCCGCACGAGGGTAGCCAGATCGTCCAGTCCCAGCCGTATACGAATTGCGGCTTGCGCATCCAGACACGCCACGGCTGTTCGTTGTTCCACATTTTGCCCATCTGTGCAAGTTCGTGCGTTTGCGCTTCGGCAAGACCCTGATCGATGCGCACGAGGAGCGTATTCTCGCCCGCGCGTAGAAGCGGGCGCACGTCCCACGTGACTTCAACGAAGGCATTGTTGTGCCGCCCGATGTACGTGCCGTTGAGGTAGATGTCCGCCGTGGTATCGAGACCCTCGAATGTAAGGCGCATAACGGGCGCAAGGTCGTCCTGCGCGAGCGTGAATCGGCGCTCACACCAGAATTCTTGCTCCTCGACCCAGCGGCAGTCGAGACTATTTGCATCTTTGAGCGGGTCGGCGATCAGCCCCGCCTCGATCAGCGGGGTGTGCACATCGTCGGGGACATGATACGGGAGCGCGCGCAATGCGCGGTAATTTTCAGGAGTTCCCGCGCCAATGGCGCACCAACCCATGCGCCATGCGCCGTCAAGAGAAAGCGTTTTTTGTTCCATAATTCCGTCACCTCGTAAAAAGAAAGCCGAGCATTTGCGCTCGGAAAATCAGATACCTATATTATGCACCCGCGCGGGGCGGATGTAAAGGATTTCTTTTGAAAAGTGAGGGATTTTCGCCCGATGAAGCGTTGAAGAAAGCGTGGGTTTTACAAAAAGTTAACGAGCGACAGATTGACGGCGCGCGGGCAGGTCGCTATAATAAGAATATTATCACAATGCGGAGGTGGAACGGTGGCAACGCAGGAGCAGATCGATCAGATCCTTGAATTGATGGAGCAGACACAGGCAGGATCGTTTTTTGACCATGTGGATCATACGCAGGTTGGGATCGGTGCAGTCATGCGCATCCTGCGGCAGGCGGAGCACCCCGTCACTGCGGGCGCGATCGCGCAGATCATGGGCGTGAGCACGGCACGCGTGACGGTACTTCTGAAAAAGCTTGAAGTTAAGGGGCTGATCGTCCGTGAGCGCGACTGGCTCGATGCCCGCGTGACGAACGTTTGCCTCACTGAGCAGGGCGTGCAGGCGGATGATGCCATCCGCGCGCAGATCGCGCAGAAGGTCGGTGCGGTGATCGATGCCGTCGGCATGGAGCGGATGCTCGAATTTTCCGCGATCGCCAGAGAGATCGGGCAGGCATTGCGAGAAAATGCAGAAAAATGAGAAAGTGGACGATAAAAGTCCGTTTTCTTTTGAGATGATAGCTAACCCAGTTAGCAAAAAATTTGTGAAGGTGTGACAGAGAAAACCCATGGCAGAAGAAAGAAAAATTTACACAGCAGGCATCGACATCGGCTCGACCACCGTCAAGCTCGTTGTGCTCGATGCGGATAAAAACATACTTTTCGGGCAGTATCGCCGTCATATGGCGCAAACCCAGCAGACGCTTGCCGCGCTCCTGCGCGCGGCGCGTGAGGAACTGGGCGCGTGCGCACTTCGCGTGTCCATTACTGGCTCGGGCGCGATCAATCTCGGCAAGGCACTTGGTATCGGCTTTCAGCAGGAGGTCGTTGCGGTCGCGACGGCGCTGAAGCATACCGCGCCACAGACGGATGTTGCCATAGAGTTGGGCGGCGAGGATGCGAAGATCATTTATTTCCGTGGCGGGCTGGAGGAACGCATGAATGGCGTCTGCGCGGGCGGCACGGGCTCGTTCATTGACCAGATGGCAAGCCTTTTGCAGACGGATGCCGCGGGGCTCAATGCGCAGGCAGAGAATTATCAGCAGATCTATCCCATCGCGGCGCGCTGTGGCGTGTTTGCGAAGTCCGATATCCAGCCACTCATCAATGAGGGCGCGACGAAAGCCGACCTTGCGGCATCCATCTTTCAGGCGGTGGTCAATCAGACCATATCGGGTCTTGCCTGTGGCAAACCCATCCGCGGATGTGTCGCATTCTTAGGCGGTCCGCTCCATTTCTTGCCCGAACTGAAGAAGGCATTCATCCGCACCCTCAAACTCACGCCTGAGACGACGGTCAATCCCGAAAATTCGCACCTTTTTGCTGCTATGGGCGCGGCGCTGCTGTCAGAGGATGCACAGATTCACGAGATCGATAGCCTGATCGATGCGCTTGCGCAGGGCGTTACGATGCCATTTGAGCTAAAACGGATGCAACCGCTTTTTCAAAATGAGGAAGAATATGCCGAATTTTGCCTGCGCCACAGCAAGGCGCAGGTGCAAAAGGGAGACCTGACGCACTATGCGGGCAAGTGCTACTTAGGCATCGATGCGGGTTCGACTACGACAAAGCTTGCCCTCATCGGAAGCGCGGGACAGCTCCTCTGGTCGTACTATTCTAACAATCAGGGAAGCCCTATCCAGACGGCGATCTATGCCCTCGATCAGCTCCGTGCGCAACTCCCTGACGGCGCACAGATCGCGCGCACCTGCTCGACAGGCTATGGTGAGGCGCTGCTGAAAACGGCATTTTGTTTAGATGAGGGCGAGGTCGAGACAGTTGCGCATTGCACGGCGGCATCCTTTTTTGACCCGCAGGTGGACTGCGTGCTCGATATCGGCGGGCAGGACATGAAATGCATCAAGCTGAAAAATGGCTCGGTCGATAATGTTCTCCTCAACGAAGCCTGTTCTTCGGGTTGCGGAAGTTTTATCGAGAATTTTGCCAATTCCCTCGGTTATACCGCCAAAGAATTCGCGCATGAGGCGCTTTTTGCGCAAGACCCAATAGACCTCGGCACGCGCTGTACGGTGTTTATGAATTCCAATGTCAAGCAGGCGCAAAAAGAGGGAGCGAGCGTGCAGGATATCTCGGCGGGACTTGCCTATTCCGTCATCAAAAACGCGCTCTACAAGGTCATCAAGCTCGCGGATGCGTCCGACCTCGGGTCGCACATCGTCGTGCAGGGTGGCACGTTCTACAATCAAGCAGTTCTTCGTGCATTTGAGCGGATCGCGGGGGTGGAAGCCATTTGCCCTGATATTTCGGGCATCATGGGCGCATTCGGTGCGGCGCTGATCGCGCGCGAACGTGACCACGGGAAGATGAGCACGATGCTTTCATTTGAGGACATCCACGATTTGACCTATACCACCAAAACGATTCATTGTGGCGGTTGCACCAATAACTGTATGCTCACCATCAACCGATTCTCAGACGGGCGACGGCACATCATTGGCAACCGCTGTGAGCGCGGGGCGGGTGGCTCTGGCGCGCAAAAAGCGCCAAATCTTGTCGCATATAAGCGCGAGCGTATCTTTAACTACCCCAATCCCGCAAATGCGCCCCGTGGCGAGATCGGCATTCCACGCGTGCTGAATATGTATGAAAACTACCCATTCTGGGCGACATTTTTTCAGACGCTTGGCTTCCGCGTGATCCTATCGCCGCTGTCTGACCGAAGCGTGTATGAACTGGGAATGGAATCCATCCCCTCGGAATCGGAGTGCTATCCCGCGAAGCTTGCGCACGGTCATGTGCAATGGCTCATCAATAGTGGCGTGCAGACCATTTTCCATCCGTGCGTCTTTTACGAACGGCAGGAGACGGAAGATGCGCAGAACCATTTCAACTGCCCCATCGTTATTTCCTATCCTGAAAATCTAAAAAATAATGTCGAAGCCGTCGCGGAGGGGGATGTACGCTATATCTGCCCGTTCATCGCCTTTACGAGTGAGAAAACGGCAGCGGATCGTCTGGTCGCCGTCTGCAAGGAAAATTGGAATATTCCTGCATCGCAGGTGCGCGCGGCGGTGAGGCTTGCGTGGGCAGAACAGCTCCGCGCCAAAGCGGATATCCGCGCCGAGGGCGCGCGTGCGCTTGCGTGGATGCACGAAAATGGTGCGCGCGGGATCGTGCTCGCGGGCAGACCCTACCACATCGACCCCGAAATCAATCACGGCATCCCCGAAATGATCACATCCTATGGCTTGGCAGTGCTGACAGAGGACAGCCTGCCCATCGATTTTAAGCCCGAGCGTCCTCTGCGCGTCAATGATCAATGGGTCTACCATTCGCGCCTCTACTCTGCGGCAGAATTCGTCCGCAATCGGGAAGATCTGGAGCTCATTCAGCTCAATTCGTTCGGCTGTGGCTTGGATGCGGTCACGACCGATCAGGTCTGCGAGATCCTCGAGGGGAGCAACAAGCTCTATACCGTATTGAAAATCGATGAGGTGAATAACCTCGGTGCGGCGCGCATCCGTATCCGCAGTTTGCTGGCTGCCATGCAGCAGCGGCGCGAAAAGGGCATCGTCCCTGCGCCGAAGAGTGCCGCCTATCAGCGCGCGGAGTTCACCGAGGAGATGTTCCGTGCGGGCTATACCATCCTTGCCCCACAGATGAGCCCGATCCATTTCGATATTGTAGAGCCCGTGTTTGCAAAGCACGGCTTCCATATCGAGCTTCTGCGCAATGATGATCGCAATGCCATTGATGTTGGTCTGAAATTCGTCAATAACGATGCCTGCTTCCCCTCAATTACCGTCGTCGGGCAGGTCATGGAAGCGGTACTTTCTGGGCGGTATGATACCGACAAGCTTGCCATTATCATGACCCAGACGGGTGGTTGCTGTCGTGCGAGCAATTATGTCGGCTTCATTCGCCGTGCGCTCGACAAAGTGGGTCTGGGGCATATCCCCGTGATCTCGCTCAATCTCAATGGCATGGAGAAAAACAGCGGGTTCAAGCTCTCGGCGGGGCTGATGATGGATGCGTGCAAGGCGGTCGTTTACGGCGATCTGTTCATGCGATGCCTGTACCGCGTGCGTCCTTACGAGCGCGAAAAAGGTGCGGCGAATGCGCTCCACCAGAAGTGGAAGCAGATCGCCATCGATTCGCTGATAAAGCCGAAGAGCGGGTGGAGCTACAAGGCGGTGTGCCAAGGCATCGTCGAAGCGTTTGATACCCTCCCCATCGATGAAACGCGGAAAAAGCCGCGCGTTGGCATCGTTGGCGAGATTTTGGTCAAATATATGCCCCTTGCGAATAATCATCTCGTGGAATTGCTCGAAGCCGAGGGCGCAGAAGTGGTCGTCCCCGATTTGATGGATTTTATGAATTATTGCCTGTATAACGGCGGTTATAAGCACGAATATCTGGGCGCGCCGTGGACGGGTGCGGCGACGGCGAAACTCGGCGTGGAAGCCATCCGTCTCCTGCGCCATCCCGCGCTCGAAGCGCTGGAAAAGAGCAAGCGATTTGAGCCGCCAATGCCGATCGAGCGCGTGGCGGAGCTTGCAAAGCCCTTCCTCTCCATCGGCAATCAGTACGGCGAGGGTTGGTTCTTAACGGGAGAGATGGCAGAGCTCATCTGCTCGGGCACGCCAAATATCGTGTGTATCCAGCCATTTGCGTGCCTGCCGAACCACGTGGTCGGCAAAGGTGTCATCAAGGCACTTCGCAAGGCATACCCGCAGGCAAATATCGTCGCCGTGGACTATGACGCGGGCGCATCCGAAGTAAATCAGCTCAATCGCATCAAACTCATGCTCTCCACCGCCAAGCGGTGATGGCGAATAATTTACCGTTCCAGACTGTATGGTGGGGGTACACCCCCACCGACCATGTTGCGACAATGGAAATGCTCATTTTTCGTTCAATTTTCCGACGACTGCCAAAGGCTTCTCCTCGGGGAGAAGCTGTCACAAAAAATCTATTTGATTTTTTGTGACTGATGTGGGGGCAAACGTTGCAAATTTAGGAAGCAGTTGCGCTATACGTACTGCGGTAGCCCCACATCCGTCACGGCTTTGCCGTGCCACCTTCTCCCCAAGGAGAAGGCTTTTATCTGTCATCGATAGATGGTTCACCAAACCGACCGTGAAGAGGTCGATACTGTGTCGGTGGGGGTATACCCCCACCGACCACGTCGCGACGACGGAAATGCACGTTTTTCGCACAATTTGCCGACAACTGCCAAAGGCTTCTCCGTGGGGAGAAGCTGTCAGAAAAAATCTATCTGATTTTTTCTGACTGATGTGGGGGCAAGCGTTGCAAATTTAGGAAGCAGTTACGGTATACGTACTGCGGTAGCCCCACATCCGTCACGGCTTCGCCGTGCCACCAGTTTTTAACGGTATGATTGCCACTGGCAATCATTGATATTTTGATTCGCTGTGCGGAGCACCACTCCCCAAGGAGAAGGCTTTTCTCTGTCATCGATAGATGGTTCAACAAACCGACCGCACAAATGTCGATACTGCGTCGGTGGGGGTATACCCCCACCCTACAGCCCAAAACGTCAATTTGTGCGTAAAAATGAACGCCTGTATGCAAAAAACGAAAGCATACAGGCGGTTTTTTATTTTCCTTTGAGCATCTGGTCGGGGAATACAGATGCGCTGATGAGGTCGGCGGGGTCTACGTTTAATGCGTCGGCAAGGCTGAAAAAGACATCCAGCGAAAAGCTGTGCGCCATTGCGGGCGCTTCGATGCAACTGAGGAGCGAACGGCTGATGCCCGCCTTTTCTGCCAATTCCTCTTGTGACATCCCGCGCAATTTCCGCAACGTGGCGATCGCGATCCCGATTTGGATCAATCTGTCGCGGTTCTGGAAAGAAACACCCTTACCCATATCGTCCACCCTTTTCCATACGGGCGCGGAGTTTGGCTATCGCGCCCCAAAGTTTATGGAATTATTATACGTTTCCGTCGCTTTTCTTTCTGCATGGGATAATAAGCACTTGACTGAATTCGTGAGCAATATTATAATTCCAGTAAGTATTTGATTTTATTCGTGTGCAAAAGGATGGGGTTAGATATGCAGACATATACGGTCAGCTTTTTCGGGCATCGTGAAATAAGCAATGCGCTTGCCGTCGAACAGCGGCTCGATGCGCTCGTGCGCACGCTCCTGCGCGAGCGGGAATATGTCGTTTTCCTCCTCGGGCGGGATGGTGAATTCGACCAACTTGCCGCATCCACCGTGCGCCGATGCAAGCGTACCGTCCGCGACGATAATAGCGCCCTCGTCTGGGTACTGCCTTACCCGACAGCCACGCTCCGCGAAAACGAAAACGCGTTTTGTGCCTATTATGATGAAATCGAGATCTGCGCTGATTCGGCAGGGCAACATTACAAAAATGCCCACCAGACGCGCAACCGCGCCATGGTGGACAGGTCGGATCTATGCATTTTTTGCGTTCAGCATCCGAGCGGTGGGGCGTGGCAAACGATGCACTATGCCGAGAAATGTGGAATTCCCTGTATCAACATCGGCATTGCCTCGGCGACGTAGTGCCGATATTTGCCAACTGCTTCTCCTCGGGGAGTGGTGCTCCACGCAAAAGCCGTGATGTAGGGACAGTCGTCCTCGGGTGTCCGCTTGGCGCAGTCGCAACACGCAAATATGTCTGTATTTCGCAAAATTTGCCGTTCCAGACTGTAGGGTGGGGGTACATGTATAGTGTAGTAACATGGTTTACAAAAAGTGTA
>CAZVJJ010000029.1:0-20186 GCA_964627295.1 uncultured Oscillospiraceae bacterium | reverse complement strand
AGCCGCAGTCATACGTATTAGGTGGCAGAAACCACCCTTTACATATTAACTCTTGTGAAGAAATTTACGAAGAATATGCGCAAAAGATGCGTGATGCTGTACCTACGTTGCTTGAGGAATTTTTGAAAGAGGCAGAAACAAATGCAGATGGGATTACAGGTTTAGCAGAAATCAGCAACAACAAGGTTTCTGTGCTAGCCGAAATTGAGAATGATGGAACACAGAAAATGTCGGCTACATACTCCAATGCTGGAGAAACCTACGAAGATTACAAAGAATGGGCAGGAAAACTGTGGGATGTCTATATGGAGGAAGCTAGTAAAATACAGGATGCATACATGGAGTATGCGGTAGGATAAATGAATAACTATAATCCCCACAAGGTTGAGTGTAAAGCCAAATGATTATTGATATGCATATAATTTGGACACATAACACTTTAGAATCAAATTATGTGTGTAACGTAGTGTGTAATGAGATTAATTCATCAACGCCCGCAGGCATTTCACATGGCGAAGCCAACTCTTATCTCTTCTCTGGAAACGACGATTTGTTAGAGAAAAGATAAGAGTGAAAAGGGAATAGAGCAAAGAACCAAAAAGAAACGACGATTTTTTACAAAATCGTCGTTTCTTTTTGGCGGAGTGAGAGGGATTTGAACCCTCGCGCGGTTTTTGACCGCCTACTCCCTTAGCAGGGGAGCCCCTTCGGCCTCTTGGGTATCACTCCGAATAAATAAAGATGATTTATTTGATTGCCAAAGTATTCTAGCACAGGAAACGCATCTTGTCAAGAGGGAATATTTCCTGATGAAAGATTTCGTTTTTCGTGGGGTAGGGGAATTGGAAGAATTTGGAAAATGCGTTGAAAAAAGACGGAAAATGTCGAATTTTCACGAAAGATTTTCCTTTGAATTCTGTTGAATCTGCGCGGAATTTGTGGTATCATTACCGCAGAGGAAAACAAAGCTCCTCACAGGAAGAACAGAAAGGATCGAGGACATATGCGAAAACTACTAATTGCAACCACATCAACCGAGCAATGCGATGCCTTAGCGCGTCGTTTTCAGCCACAATACGAGACATTTGTCTGCACGGATGGGGCATCGGCACTTGCGCTGCTGCACAGCGAAGCGATCGACGTGCTGATCCTTGATCTGGTGCTCCCGCAGATGGATGGCATCACGGTGCTTCAAGAGGCGGGCGCGAACGTACCGCAGACGGTGCTCATGCTCTCGGCACTTCCCGCGGAATATGTTCAGCTTACGCTCATGGAGCTTGGCGTAGGGTACATCATGATGAAGCCGTGTAGCGCCGATGCGATCGCATCGCATATCGAGCGCATGGAGCGATTTCGCTCCGCGTCCGACGCGCCCACGGGCATGATCGCACAGGCGGCAGAGCATTTGCGCCAGCTTGGGCTTGCAACGCATCTGGATGGATATCACCAGCTTCGCGTCGGTATCCCGCTCTTTGCGCAAGATCCTGAACAGCACGTTTTTAAGGAGCTGTATGCAAATGTTGCCACCATCTGTGGCAACGACAATCCCACGCAGGTGGAGCATTCCATGCGCGTGGCGATCAAGGGTGCATGGAATCGGCGCGATGAAGCGATCTGGTCGGAATATTTTCAGCGTGATCAGAATGGGAGCATTCGTTGCCCGAGCAACAAAGTATTTATCGCGAAGCTTGCAGAGCGTCTTGCTTGAGCGAATGCGCAGAGCGCGATTTTTTACTTCCATTTTCGGGAAAAATGTGCTATGATACTCTCCGAGACTTTTCAGAAGGAGACGATGCAATGCGTTCCATTCCCGAAATCCTGTCCGAAGAGCTAGGACAGAAGCTTGAATATGTACAAAACGTGGTGAACCTCATGGACGAGGGCAACACCATTCCTTTTATTGCCCGCTACCGCAAGGAACAGCACGGCGCAATGGACGATACGACATTGCGCGACCTTGAAACGCGCCTGACGTATCTGCGCAATTTGCAGACCCGCCGTGACGAGGTCAAGAAATCCATCGAAAATCAGGGCAAACTTACCGAGGAACTTTCTGCGGCGATCGATGCTGCCGCGACCCTTACCGAAGTCGAGGACCTTTACCGCCCCTATAAGCAGAAACGCCGCACGCGTGGCTCGATCGCGCGGGAAAAGGGGCTAGAACCGCTTGCGGCGGCGATCTTTGCGCAGGATGGGACTGATCCGCAGGTACTTGCGCAGAATTACGTCGATCCCGAAAAGGGCGTTGCGAGCGTAGAAGAGGCGCTTCAGGGTGCGAGCGATATCATTGCGGAAGATCTTTCGGACGATGCCGATATCCGAAAAAATCTGCGTGATCTCGTCATGCGCCGCGGCATGCTCACCTGCAAGGCGGATGATCCTGATACGGACAGCGTTTATCGCCTTTATTATGATTTTTCACAGCCGATCTCGCGGCTTCTTGACCACCAGATCCTTGCCATCAATCGTGGCGAGAAAGAGGGTATCCTCAAGCCGAGCGTTGCGCTCGTGGGCAATGAGGGCACAGCGCTTGTGTGCCGCGCGGCGCTGAAACCGACGATGTATATTTCCACATTCGTGCGCGATGCCGCGACAGATGCCTATGAACGGCTGATTTTTCCGTCCATCCAGCGTGAGATCCGCGCGGAGCTGTCCGACCGCGCCTATGAGGGCGCGATCCATAATTTTGCGCTTAACTTAAAACCCTTGCTCATGCAACCACCTGTGAAAGGCTTTGTGACGATGGGACTTGACCCAGGATACCGTAACGGATGCAAAGTTGCGGTGATCGACCCGACGGGCAAGGTGCTTGATACGACCGTTGTGTATCCGACATTCAATGAGCACAAGAAGCAGGAAGCGATCCGAACACTTTCTTCGCTCATGCGCAAGCACGGCGTGCGCCACATTGCCATCGGAAACGGAACTGCCTCGCGCGAGACGGAGGCGATGACTGTCGAGTTGCTTCGCGGATTCCCAAACGCCGCCTATGCGATCGTAAATGAGGCGGGTGCGTCCGTCTATTCGGCATCGCCCCTTGCGGCAGAGGAATTCCCTGAATATGATGTGAATCTGCGCTCCGCGGTGTCCATTGCACGCCGCTTGCAAGACCCGCTTGCGGAGCTTGTGAAGATCGACCCGAAAGCGATCGGCGTTGGGCAGTATCAGCATGATTGCCCGCAAAAGGAGCTGGATGCGGCGCTCGGCGGTGTCGTCGAGGACTGCGTCAACAGCGTCGGCGTGGATGCAAATACGGCTTCGCGCAGTCTTTTGCAGCAGGTCGCGGGTCTGAATGCCACGACGGCGAAGAATATCGTCGCCTACCGCGAGGAAAATGGCCCATTCACCTCGCGCGCACAGCTCAAAAAAGTGCCGAAGCTTGGACCGAAGGCATTTGAGCAGTGCGCAGGCTTCCTGCGTGTGCCTGAAAGCAAGGAGATCCTCGATAATACGGGCGTGCACCCCGAGTCCTATGCGGCGGCGAAAGCATTGCTTTCGCTTCTGGGACTGAAAAAGGGGGACGATCTTTCTGCGCTTCCCGCAAAACTCGAAGCATACGGACTGAAAAAGGCGGCAGAGGAATGCGCCATCGGTGAACCGACGCTCTGTGATATTGCCAAGGAGCTTGCAAAGCCCGGCCGTGACCCGCGTGACGAGCTCCCTGCACCTGTGCTACGCACGGATGTGCTCGAAATGAAAGATCTGAAAACGGGCATGGTTCTGACGGGAACGGTACGAAATGTGATCGATTTTGGCGTTTTTGTGGACATCGGTGTGCATCAGGATGGGCTTGTGCATATCTCCGAGGTCACGAATCGCCGCCTGCGCCATCCGAGCGAAGCGGTGAAAGTCGGCGATATCGTGAAAGTTGTTGTCCTCGGTGTGGACGAACAGCGCCACCGCATCAGCCTGAGCATGAAGCAGGTCAAGGAGTAAGTGATGCGGATCGAAACAGACAGAGTGTGCATTCGTGATTTGCGCCCCGAGGATGCATCGTCGATCGCCACTATGGCATCAGATGGCAGTTTGGTGGATGTCGGCTTTGACAGAACTTGTGGTTCGTGGATCAATGGCTGGGTCGAGGATGCAAGGCGCTTGACACGCGCAGATGATCCGCGCGCGGATTATCTTGCCTACGGCGCTCAGCATACACAGACAGAAGAATTTCTCGGGTCGGTCGGTGTTACCTTTTATTCCGATCTCAACAAGGTGGGCATTACCTATTTTCTGGGTGCGCAGTTTCGGGGGAGGGGCTATGCGACCGAAATGGTGCGTGCATATGCTTCCTATTTCCTAACACACTACGATGTGCCCGAGCTCATTGCGACCATCCGTCAGGACAACGCTCCGTCATGGCGCGTGATCGAAAAAGCTGGATTCGTTTTGCAGGAATGTCGGATGTATAGGGATGTCAATGATACCTGCGAAAAGCTTTATCGCTTCTATAGTCTGCGTAAATAAAAATAACGGCGAAGGATCTTTTTCGGATATCTTCGCCGTTTTTGTTTGTTTTTCACGAATGTGCGCATACTAGCAAAAGCAAGGAGGGGGTCATTTGGCAAATTTCAAACGCGGACGCAGGAGCTTTGCTTTTGCCGAGCCGCCGATCATCACGCATTGGGCAAGCGTCGCAGGGAAAAAAGAATCGGAAGGACCGCTTGCGCACACATTTGATGTCAAATCACGCGATACCTATTTTGGACAGAAGTCGTGGGAGCTTGCGGAAAAGCGGATGCAGCAGCTCGCGCTCGATACCCTTGCCAAAAAGGCGGGGATGCGCAAGCAGGAATTTGATCTGGTATTTTCAGGCGACCTGCTCAACCAATGCATCGGTTCATCCTTTACGCTACGCAATCAGGATATCCCGCATCTGGGACTCTATGGGGCGTGCTCGACGATGGCAGAGAGCTTACTGCTAGCATCAATGGCGGTCGGAGGCGGTTTTGCGGACAAGGTCGTAGCAATGACTTCGTCGCATTTTGCTTCGTCAGAGCGGCAGTATCGTTTTCCGCTCGGCTACGGTGGACAGCGCACACCTACCGCGCAATGGACGGTCACAGGATCGGGCGCGGCGCTCGTGTGCGCTGACGGAAAAGGCGCACGCATCGAAAGCGGTACAGTGGGCGTTGTTACGGATCTTGGCATCACCGATGCGAATAATATGGGCGCGGCAATGGCGCCTGCGGCATATTCGACCATCCGTGCACATTTTGACGATCTGCATACTGCGCCCGAGGACTTTGATTTGATCGTAACGGGGGATTTGGGGCAGCTTGGAAAGGAAATGTTATTGGAGCTTGCACGGCGGGACGGTGTTTGCCTTGGCGGGAAACTGACCGACTGCGGCACGCTCGTGTTTGACAATACCAAGCAGGATGTGCACGCGGGCGGTTCAGGATGCGGATGTAGCGCGATCACGCTCTGTGGGGAACTTTTGACGAAGCTGACGACAGGAAAACTCAAAAAGATCCTTTTCTGCGGAACGGGTGCGCTCCTTTCGCCGACTTCTACCCAGCAAGGACTGCCCATTCCTGCTGTGTGCCATGCGGTGTGCTTAAAAGGGGGTGCGTGAGATGGATTATGTGAAAGCATTTATCTTCGGCGGGTTGCTCTGCCTTATTGGTCAGGTGCTGATCGACAAAACGAAGCTTACGCCAGCGCGCATTCTCGTAAGCTATGTGGTGATCGGTGTTTTGCTCGGTGCGGTCGGCGTATATAAGCCATTTGCAGAGTTTGCTGGGGCAGGCGCGACTGTACCGCTGACGGGATTTGGCTATAATCTTGCCAAGGGCGTAAAGGATGCGGTGGATGCGGATGGATTTCTCGGTATTTTTACTGGCGGGCTAAAAGCCTGCGCAGGTGGCATCACCGCGGCGATCGCGGCAGGACTGCTTGCAAGCATTCTTTTCCGCGCAAAGGATAAAGCGTAAAAAACTGGGTAAAATAGCTCCGCGGGCAAGCCGCAAACGATTTTTGGAGGACAGAAAAATGAACAACAAGAATATGAACGAAAAGAATAACAAAAACGAGAACCAGACCCAGAGTCAGAACAAGGGCGAGAATCAGACGCAGGAAAAATGCGGCAAGAACTGCCGCTGATCGCGAAAAATAGAGTGACTGGCGCAAAACGAAAGCGCCAGTCACTTTTTATGTACTTATTCAAACGTTTCCTGATACCGTGCGGCGGGGGAGATGGGCTGACCGCCTGCGTACAGATGAGAGGTGTCGCCAAATGCGCTCATTCGGAAGTAAGCAATGCCTTTTTGCCGCTCTTCCGTGATGAGCGTCGTGACAGAGGTGGGGGCGGCGCACGTTCCGTGCCACAGTAGCACAGGGCTGATGTTCAGCAGATGGCTGAGCAGGACGCATTCCAGCCCAAAGTGGCAGAAAAACACGATGGTGTCGGTATTTGCATTTTCTGCCCGATAGTAATTGTCGCAACGCACATAGCCGTGCTTTGCAAGAAGCGCATCCAGTTCGCGCACGACCGATTCGTAGCATTGTGCGACATTGCCCGATCGATATTCGGGTGCTTCGCTCCAATGGTCACGGTCATAGAAGTATTCGCGAGGCGACCAGTCGGCGGGAAGCCAGTCCCATGCGATAGAATTCGGGCGGTCGGGACGCTGGATGATGGGCGGGAACTCGCGAAGCCATGGAAGGATCTGCGCTTGGCGTCCCATTTCCCGCAACGTTGCGGCGGCGGTGTCCTTTGCGCGACCAAGCGGGGAGCAGTAAAATTCGGTAACGGGAAGTTTTTTGATGCGGTTTGCAAGCAGCTCCGCTTCTTTCCAACCAGTTTCTGTGAGCGAGTCGATGGAATAATCGGGTTCGCCATGGCGTATGATGATGAGCTTCATAAACAGCCTTCTTTCCTGCGTGGGTTATAAGATGGATATAGTATATCACACATGTATCAAGCAAAGCAAACAAAAAAATACAAAAGAAAACAAAAAAAGACTAGCATACTGCCAAAGAATCTGGTAATATACACATGAGCCGATGTGTCGGCACGGAAAATGAGCTGTTCTGAAAGGAAATTAGTATGGAAAAAATGTTTGGCGTGATGATCGATTGCTCCAGAAACGGCGTTTTGACCGTCGATGCAGTCAAAAAGTATGCATCCCTGATCGCAAAAATGGGTTACAACACCCTTATGCTCTATACGGAGGATACATACGAGGTGGAGGGTGAGCCGTATTTCGGTCATCTGCGTGGCAGATACTCGATCGCGGAAATTCAGGAGATGGATGCGTTCTGTGCAGATCTCGGCATCGAACTTGTGCCCTGCATCCAGACGCTTGCACATCTGAATGCTATTTTTAAGTGGGATACGTATTATTCCGTCCGCGATTGCGACGATATTCTGCTTGCGGATGATGAAAAGACCTATGAACTCCTTGATCGGATGTTTGCCTCTCTGGCAAAGAGCTTTACCAGCCGAAAGATCCATATCGGCATGGACGAAGCATACATGGTCGGTCTGGGCAAGTATCTGGAAAAGCACGGTTATCAGACTAGATTCGATATTATCAATGCCCATTTGCACCGCGTATGCGAGATCGCCGAGAAGTATGGTTTTGCACCTATGCTTTGGAGCGATATGTTCTGCAAACTTGCATCGAATACGGAGAATTATTATTCCTGCGACATCGATGCGGTCAAGGCGGTGTGTGAGCGTGCGGGACTGCCCGAAAATGCGGCGCTCGTCTACTGGGACTACTACAGCAAGGACTACGATCACTATGTGAAGATGATCAATCTGAACAAAGTATTTGACCGCAAAGTGTATTTTGCGGGTGGCGCTTGGACATGGAAGGGCTTTGCACCCGACAATACATTCAGCATGCAGACGAGCGAGGCGGCTATGCGTGCGGTCAAGGATTGTGGCGTGGATGGTTGCCTCTTTACCGTGTGGGGAGATGACGGCAACGAATGCTCACCGTTTATGATCCTGCCGTCCCTCATGTATGCGATCGAGCTTGCAAAGGGCAATACGGACATGGATTCCATCCGCGACAAATTCAAGGCTATCACGGGCGCAGATTTTGATACGTTCATGCTGCTCGATAAATTCGACCTAACGGGTGGAAAGCATAATTATAATCCTAGCAAATATCTGCTGTACAACGATCCGTTTATGGGTCTGAAAGATGCCTACTGCGCGGAAGAGGACGATGCGTACTACCATGCACTTCGTGAAGAGATCGCGCAGGCAGAGGGAAAGGGCGAGTATAGCGACTACTTCTATGCATACGAGAAGCTCTGCGCCGTGCTGGAAGTCAAGAGTGCGCTCGGCATTCGTACCCGTGCACTGTACCGTGGCGGCGACAAAGAGGGGCTGAGAGCCCTTGCTGAGGGCGCGTATACGCAGGCAATCGATGCGGTGCAGGAATTCCATGATGCCTATGTGGTATACTGGATGCGCGAAAAGAAGCCCTTTGGTTTTGAAATTCAGGATGCGCGCCTTGGCGGTCTGGCACAGCGCCTCAAGACCTGCAAGCAGCGCCTGATCGACTACGCAGACGGAAAAACTGCGTCCATTGCAGAGCTTGAAGAGGATGTACTTCCAAACAGCGGCAATGTATCGTGGGGACGGCTCGTATCTCCCGCTGTCATTTCGCATTGCGTATGATGTAACGCATAAAAAGCATTTTATGGTCGCCTGAGGGCGGGCGGCGAAGCGATTCCCGCTGTCCTCAGGCGAAGTTTTCCAGCAAGGAGGCAAATCGTATGGAACTGAAGATCGATGGGACTGTGATCGAGGCACAGGCAGGGGAGAGCTTGCTTGCGCTCATTCATCGGCTCGATGCAGATGGTGCGACGCTTGTTGACCGTCCACTTGCGGCAAAGATCGCAGGCGAAGTATTCACGCTCAATTATGTGCCTGTGCGCAAAGTGGATGCGGATGCGGAGCGTGCATCGATCCGTCGCGCAATGGCGGCATCGGGTGGCGAAATTCGACTGCTTCGCTATGCAGACCCAGCGGGCAAAGAGTGCTATATCCGCACAGCGCAATTCGTCTGGTTTCTTGCGCTGCGTATTTTGTATCCCGAAGCGATCGCAAAGGTCAACTGCACACTTGGTGCGAGCGTGTTTGTCTCGGTGGAGAATGCGCCCGATTTCAGCGTTGCACGATTAAAAGCGCAGATGCAGAGCTTGATCGCGCAGGACATTCCCTTGATCCGCAGGCGTGTGCCGCTTGCGGATGCAATCGCCGCATCCGAGCGAAACGGGCGGGCAGACAAGGCGCGGCTTTTGCGCTGGCGCGAGCAGCCGTACTACGATGAATATGCCTATGGCGATTTTTCGGACTATTATTTCGGCGAAATGATGCCCTCTACGTCGTATCTTACCGTGTGGGACATCGTGGCGGCAGATGGCGGTTTCCTCTTTGTCTATCCCGATGATGATGCGCCAAATCGCACGGCGAAGCTTCCGAATATGCCGAATTTCTTCAGCGTGTTTAACGAGGGGGAGCGCTGGTGTCAGCTTATGGCGTGCGAAAATGTGGCGGATCTGAATGCGCTCACGCACTCGGGGCGCATCCGTGAGCTGATCCGCGTAAATGAGGCGCTTCACGAAAAGCGGTACAGCACCATTTCCGATATGGTATGTGCGCGCGGAGCAAAGGCGGTGATGCTTGCAGGTCCGAGTTCGTCGGGAAAGACGACATCTGCCAACCGCCTTGCCACACAGCTTCGTGTGCACGGTAAGAAGCCCGTGCTGATGAGCCTGGACGATTACTACATCGACCGTGACCGCATCCCTGTTGGCGCTGACGGACAGCGCGATTTTGAGCACATCGATACCATTGATTGTGCGCTTTTCCGCGCGGATATGCAAAAATTGCTTTCTGGCGATACGGTGGAAATGCCACGCTTTAATTTTCTCACAGGGCGGCGTGAGTGGCGAGGGGAGAAGCTTCGGCTTTCCGATGACTCCATCATCATCGTCGAGGGTTTGCATGGGCTCAACCCTGTGATGCTTCCAGAGGGCGTGGACAAAAATCTGATTTTCAGAATGTATGTCAGTCCGATGCTTCCGCTGAATCTTGACGACCATAACCGTATCCCGACTTCGTATCTGCGGCTTCTGCGGCGCATCGTGCGGGATTATATGACACGCGGGACATCGGTGCAGGATACCATTGCAATGTGGGATAAGGTGCGCGCGGGCGAACGCCGATGGATATTCCCATATCAGGAAAATGCGGATGTGATCTTTAATAGTTCGACGCTTTATGAGCTTGCGGTGCTGAAAAAGCATATTTTCCCGCTTCTTGAAGCCATCGAGCCAGAGGAAGCGTGCTATGACGAGGTGCGCGGCATCGTGAAGATCCTCAATTTCGTTCAGAGTGCGGATGTCGATGATGAGATCCCGCCGACGAGCCTTGTGCGCGAATTCATCGGGGGAAATACATTTTACCGCTAAAATTTGCAGAGAATACTTAAAAAGCGATGCTTTTCGTGGGATGACCCGATTGAAAAGCATCGCTTTTGCTTTATTTGATTGCGGGAGCGGGATAGCTGAGGATGAGGGAGACGAGTGTGCAGATGAGGACTGCGGCTGCGGCGGCGGTCATCCAGAGGCTACGCTTTCTGCGAAGCTCCTGAGAAAGGTAGAGCAAACCGAGGCAAATTGCGGATGCTCCGATCGCCACGATCGCCAGAACGACCTTCAAAAATGTAACGCCAAGTCCTGCAAACAGAAGATACAGCAGGAAAATAGCCGCATCTGCGAGCAGTATCTGCGTCATTTTTCTTTCAAATGCCAAATAACGGTTGCGTTTTGCCACGGTAAACCCCTCCATGAACTGATTTATGGGAATATGATATCACACCTTGTCGAAAATTGCAATCTTTTCTATAAAAACTGGTTATATTGTTTTATCAGAAATATCTATCTTCTTTAGTAACGCCTGTACCGTTGGAATTTCGTTGCTTTTGCTATCCAACGTTTCTGTAGCTAGCGTTAGTGTTGTTCTGTCCGTGGACACTATTATAGCACATTTTGCATAAAATGAAAATTGACTTCCGCAGGAATAAATATTCAAAAATGGTTTTTGGAAAGAAGCATCAAATGAAACGAATTTGCAAATTGAGATTGATGTACATTTTTCCATTTTCTTTATAGATACTTGCGTAGTTGTGTTTGGTAGTAGAACCGCGCTCAAGTTTTGTGTTTTCGTAAAGATAATGCTTGAATTGATCGCGGTTGTAAAGGTGATATGCTAAAACATCGCCATTCGCCTTTGCTACGATGTAACCGCCATTGGCAGTATCTTCGCCCGACCATTCGTTGCTTGGCTCCATGCCTAGTGCTTTGGCACATAGGAATTGCTTGAACTTATAGGTATAAAGTCCGTTTCTGGGATATGCCAGAGGATTTGTTCGTTCAAGATGTTCGACAATGGTTTTGCAGTTTACTTCATTTTCAAGATAGGAGTAAAGGAGAAATTCTGCTAAGAATTCATCCATATGCGTATCGATCATGGAAATGTTTTCGTAAAAGACCCTGTTTGCCACTTTGCGGTATGTTAGAGTTGCCCCGAATGCGGTGATCGCAGAAATGCGATCTTTTATCTTTGATTTGGTGTTGATCGAATTAATAGCATCCATTTGCGTATCGGTCAGACCCGATACTTCGTATACAAAATTGGTTGCACCAGAAGCATTTAATAAGGTGGGAGCACCACCAATATATGATTTAATGCTAAACCCCATTATTTGATCGATACCAGTATAGATATCGTGAAGTTCCATTGTAATGTCGGTAATATCGGACGATGGAGCGGTTAACCGATCTAAATAGATTCCGTTGAGAAAGAGCTCTGCGCGGGGAATGTCAAACGAACCTTTTCCAGCGATTATTTCGGAATATAAACTTTGAGCTTCATCCATAAACTATGCAGAATTCATCCTTCTTGAAAGTACGGAGTTAAAATAGATTTCGACTTCGTCAATACCCTCCAAAACAAAATCGACGTGTTTTGTAGGTGCATCATTACGAATGATCTTTTTTACTGGGAAAGAGATACCAATAATTTTGTTCAGATTTGCATCGGCGGCATAAAGCTCACGCTTACCAAGTAGATAGAGCAAAACATAAAGCTCACTCCAATCACCTTTGTTTTTACTTCCAATAATCATAATTCGCACCTCTGCTCCAATACAGATTTTATTTCTTTTGCAATAGCTTCAATTACGTTTACAGTTACACTATTGCCAAACTGCTTATAAAGGTGGGTATCTGATAATTCAAGCTTAAACGAGTCTGGAAATCCTTGTAATCTTGCCCATTCGCGGGGGGTCATTTTTCGGACATCTTCCTTGTTAATTTCTCCGCGAATATGTGTTACAGGGGTCATGCTGTGTTCTCGATGATCGATAATTAGGTTGCGCTCTCGTCCCATGCCACCACAAACAATAGCACCTGCGATACCGTCCAAATCGCGGATTTCATAGCCAAAACCATGCCCTTTTGCTTCGTGCCGTGCACGGTGTCGACGTAATGTTTCTAAATAAATATCACTAATATAGTATTTAGACGGAATTGGGGCAGTATCAAGAATATCTCGTATTTTTGTACTACAGTTTTTCTTTTCAGGAAAAGAAAAGAAAGTTGAATCAATGTCGTTTCTGAAGCAAACAATATAGATTCGTTCGCGATTTTGCGGAACACCAAAATCCTTACTATTAAAGACTTTGGAATAAACGGTATATCCGATTTGCTCAAATGCATGCGTAATGATCTTAAATGTTCGACCTTTATCGTGAGATACCAAACCTTTTACATTTTCACAAAAAATAACTTTAGGCGTATGATATTCGCAAATTCGCACTACGTCTTGAAAAAGTGTGCCACGGCACATTCCTTTGTAATCATCGTCAAACCCCATGCGTTTTCCTGCTGCTGAGAACGGCTGGCACGGGAAGCCTGCTAAACAAATATCGAACTGAGGTATATCTGATTCGGAAATTTTTGTAATATCGCCAGCAATATCAAATGAATCTGAGAAATTTGAAGTATATGTTTTTTGTGCGTATTGATCCCACTCGCTGACAAATACGGTTTCTATGCTGTCTCCAAATGCTTTGTCAAAGCCCATGCGAATACCGCCTATTCCAGCAAATAGGTCTATCACCTTTAACTTGGTCACGTTTTGCTACCACCTTGTCGTACTGTCGAGAATTGTCTCAAACAGTAATAATCTAGGCGAGTATACCATATTTTGAACTAAAACTCAATACCGCTAAATAAATTGTGAAAATTAGTCATCCCTCCGTCGTCCTCTTCCTCCGTAGAGGACGATCAGACGCAGGAGTTGGGCGAGAGCGGTAGCGGTGGCGGCGACGTAGGTCATTGCGGCGGCGCGGAGCGTTTTGCGTGCGCCGTGCAGTTCGTCCTGCGTGAGAATATTGCCATCCTCGATGGCGCGAATCGCGCGTCTGCTTGCATTGAATTCGACAGGAAGCGTCACGATTTGAAATACAAAGGAAAGCCCAAATGCGGCGATGCCTGCGTAAATGAGCAAAGTGGAGAATTCTCCAAGAAACGTGCACAGAAGCCCGAGGAGGATCAGCGGCATGGCGAGCTTGCTTCCGAAATTTGTGACGGGGATGATCGCCGCACGCAGTTTGATGGGGGCGTAGCTCTCGGCATATTGCACGGCGTGCCCAGCTTCGTGGCAAGCGACACCGATGGCGGCGGTCGAGGTGCTATTATAAACGCTGTCGGAAAGACGGATGACATTTGTTTTTGGATCGTAGTGATCGGTGAGGTTGCCGCTGACGCGCGCAATGCGCACACCACGCACGCCATTTGCAAGCAGTACCCGCTCGGCTGCCTGTGCGCCTGTGATGCGGCGGGAAGAGAATTGCTTAGAATACTTTTTGAATGTGGAATTGACATTCGCACTTGCGATCATCGCAAAAATGACGCAGGGAAGCACGAGGACGAGATATGTCCAATCGATTCCATAATAGTAGCCGTATGGCATAGAAATTCCTCCTTGGGGTTTGGGATTTAGTCGAAATGTGGGGTGAGCGCATCGTGCAATTTTTCAGTGATCGCGCCACGGAAAATGGAAAACGCCTGAGCGTGGAGCGTTTGCAGTGCACCTGCGGAAAGGTTGATGGGAAGCTGACCCGAAATAGATAGATCTTGATCGAATACAAATTTCGTTTCGGGGTCAGTCTTTCCATTACGCTTGACCATGCCTGGCCCTGCATGGAGCTTGACGCGGCATCCACCGCGCAAGGCAAGCTCGGCATCGGTCGTGGACTGACCAGCGGATGCTTCCATAACGTCATCTTCGGCAAGGATACCAAGGTAGCACGGCTGGATCAGCTCGCGGAACGGAACATCGGCAAGCCCAAGCGCATAACGGGAGATAAAATTGAGATAGCGAAGCCCGATCCGCTCAAAATACGCGGGCTGATAGGCTTGAATGAATGCCGCAAGTGGCGCATCGAGTTTCGCGGCAAAATCTTCCCAGCAGGTGTAATTCTTGCAGGAGAGGGAAACGAATCTGCTCGTCAGATTGATATACCAGTTGCCATCTGCGGAGGTGAATTGGTGATTCACGACCGTTGGTGCATTCGGATCGGAGAAATTGACCGTTTTGCCCATAATGTTCGGCGGAAGTTTTTTCACATGGCGGTCATATTGCGGGAATTCCGCACGAATTTGCTCCTGAAATGCGGCAGGGGCATTTTCGGAAATGGAAAGGATCTCGGGGAATCGAAGCTGGCAGATGACTTCTGCAAGCGGATTGACTTCATAAGTGCAGTGCGGCTCAGTTGATAGCATTGTTACATCACCCTTTTTCTTTTTGCTATATTATAGCGAATTTTTCCCCACTTGACAAGAGGACAGACTGTGCCGAGCGCGGAAAGATGGTAACATTTTTGTGAATTATGGGGAAGAAGATTTGGAAAGAGATTTTGAAATCTGTAAGTTGTTCACAAATTGTTCAAACACGATCGAACTTAGGATGTTATACTAGACCCAAATCATGCAGTTGCGTTTGCATCGGCGTGTGCAAAACCGTGCGCTTGCTAGTTTGAACGAGAAAGAGGTCGTTTCATGAAAGAGAACAAGTGGTCACCATACATTCGGGCGATGCTGGTCGGCTTCGGCGCGATCAGTTTGAGCGTGGTGTTTTTCTTCCTGCTTTACCGCGTCCGTGAGATCCGTGCGGGATTTGATGTGATTTTGGACATTTTGACACCGTTTGTCTATGGTGGTGTGATCGCATATCTTCTGCGCCCGCTGTGCAACTGGTATGAAGAGACGTTTGAGCGCATTCTTCCGCGGAAGATGAAAAAACTGTCGTGCGCAATTTCTGTTACCCTTAGCATCCTTACGGGCATTTTGATCGTGTATGCACTTATCGTCATGATCGCACCTCAGCTCTGGACGAGCATCACCCGCATTTGGGATGCGTTGCCTGATAAGTTTGATCAGTTCGTCACGTGGGCGACCACGACCTTTGCCGAAAACGAGGAACTCGTTGAATTCATCAAGCGTATGGCGGTCAATACGGACAGCGTGTACGATGAAGTCGAAAAATGGGTGACGAATACCGTTCTTCCTTATGTTTCGAGCATTCTCGGTGGCGTTGGCGATATCGTCAGCGGCGTGGGCATGGGCGTTTGGAGCGTCGTCATTTTCCTGAAAAATATCCTGATCGGTCTGATCGTTGCTGTCTATCTGCTTGCAGGACGCAAAAAGCTTGCAAAGCAGGGAACGATGGTCATCCGTGCTACGCTGAAGAAGCGCTGGGCAGACATCGTGCTCGATGAGATCTGCTTCGTGGACAAGATGTTCGGTGGCTTTATCGATGGCAAGATCGTCGATTCTGCGATCATTGGCGTGCTGTGCTACATCGGTTGTATCATTTTCAAATTTCCCAATGCGCTCCTCGTTTCTGCGATCGTTGGTGTGACGAATGTGATCCCGTTCTTTGGCCCGTTCATCGGTGGCGTGCCTGCAACGCTTCTGATCATGCTGGAAGATCCGATCAAGGGAGTTTGGTTCGGCGTGTTCGTGATCGCGCTTCAGCAGCTCGATGGCAATGTGATCGGTCCGAAGATCCTTGGCGACCGCACAGGACTGAGCAGTTTCTGGGTGCTTTTTGCCATTGTTCTCGGTGGCGGTATGCTTGGCATTTTTGGCATGGTCATCAGCGTCCCGCTCTTTGCGGTCATCTATGATGTCATCAAGAAGCTCGTATACCGCGGTCTGCGGAAAAATGGTCAGATCGCGTGCTGGGAGCAATATAAGAGTGATTTTGGCGAGGCACATCCGCGCCCGCGCTCTGCTGAGCCCCCCAAACCGCAAACTGAGGAAGTTGACAAGAGCGAGAATCAATGAAATATCTGCCGTCCTGCGCTTGCAGGACGGCTTTTTGTATTTGCAGGAAAGTATTCGTTGCATTTTTCGATTCCTGTGATATAATGATCGCAAAGCATATTTTCTAATACTGATTTCAATTTTTCAGGAGGTAACAAAATGGCTGAATCAATCAAAATCCGCAAGCGTAGCGAGATCCCTGTTGAGGATACGTGGGCGATCGAGGATATGTATGCTTCCGATGAACTATGGGAGCAGGATCTTCAGACCCTCGTGCAGGAGGGGGAGGAACTGGCATCTTTTGCAGGAAAGCTCTGCGATGCCGATATGCTCTATGCATACCTTACGAAGATGGAAGCAGTCGATGCACGCGCAGATCTGCTGGGCAATTATTGCTCCCGCCGCGCAGATGTGGACACACGCGATGCCAAATATCAGGCAATGAGCGGTAAATTTATGAATGCAGTCGTAAATTTGAGCGCATCTTGCAGTTTTGAAACGCCTGAGATCCTTGCTATCTCCGACGAACAGCTCGAAAAATTCTATGCAGAAAAACCAGAACTCGAGCGTTACCGCCGATATCTGACGAACAAGCGCCGCTTCCGTGCGCATACGCTCTCCCCCGACGAGGAGAAGCTCCTCGCTTCTGCGGGCGAAATGGCAGGCGCGGCATCGGATATTTTCGGAAATTTCGAGGATGCAGACCTGACGTTCCCCGATGCGATCGATAAGGACGGCAATCATCTTCCGTTAAGTCAGGGCACATACATCATGTACGAGGAAAGCGATGACCGCGTACTGCGTAAGAGCGCTTACGAAAACGTGTACCATACCCTCGGTAGTTTTAAGAACACCGCCGCCGCACTTCTGAATGCACAGGGCAAACAGCTCAAATTCTATGCTGATGCCCGCAAGTATCCCTCGACGCTCGATGCGGCGCTGAATTCGACGAATGTTCCGACCTCGGTGTATCTCAATCTGATCGATGTTGTCCATCAGAATGTTGACAAGCTCCACCGCTATATCCGTCTGCGCAAGAAGTTGCTCGGCTTGGATGAACTGCATTTTTACGATATCTACACGCCGCTTGTCGCAGGTGTGGATAAGAAGATCCCCTTCGCTGAGGCGAAGCAGACGGTCTATGATGCGCTCGAACCCCTTGGCGAAGATTACCGCGCGATCTTGAAAGAGGGCTTTGAGAACCGCTGGATCGATGTATATGAAAATGAGGGCAAGCGTAGCGGTGCATATTCGGCGGGTGCGTCTGTTCATCCCTATGTTTTGCTCAACTACTCGGGCACGCTCGACAGTCAGTTCACGCTCGCGCACGAAATGGGACACGCACTCCACTCGTATCTATCGAACAAGACGCAAAATAGCATCGATGCGGGCTATGTCATCTTCGTTGCAGAGGTCGCTTCGACCTGCAATGAAGCGCTTCTGATGCAGTATCTTCTGAAAAAGACGACGGATAAGCGCGAGCGCGCATACCTCATCAACCATTTCCTTGAGCAGTTCCGTGGCACGCTCTATCGCCAGACGATGTTTGCAGAGTTTGAACTCATCATGGGCAAGCTCATTGGCGAGGGTCGCACGCTCACCGCAGATGTGCTTTGCGACGAATATAAGAAGCTCAACGAGCTGTATTTCGGCGAAGACATGATCGTTGATGATGAGATCGCAATGGAGTGGGCGCGCATTCCGCATTTCTATTACAATTACTATGTGTTCCAGTATGCTACGGGCTATTCTGCGGCGATCGCACTTTCTCAGCGCATCCTGCGTGAGGGCGAGAGCGCGGTGAAGGATTACCTCGGATTCCTCTCGGGTGGTTGTTCCAAGAGCCCCATTGAGCTTCTTCGCGGTGCGGGTGTGGATATGCAAAGCCCCGAACCCATCGCACAGGCACTTTCTCTGTTCGGCGAACTGCTTGACGAGATGGAGGAGCTTGTAAAGGAGCTGTAATGGGAGAGATCTTTTTACCAACGCTACATTGGTTCGCGATGAACAATCCATTTTCGGGGTCGTGCGGTGCATTTCGGTTTTTTGCAAGACCCAACGTCGTGATGGCGACCCCTAAGGAAGTGGATTTTGAAGCGAGCACCATCCGCTGTGAATTCTGGCATGGGGAATACTGCTATGAAAAGAGCGAGATGGAGGGGGCGCGTGAGTTCTCGATGAGCGAAGATGGGCGCGAAGAAATGAGACGCTGGCTCGAATCGAATATATAATGTCCTCTTGCGGAGGTGCTGAAGATCCAGCACCTCCGTATTTTGTATCAATTCGTCGAAAAAAGCACTTGCCAACGAATCATTCATTGTGTATAATATACACAATATGACACAGGAGGGCACACAATGCAGGTTTTTGACACGATGCGGCGTATGGCGGATCGACCCGATGAGCGGGAAGCAACGATCCGTTACCTTGCTGAGCATATGCCGTTCCTGAAAAAGAACGAAAAGGTGCTCATTTGCTTCAAAGATCACGATGATGCTTCCATCTGCGCCCTCATGGAGCAGGCGGTGCTTCGCTGCGGCGCAGAGCCGATCGTATGGAAAGAGGATCTGCGATGGAAAACGCTTTTAAGGCTCGCGTTTTCCCGGCGTGTTACGACTGTCATCGGTGCGCCGCTGCTCATTTTGGGACTTGCGAAAATGGCGCGCACGCGTGCAACGCCACTTTATGTCCGCAATGTCGTTACGGCGGGCTACCCCTGCCCTGACTGGATGATCGACAGCATACGAAATGGACTGGACTGCAAAACATGGGGCTGCTTTGATGTGCACATGAGCAATATCATCGTCGGTTTTTCCTGCGAGAAAAGTTTGGGCGTGCATCTGCGCGAGGATGTCTATGGTGTTGCGATCGTCGATGCGAGCGGTGCACCGCTTCCAGATGGGCAAGAGGGGAGTATGGTCATTTACCGAAAGGACACGCCATCTCTTCGCTTACCGCTGAAAGAATGCGGATCTATCGATCCTGCACCATGTCCCTGTGGTAGCCGACAGCGCCATTTGACTGGCATCCATCAGGGGGATGAGATCGATGCCGACCTTGCATCCCTCGGGCAGGATCTTTTAAGCTGGTCGAGCGTACTTGATTGCAAATTGCGAAAAGGCGAATGCGGACTGGAGATGGAAGTCGTCGTTTTTGCGGGGGAGAAGCTTCCTGAATTTCCGTGCGCCGCAAAGCGCGAGATCCGAATATGGGACAGCGAGACGGATGTACCCCTCTGGTATATCCCGTGGGCGGAAAAATCAGAAGAATAGAAGATTTTTGTTGACTTTTTCGTATCATGTGGTAAAATATCGGGGATATGGAAAGACTATGCGGAAGCTAAGCAGATTCGGCATCCTTTAGCGAGAGGGGTATGGTGAAAGCCCTCGGTTTGCCATTTGCGCGCCACTTCCAGCGTCGCTCAGGATGACTGAGACGGGTGCTCCCGTTATCGAGCGTCTAAGATGTCCCATTTGGGGCGAATTAGGGTGGTACCGCGATCATCGTCGCCCCTATTGATAGGGGCGGCGTTTTTTGTGCGCCCAAGAAATGTGTATTTTGTAATTTATTTTGGAGGTTTTTGATATGAGCGTTAAGCCTTACGGCGTAAACGAACTGCGCGAGATGTTCCTCTCCTATTTTGAGAGCAAGGGACACCTGCGCCTTCCGAGCTTTTCCCTGATCCCGCAGAACGACCAGTCTCTTCTGCTCATCAACTCTGGTATGGCACCGATGAAACCCTATTTTAAGGGGGAGATGGGGCCTCCGCGCCGCCGCGTGGGCACCTGCCAGAAGTGCATCCGTACTGGCGATATCGAGAATATCGG
>CAZVJJ010000028.1:0-21107 GCA_964627295.1 uncultured Oscillospiraceae bacterium | reverse complement strand
ACTTGCCGTCCTTGTAAACGCGCATATTGCCCGATGCGATCTCGTCGATGAGCATAACGTTGCCGTTTGCATCGTAGCCGAACTCGAACTTGATGTCGTAAAGGTCAAGTCCCTTTGCCTTGAGGTCGTCTGCGACGATCTTCGTGATCGCCTGCGTCATCGCCTTGAGGTCGTCGTACTGCTTCTCGGACATCACGCCGAGGGTCACAAGGCCGTCCTTCGTGACAAGCGGATCGCCGAGGTCATCGTTCTTGAAGGTCGTCTCGACGTATGCGGGGAGCTCCTGACCCTCGGTGCAGTAGTCGCGGTAGCGGCGGTAGAAAGAGCCGACCGCGCGATAGCGGCAGATCACTTCCAGACCCTTGCCAAAGACCTTTGCGGGCAGGACTTCCATGGTGGTATCTGCGAGGTTTGCGCTGACATAGTGCGTGAGAATGCCTGCGGCGTTGATCTTCTCGAAGAAATAGATGCTCATGCGCAGGTTCACATCGCCCACGCCCTCGATGGTGAGGCCAACGCTGTTTTCACCAGGGTCGAAAACGCCGTCCTTGCCAGTGCAGTCGTCCTTGAATTTCAGAAGGTAGTTACCGCTCTCGAGCGCATAAACGTTCTTGGTCTTTCCTGTGTAAACGAGATTCATAGTGGATTACCTCTTTCAAATTTCAAAAAGTATATTTTCACGCAGATGCGTAAAAAGTCATAAAAATGCGATCAGGCATTCAGCTCTGCCTGAAGCGCGGCATCTTTTTCGAGCACCTTGGCGGCATCGGCACGGCGCTTTTCGTCGAGCTTTTGCGCGAGGGCTTCGTCGCTCACTGCGAGGATCTGCGCAGCAAGCAAAGCGGCGTTTACGCCTCCATTGATCGCTACAGTCGCAACAGGAATGCCAGAGGGCATCTGCACCGTAGCAAGGAGCGCGTCAACGCCGTCGAGACAGGTGGATTTACAGGGGATACCGATCACGGGGAGAGTGGTGTTTGCGGCGATCGCGCCAGCAAGGTGCGCAGCCATACCAGCGGCGGCAATGAGTGCACCGAAGCCGTTCTGGCGTGCATTACGCGCAAAATCCGCAGCCTCCACGGGGGTGCGGTGTGCGGAATAAATATGGCATTCGTAGGGAATGGACAGGCTCGAAAGGGTGTCCATCGTCTTGCGCAGGATGGGAAGATCGCTGTCGCTTCCCATAATGATACCGACTTTTTTCATAGCTCCTCCTGATTTTAGGCAACAAAAAATGGGCGCACTTACCCCAATAAAAGACGTAAGTGTGCCCAGACGGTCGGCAAAATATGCATATGCCCTTACTCCACGTGGTGCTCCACAGAGGCGCGTGCCTCTTTTCCGTCAGTTATAAGGGGATGCCAAAATTACAAGTTGATTGTACCACGAAAACGATTAAATTGCAATGCACAGAAAGAACAGTTTGCGAAATCTTTCGCCCTTTTCCTTGTGTATCTTGCATCAATCGATAATTTTTCCCCGATTTCGTTATCGAAATAAGGGGGGACGAAAAAAACAGAGCCGCATATGCAGCTCTGTTTTCGTTTGCACAAATTAGCCGTTTGCACGCATCTGAGCGAAGCACTCGCTGCAGAACACAGGACGGTCGGACTTGGGCTGGAAGGGCACCTTAGCCTCGCCGCCGCAACGTGCGCAGGTAGCGGTGAAGAACTCACGGGGGCCACGGGTAGCGTTCTTGCGAGCGTCACGGCAAGCCTTGCAGCGCTGGGGCTCGTTCTGGAAGCCGCGCTCTGCGTAGAACTCCTGCTCACCAGCGGTGAACACGAACTCGTTGCCGCACTCTTTGCAAACTAAAGTCTTGTCTTCGTACATGGAAAATACCTCTCTTCGGTTAGTTGTTGCCCCGTGAAAGCCACCGTTATTTTAGGGTTGTAACGCAGGGTCGATTATTATTGGTGAAGATTCACCATAAATCGGATTATACACAAACGGTGCGAATTTGTCAATCGTTTCCGAATTATTTTCTCTTATTTTTTGGACTTTTATACATATTACCGACGGCTTATCGACGCGCGCGGGAAAAATCATATGGAAAATTGCGCCTGTCCCTCGTAAGGGATGTGCAGATGCTCGTATGCAAGCGCCGTCACACAGCGACCGCGCGGCGTGCGGGTCAGAAAGCCGAGTTGCATCAGATACGGCTCATACACATCTTCGAGCGTGATGGCTTCTTCGCCGATGGTCGCGGCAAGCGTTTCCAGTCCCACAGGGCCGCCGCTGTAATTTTGAATGATGGCGGTGAGCATCCGTCTATCGATGTTGTCAAGCCCGAGATGATCGACTTCCAGACGCGAAAGGGCGAGATCGGCGGCTTCTTTGGTGATCGTGCCATCGCCGAGGACGGTCGCAAAATCGCGCACACGGCGCAGGAAGCGGTTGGCGATACGTGGCGTACCGCGGCTTCGGGATGCGATCTCCATAGCGCCCCGCGGATCGATGGGCATACCGAGGATGGTCGCCGAGCGAGTGACGATGTGCGCAAGCTCCTCGGGGGTATACAGCTCTAATCGGAGCGAAACACCGAAGCGGTCACGAAGTGGCGCAGAGAGCTGACCTGCGCGGGTCGTTGCGCCCACGAGGGTGAATTTTGGCAGATCGAGGCGGATCGAGTTCGCGCTCGGCCCTTTGCCAACGATGATATCGATCGCAAAATCTTCCATTGCGGGGTAGAGGATCTCCTCGACCACGCGGTTGAGGCGGTGGATCTCGTCGATAAAGAGGATATCTCCGGGGTTCAAATTCGTCAGAAGTGCCGCAAGATCACCGGGCTTTTCGATCGCAGGGCCAGAGGTCACGCGGATATTCACGCCCATCTCGTTTGCGATGACACCTGCGAGCGTCGTTTTACCAAGACCGGGAGGGCCATAGAGGAGCGTGTGGTCGAGCGGTTCATTCCTGCGGCGGGCGGCTTCAATATAAATGGCGAGATTGTTTTTTGCTTTTTCCTGCCCTGTGTAGTCGTCCAGCATTTTGGGACGCAGACCGATCTCGCCTGCGTCCTGCGGGGCAAAGGTGGGGGATATGATCGGCGAAGAAAGCTCTTCGGAAAATTCAAGGCTCATAGTGTTCCTCCGTATCGGTCGTTAGGATTTAAGAACCATCGCCCGCAGGGCATAGCGCACCATTTCTTCGGTGCTTGCGTTTGCATCCACGCCCTTGAGCGCGGCGCTGATCTCAGCGGGGGAGTAGCCAAGCTCCTGAAGCGCGGCATTTGCAAGCGCGGCATTGCTCGTCCCCTGCACAGGTGCGGCGGGCGCACCTGTGGAGAAGTCGAGTTCCGTCGTGCTTCCGCCGACTTTGCTCTTTAGCTCCAGAATGATGCGCTGGGCGATCTTCTTGCCCACGCCCTGCGCGGCGGTGAGCATTTTTTCGTCACCTGTGAGAACGGCGAGGGTGAAATTCTGCGGCCCACCTGCGGAGAGGATGGAAAGCGCCGCTTTCGGACCGACACCGTTCACCGAGGTCAGCAGGGTATAGCAGCGTTGCTCCTCTCGGGTGCTGAAACCGAAAAGATCGTGGGCATCCTCGCGGATGCTTTCGGTGATGTAAAGGTGTGCGACCTGATCGAGCTTTAGCTGTGCGGCGGTATAGGTGGTGATGTGGCACGCATAGCCCACGCCAGCGCAGTCGATCACGGCAAGATTCGCTTCCAGAACGGTCACAGGACCGTGAAGATAGTAGATCATATTGCCTCCAAGTTTCAAAAATAGGCTTATTTTCCGTGTTGCGCCAAAAGCGAAGTGGTCGAACGCGCGTGACAGAGGGCGATCGCGATCGCGTCCGCCGCGTCGTCGGGCTTTGGCATTTCGGTCAGGTGGAGCAGGCGCTTGGTCATGTCCATCATCTGATGCTTCGTGGCATTGCCGTAGCCGACGAGTGAGAGCTTGACCTGCATGGGCTTATAGGCATACGCTTTCAGCCCCGCCTGCTCGATGGCGAGCAGGATCACGCCACGGCTCTGTGCCACGCCGATGCCCGTCGTAACGTTCTGCCCGAAGAAAAGTTCTTCGATGGCGACGGCATCGGGCTGTGTCACGCGGAGCAGTTCGACCATGTCGTTATAAATCACGGACAGTCGCCATGAAAAATCGGTATTCGGCGGGGTCGTGATCGCGCCGCATCGGAGCAGACGGTTCTGCCCGCGCACGGATTCGATCAGACCGAAGCCCGTGATCCCATAGCCGGGATCGATGCCAAGCACGCGCATTACTGCCAGCCTCCCGCGATCTGAATGATCTGGTAGATCACAAAAAGAACAAAAAGTGCAAGCCCGATGCGCGCCATGTGCACCTGCCACGTCGGGCGGGGTTCATAGCCCTGCTCGGGCAGAGAGCTGTTTTCGTTTTCCAATGTATCCATGAAAAAATCACCTCATTTTCTATATCATAGCACATTTGTTCCCCTTTGACTAGGATTTTTTGAAAAATTTGCGAAAAGCACATGATTTTTGATTCCGTGGGCATACTTTCTATGAAAAGGCGGTGGGGAAATGGAGAGATTCTCCTGTAAAACGGAATTGATCTGCGGTGCAGGTGCACTCAGTGCCCTTGGCGAAATGGGCATCAAGCGGCTTTTTGTCGTAACAGACCCATTTTTTCGGAAAAACGGAACGGCGGAGCGCGTTGTGGCGGTCGCGCGGTGCGAAAACGCAGAATATTTTGACCGCGTCCAGCCAGATCCGAGCGTCGCGCTTGCGGCAGAGGGAACGGTGGCGCTCAAGGCATTTGATGCCGATACCCTCGTGGCGCTCGGTGGCGGGAGCGCGATCGATCTAGCAAAGGCGATGCATTTTTTCGTAGGTGGTGCGCGGCGCTTTGTCGCCATTCCGACAACGTCGGGCTCTGGCTCGGAGATGACGGATTTTGCCGTCCTGACGCATGAAAATGTCAAGCATCCGCTCGTGGATGCGTCGCTCCGACCCGACTATGCGATCTTGGATAGCGACTTGCTTGCCGCGCTTCCGCCCGCGCTCATTGCGGATGCGGGCTTTGATGTGCTCAGCCATGCACTGGAAGCGGTGGCGGCAAAAAATGCGGGCGTGATGAGCGACCTTTTGGCGTGCGATGCGTTTTCAGCGGCATATGGGGCGCTTCCTGCTTCGTTTGCGGGGCAAAAAGAGGTGCGGCTTCGCGTCCATCGCGCGGCAAGCATGGCAGGGCTTGCTTTCACGCACGCGGGACTTGGGCTTTGCCATGCGCTTTCCCACGCCCTCGGCGGTGCGTTCCACGTTCCGCATGGACGGCTCAATGCGATCTTGCTTCCTGCCGTGATCTCGTGCAACGCAGGTGTGGCGGGGCACAAGTATGCCATGCTTGCGCGGGCGGCAGGACTTTGCGGGAGCGCCGATGCCGTCGCGGTGCGCAATCTGCGCGGGGCGCTCGTGCGTCTTCGGCGGGAATTGCATATGCCCGACACCCTCGCGGCGGCGGGTGTGCCGCTTCAGGAGCTGACGTATCAAACACCCGCGATCGTGCAGGCGACGCTGGGCGATCCGTGCTGTACGACCAATCCCATTGCGGTGGATGATTTTCTGGTGCGTCGCATCCTCGCGGAGGTGAGCGGGCGTGGCTGAAAGGCTACTAAGTGTCGGGCTTGATGTTGGCACGACTTCGACGCAGATCGTTTTTTCGGCGCTGTGTGTCGAAAATCAGGCGGGGGCATTCGCCGTGCCTGAGCTTACGATCACCGAGCGGCGCGTGCTCTATCAAAGCCCTGTGCATTTCACGCCCCTCATTCGCGGGGAACGTGTCGATGCGGCGGCACTTCGGCGCATCGTTGACCGCGAGTACAAAAAGGCGGGCATTCGCCGCGATGAGATCGATACAGGCGCGATCATCATTACAGGGGAGACGAGCCGAAAAGAAAACGCAAGTGCCGTGCTTGCGGAGCTGAGTGGCTACGCGGGGGAATTCGTCGTTGCGGCGGCAGGACCTGCGCTGGAAAGTGCGCTTGCCGCACGCGGCGCGGGCATGGTGCGCGAAAGCGCGCAGAGCGGTGAAACGATCGTGCATATCGATATCGGCGGGGGAACATCCAATTTTGCGCTGATCCGCGCGGGACAGATCACCGCGACGGGGTGCTACAATGTCGGCGGGCGGCTCGTGAAATTTGGCGAGGATGGTGTCGTTACCTATGTTTCGCCCGTCCTTTCTGGGGTAACATCGCTTAAAGTGGGCGACCGCGCCGAATATGAGGCGCTTTTCGCGCTGGCGCGCACGCTTGCGCAGATCCTCGAGATGGCGGCAGGTCTGCGCAAACGAACGCCACTTCTCGACACATTTCTTACACGTGGGGCAGAGCCGTTCGCGCTTGCCGAGGGGGAGCGGGCGAGGGTCTCGTTTTCGGGCGGGGTCGCCGACTGCATCGCAGAGGATATGCCGTGGACGGCATTTGGCGATATTGGGGTTTGCCTTGGAAAGGCGATCCGCGAAAGCCACCTGTGCGAGGGGAACTATCTGCTCGGCAAGCAGACCATCCGCGCAACGGTCATCGGCGCGGGTTGCCACAGCACACAGCTTTCGGGGAGCACAGTCTACCACCGAAATGTGGCGTTCCCGCTGAAAAATCTGCGCGTCATCTGCATGGAGCGCCCCGATGCTACGTCTATCGCCACGGCGCTTAAAAACGGCGACGGCGATGCCGTGCTTGCTCTGCGGGGGCTACCATCAGCGGGATATGCCGAGGTGCGCGCCTATGCCGAGCAGATCGCGCGGGGGTTCGCGGGGCGGGCGATCCGCGTGTGCTTAGAGCAGGATATGGCAAAAGCGCTTGGGCAGGCGCTTGCACTTGTGGCAGATGCATCGCAGAGCATCCTCTGCATCGACCGCGTGCGACTGACAGCGGAGAGTTATCTCGATGTCGCCGCACCCATCGGCGCGGCGCTACCAGTAGTCGTAAAGACACTCATTCTCGAACGACAGGAGGGAGATCATGCAGGAAAATGAAGCGCTCGTTTCCGCGCTGACAAAGCGATTATTCTTGGAACTTGAAGCATCGGGGCGGCATGTGCACGTCACGCCCGAACAGGCGCTCACGCTTTTTGGGCATCCGCTCACGCCAAAGCGCCCCCTTTCGCAACCGGGGCAGTACCTTGCTAACGAACGTGTGCGCATCGTGGGGGAAAAGGGCGAATTTCGCAATGTTGCAGTGCTAGGTCCTGAGCGCCGTGCGGCGCAGGTGGAGATCTCGCTGACGGATGGAAAAACGCTTGGCATCACGCCACCCATTCGCCCATCGGGGTCGGTCGCGGGAAGCCCGGGTATCACGCTGATCGGGGAAAAGGGAGAAGTGGTGCTCTCTGAGGGCGTGATCGCGGCACAGCGGCACGTGCATATGTGCCCGCAGGATGCGAAAATGTGGGGCGTGCGCGATGGGGATCGCGTCCGACTTGCGGTCTATACCGCGCGCCCACTCGTATTTTCGGATGTACTCGTGCGCGTGAGCGAGAAATATGCAACATTTGTCCACCTTGATTATGATGAGGCGAATGCCTGCGCCATGTGCGCGGGCGATTTGGGGAGGATCGTACCATGAGCCGCGCGCTTTTGATCGGCGATGCACCATGCGTGCCACTTGGGTATGAATATACGCACGATGCGCCATTTGACGCGGTCGTGATCGGTTCGCTCACGCTCGGTCAGCTCCTGCATTTTCGAGAGGAACGCGTGCTCAGCGCGCTTGCCGCGGGGAAAACGGTGCTGCTCTACACCGCAGGACTGCCCGAAGCGCCGAAGAATCGCGCGCTTGCCGCGGCGCTCACCTCGGCACAGCGGGAGCTGAAGAATTGGGGCGTAATTTTTACCGACGGTGGCAGAAAGCGGCTCGTCACAGCAGAGGAAGCGCGTGCGCTCGTGCGTCAGGGCAAAAGTCCCGATATCGGTGCGGTGCTCACGCCGCTTGCCAAGGAGATCATGGAGGGAATGCAATGAAGATCGGAAATGTGATCGGCTCGGTATGGGCGACGCGCAAGGCGGACTGCCTGCAAGGGCAGACCTTTTTGGTGATCGAAGCGGAGGGGAAGACGATCGTCGCCGCCGACCGCGTGGGCGCGGGCAAGGGCGATCGCGTCCTGCTCGCGACAGGGACAGTCGCCTCGCGCTACTGCATGGATGCACCCATTGATGCGGCAGTCGTCGCCATTTTGGATGCAGGAAAGCCGTAGGAAACGGAGGGGTGCGTATGTCCGCGCATGAAATCGTGATCGCCGTGATGGCGTTTTTCGCCCTGCTCGGTGCGATCGACCGCATTGCGGGAAATCGGTTCGGGCTGGGGAAAGAATTTGAAAGCGGCATCCTTGCCATGGGCTCGCTTGCCATGGCGATGATCGGTATCATCTGCCTCGCGCCCGTGCTTGCGTCGGTGCTCAAGCCCGTGATCGTGCCCATATTTTCCTTTTTGGGGGCAGACCCCGCCATGTTTGCGGGGACGCTCCTTGCGTGCGACATGGGCGGTGGCGCGCTTGCGCTGGAACTGGCGCAAAGTCGCGATGCGGCGATGCTCGGCGGGGTGCTTTGCGGGTCGATGCTCGGCGCGACGCTCGTATTTACCATCCCTGTTGCAATGGGCATTCTCGATGCGGGCGACCGCGCCGCGATGGCAAAAGGCATCCTCTGCGGCATCGTGACGATCCCTGTCGGGATCTTTGCGGGCGGGATCGTGGCTGGATTTCCCGTTGGGATGGTGCTGAAAAACCTTGTGCCCATCGTGCTCATTGCGCTTTTGATCGCGCTCGGGCTCTGGCGGGCAGAAAAGACAATGGTGCAGGGGTTTGCGATTTTCGGCAAGATCGTCGTCGCGGTCGTGACGGTGGGGCTTGCCGCCGCGATCGTGGAAGCGCTGACGGGCGTGGTGCTCATTCGGGGCATGAACCCGATCAGCGAGGGTTTTCAAACAGTCGGGGATATCGCGATCATCCTCGCGGGGGCGTTTCCGCTCGTGTATGCGCTGACATTTCTCCTGCGCAAGCCGCTCACGCGCGCGGGCAAGGCGCTGGGCATCAATGATGCCGCGGCGGCGGGTCTGATCGCGTCCCTCGCCAATGCCATCGCCATGCTCGGCACGGTACGCGATATGGACAGGCGTGGCAAGGTCGTCAATATCGCCTTTGCGGTGTCGGCGGCATTCGTTTTTGGCGATCATCTTGGATTTACGGCGAGCTTCGCGCCAGACATGATCCCCGCGCTCATCGTGGGGAAGTTGGTCGGCGGTGTGAGCGCTGTCGCCGTTGCAATGTTGCTTACAGGAAAGGAAGAGAAGCATGGAGCTGGATAACGATCTGCGGGCGTGTCAGGAAGCACGCGTGCTGTGCGCACAGGCGCAATGCGCCGCCGAAAAATTGGCAGAGCTTCCGCAGGAAAAGCTGGATGCGATCGTGGAAGCGGTCGCCCGCGCATTTTCGGATGCGGCGCAGGAACTTGCGACGCTTGCGGTGAAAGAAACGGGTTTTGGAAATGTGGAGGATAAGATCGAGAAGAATCGATTTGCCTCGGAGCGCGTGGCGCAGGCTGTGCGCCCGATGCGCTGTGTCGGGGTATTAAACGGCGCGCGCGGGGACAAGCTATGGGAGGTTGGCGTGCCCGTCGGCGTGATCGCGGCGATCGTGCCGAGCACGAATCCTACCTCGACCGTGTGCTATAAGGCGATCATCGCGCTCAAGGCGGGGAATGCCATCGTCTTTTCGCCACATCCAAAAGCGATCGCGTGCACCGTGCGTGCGGCGGCGATCGTTGCACAGGCGGCAGAGCAGGCGGGTGCGCCACGTGGGAGCGTCGCGTGCCTGAGTGTTCCCGCAATGGCGGGGTGCAGAGAGCTCATGGGCGCGCCACAGGTGCGGCTCATCCTTGCCACAGGTGGTCCTGCAATGGTCAGAGCGGCATATTCTTCGGGAAAGCCAGCCATCGGGGTCGGTGCGGGCAATGGGCCTGCCTATATCCACCGCAGTGCAGATGCAAAAGCGGCGCTTAAATGCATCCTGCGCTCAAAAACCTTTGATAATGGCACGGTCTGCGCGTCGGAGCAGAGCATCATCGTCGAGCGCGACATGGAGCAGACGGTACGCGCGGAGGCAGAGAAGCTGGGCTATTATTTTATGAAGCCCGACGAAAGCGAGCGCCTTGCCAAGCTCCTTTTCAAGGGATGCGGTGGCATGAACCCCGATGTCGTGGGGAAAACGGCGCAGACGCTTGCGAAAATGGCGGGGATCGATGCCCCGAATGCGCGCGTGCTCGTGGGAAAAGCGGAACGCGTCGGCAAGGACAGCCCCTATTCGATGGAGAAACTCTGCCCCGTGCTCGGCTTTTTCGTGGTCGATTCCGAGGCGGAGGTGCGCGAAAAGACGCTTGAGATCCTGCATTTTGAGGGAAGCGGGCACACGTTTTCCATCCATGCGCAGGATATGGGCGTGATCGAGCGCTTTGCGCGGAGCGTGCCTGTTTCGCGTTTCCTCGTCAATACCCCTGCGGCGCTGGGGGGCATCGGCGCAACGACGGCGCTTTTCCCCGCGCTCACGCTCGGATGCGGTGCGGTCGGCGGGAGCGCATCGTCGAATAATATCTCGCCGATGGATCTGATCAATATCCGTCGCATCGCATGGGATGTCGAACCTGAGCCGATGCGCGCGGAACAGACGCAGGGCGCGCAGATCGATGCGGATCTGATCGACCTGCTTGCGGAAAAAATCCTTGCGCGTCTTGATACGCACGTGGGATAAAAGCTTTTAAGAAAAGGATGGTATGCACATGGATACGAATTCTCTTGGCATGATCGAAACAAAGGGGCTCATCGGCGCGATCGAAGCGGCGGATGCCATGGTCAAATCGGCAAATGTTCAGCTCGTTGGTAAGGAGCAGGTCGGTGGCGGTCTTGTCACCGTGATGGTGCGCGGTGATGTCGGCGCGGTCAAGGCGGCGACCGACGCAGGTGCGGCCGCCGCGGAAAAAGTTGGCGAGCTCATCTCGGTGCACGTGATCGCGCGCCCGCACACCGAGGTCGATGCGATCTTACCGAAAGGACGCAACGCCACAGGCGGCGTGCAGGGCAAATAAATGCTCTACACCGAGGAAGCGGTAAGGGCAAATATCCGCAATCGTGATGGACGGCGTGTTTTCTACCGCGCGGCAGGGGACACGCTCACATCGGGCGCGCAGGACTTCCTGCGCCGAGAAAAAATCGAAATTTTGCCATCAGAGCTTGCCCGCCCCGAGGTCTACCGCCTCCTCGGGGGCGGATATATGCGGGAAAAGGGCGAGCATATGACGCATTTGGCGGGGGATATCCTCGTGCCGAAAACGCATCCGCGCATCGCATTTCGTGGCGCGATGGATGCGCTCGAAGCGGAGATCCTGCTCACGGCGTATTGCCTTCCGCGCCTGCGTGCGCGCTTTGCGGAGCTTCTTGCGCTTGCGCGCCAGATCGTGCGCGCGGAGGTGCTGGAAGAGCCACTACAGATGGGCAAATTATTTGACCTGACGGCGCAGGAGATGCGCAGGCGAAGCCATTTTCCGCAGGAATACTATGCCCAACCGCATTTTATGCCAGAAGTGGACGATGGAGAAGAAATATTGCGCCTGAACCGTCTGCGCACGGCGGTGCGCACCGCAGAGCGGTATGCGGTCGCGGCGTTTTTGAATGCGGATGGCGCGCTTGTGCGCGAAGATATCCCGCAGGCACTCAATCGAATGTCGAGTGCGGTGTATTTACTGATGATCGAAGCAAAAGCGGAGGGAAAAACGTGATACTCAGGACGACCCTTTTGGGAAAAACCTACACATTTCGCGACCTGAAAGAGGTGCTTGCCAAGGCAAATGAGGAAAAAACAGGCGATCAGCTCGCAGGACTTGCCGCCGAGAGCGCACAGGAGCGCGTGGCGGCGAAAGTCGTGCTGTCGGCGGTGACGCTTGCCGACTTGCGCGAAAATCCTGCCGTGCCATACGAGTGCGATGAGGTAACGCGCATCATTCAGGACGATGTGAATGAAAAGATCTATGCATCCATCCGTGGCTGGACGGTAAGCGAGCTACGCGAATGGATCTTGTCCGAAAAAACGAGCGGTGCAGATATCCACCGCATCAGCCGCGGGCTGACGAGCGAGATGGTCGCGGCGGTGGCGAAGCTCATGTCGAATCTTGACCTCATCTATGCGGCGAACAAGATGACTGTCACCGCGCACTGCAATACGACGATCGGGCTACCCAATACCCTTTCGTGCCGCCTACAGCCCAATCACACGACGGACGATCCCGACGGCATCACCGCTTCGGTGCTGGAGGGGCTGAGTTTCGGCGCGGGCGATGCTGTGATCGGGCTCAACCCTGTGACCGATAGCCCTGAACAGGTGGGCAAGATCCTGCGCCGATTCGACGAGATCCGCAATTACTGGCAGATCCCGACGCAGATCTGCGTCCTCGGGCACATCACCGCGCAGATGAAAGCGGTGCGCGACGGCGCGCCGTGCGACCTCATTTTCCAGAGCATCGCAGGTTCGGAGAAGGGAAATGCCGCATTCGGCTTCGATGCGGCGACAGTTGCCGAGGCGCAGGCGCTTTTGCTTCGCGATGGCACAGCAGAAGGACCGAATGTGATGTATTTTGAGACAGGACAGGGCTCGGAGCTTAGCTCGAATGCACACCACGACACCGATCAGGTCACGATGGAGGCGCGCTGTTATGGCTTTGCCAAGCATTTTTCGCCATTTCTCGTCAATACCGTCGTGGGATTTATCGGCCCTGAGTATCTGTATGACGCGCGGCAGGTCACGCGCGCAGGACTGGAAGATCATTTCATGGGCAAGCTCACAGGCGTTTCCATGGGGTGCGACTGCTGCTATACGAATCACATGAAAGCCGACCAGAATGATATCGAAAATCTTGCGAGCCTTTTGACCATGGCGGGCTGTAATTACTTCATGGGCATCCCGCATGGGGACGACATCATGCTCAATTACCAGACAACAGGCTTCCGCGAGACGGCGGCGCTACGCGAGATCACGGGAAAAACGGCGATCCCAGAATTTCAGCGCTGGCTGGAGAAAATGGGATTTGTTGATAATGGGCATTTAACGCCCCTTGCAGGGGATGGCTCGCGACTGCTCATGCAGGGGAGGCAGCGATGAATAAACAGGAACTTGCCGCGATGGTCGCGGAAATACTCACCGAGCTACAGCCGCAGGTCAAGGGGGCGTACCCGCCTGCGCAGGCGTGCCCTGTGCAGAAGCCGACTGCGTATGCAGACGGCGATTTCGTCCCCGATGTGACGGCGCTCGATCTGCGCAAGCTTTACCTTGTGGAAGATGCGCGCGATGCCGATGCATTCAAGCGCATGAAAGAAAAGACCCCCGCGCGCCTCGGGTGTGGCAAGGCGGGCGCGCGCTACAAGACGCTCACCATGCTTCGCTTCCGCGCAGACCATGCGGCGGCGCAGGATGCGGTATTTTCGCAGGTGCGTGAAGATTTTGCGGAGAAAAACGGGCTCATCCCTGTGCAGACGCGCTGTAAGAGCAAGGATGAGTACCTCACCCGCCCCGACCATGGGCGGTGCTTTGATGAAGAGAATGCATCGCGCATCCGCGCCGCCATTTCGGGCACGCCGCGCGTACAGCTCGTTGTCGGGGATGGGCTTTCCTCGGCGGCGATCGAGGAAAATGCCATGGATTGCCTCGCCGCCATCCGCGATGGGCTGAAGCTTCAGGGCATTGATGCGGGAAAGGCGCTTTTCGTGCGCTATTGCCGTGTCGGCGCGGGCGATGCCGTGGGCGATATCACAGGCTGTGAGCTCGTATGCGTGCTCGTCGGCGAGCGCCCGGGGCTTGTGACCGATAAGAGTATGTCTGCTTATATCACCTACAAGCCTCATACAGGCGTGAGCGAATCGAGCCGAACGGTCGTCTCGAATATCCATGCGCAGGGCACGCAGGCGGTCGAAGCGGGGGCATATATTGCGGAGCTCATCGGAAAGATCCTGCAAAAGAAAGTGTCGGGCGTTGGGTTTGCGGTGGAGGCTGCGAAATGAGTGCCGTGCGGGTATGCGCCGTGCGCTATATCGCGAACGCATCTGAGGCGCTCCTTGCGGGATTTCATGCACCAAAGGGCTATCCGAGCCTTGCCATGCTCACGACCGACTGCGACGATGCGACCTATATCGCCCTCGACGCGGCGACCAAGGCGGCGCAGGTCGTGGTGTGCTACGCGCACAGCTTTTATGCGGGTGCGGACAATGCCACGACCCCCAATGCGGGCGAATGCATCGGCATCCTCGCCGCGCGTACCCCAGACGATGCAAAAAGTGGCATGGCGGCGGCACTTGCGGCGCTTGAAACGCTTCCGTTTGACCGTGCGGGGGACGTGCCCTATCTTGCACACACGGTCGCAAGCGTCGGCAGTTTTCTCGCGCAGGAGGCGGGCGTGCCCATCGGAAGCGCGCTTGCCTATCTGATCGCGCCACCGCTTGAGGGGATGTATGCGCTCGATGCGGCGCTCAAAAGTGCCGAGGCGACGCTCTGCAAGCTCTATGCCCCGCCGACGCAGACGAATTTCGGTGGTGGACTCCTCTGCGGGACGCAGTCGGCGTGCATCGCCGCGTGCGATGCGTTTGCGCAGAAAGTGCACGATGTCGCGCGCAGAAGTATAGAATAGCAAGTATTTTGCAAAATTCGAGCCTTTTGTGTTGACAAAATGGGGTATTACAGGCTATAATGGGCGCGTATAGGAAAAAAGCTGGGAAGAGAAGAGTACGTGCATGGTTTCGTCCAGAGAGCCCCGTTTGCTGGAAAGGGGTACGCAAAGCTGCACCGAACATGGTCTCGGAGCTGCGGTGTCGATCAGAGTTTTCTTAGTAGGCATCGACGGGTGCGCCCGTTAGCGCGTGTTTGAGGCAGCATTTGCTGTAAATCAAGGTGGTACCGCGTCAATTTTTGTCGCCCTTGGAGCATCCAAGGGCGACTTTCTTTTTAGGAGGAAAAATTATGTGTGAAAAGTGCAAGGGGAAGTATTATATCACGACCCCCATCTACTATCCGTCTGCAAACCTGCATATCGGCCATGCCTACTGCACCGTGGCGACCGATACCATGGCGCGCTATAAGCGCTTACAGGGCTACGATGTCCTCTTCCTGACGGGCACGGACGAGCACGGCCAGAAGATCGAGGACAAGGCAAAGGAAGCAGGCGTTACGCCCCAGCAGTTCGTGGATAACATCGTTCTGGGCGAAAAGGGCGTGCTCGATCTGTGGAAGCTGATGAATATCAGCTATGACCGCTTCATCCGCACGACGGATGATTACCACGTCGCCGCCATCCAGAAGATCTTCAAGAAGATGTATGACAATGGCGATATCTACAAGGGCACGTACAAGGGCAAATACTGCAAGCCCTGTGAAAGCTTCTGGACGGAGAGCCAGCTCGTAGACGGCAAGTGCCCCGACTGCGGCCGTGAGGTGCAGGATGCAGAGGAAGAGGCATATTTCTTCCGCCTTTCTAAGTACGCTGACCGCGTGCGCGATCTGCTTGAAAATACCGATTTCCTTGAGCCGCGTAGCCGCGTGAACGAGATGGTCAACAATTTCATCAAGCCAGGCCTTGAAGATCTCTGCGTTTCGCGCACGAGCTTTACGTGGGGCGTTCCTGTGGATTTTGACAAGGGTCACGTCGTCTATGTCTGGATCGATGCCCTCTTTAACTACATGACCGCGCTCGGCTTTGAAAATGACAAGTATAGCGATCTTGAAAAGTTCTGGCCAGCAGATGTGCACTTCGTCGGCAAGGAGATCGTGCGTTTCCACTCGATCATCTGGCCTGCAATGCTCATGAGCCTCGATCTGCCACTTCCCAAGAAAGTCTATGGTCACGGCTGGCTGAATTTCAATGGCGAAAAGATGTCGAAATCCCGCGGCAATGTGGTCGATCCGTATATCCTTGCGGAGCATTTCGGCGTGGATGCCCTGCGCTTCTTCCTGCTGCGCACGTTCCCGTTCGGCTCGGACGGCAACTTTACCAATGAGATGCTCATCTCGACCATCAATACCGACCTTGCCAATACCCTTGGCAACCTTGTTTCCCGCACCGTCGCGATGAACCAGAAGTATTTCGGTGGCGCTCTGACCGAGGGTGGAGAAAGCGCACCGCTTGACGAGGAGCTGAAAACCCTTGCCGCGCAGGTCGTTGCCGATTACGAGAAGCATATGGAAGCATTCCAGTTCTCCGTGGGTCTGAATGATATCTTCCGCCTGCTCGACCGCGCAAATAAGTATATCGACGAGACGACCCCGTGGATCCTCGCAAAAACCGAGGAGGGCAAGGCACGCCTGCTCACCGTTATGAAGAATCTGTGCGAGTGCATCCGCATCAGCGCGATCCTCATCACTCCGTTCATGCCCGAAACTGCGGAGAAGATCCTTGATCAGCTCGGCGTGGCAAAGGAAGCCCGTGGTCTGGATGCGTGCGTTTACGGTGCGGCGGAAAATGCGGCATGGAATACGCAGGTGGGAGCGCCCCTGTTCCCCAGAATCGATATGGAAAAGGAGTTGGCAGCTTTGGAAGAGCTCAATAAACCCGCTACCCCCGCGCTCGAGATCGAGCCGTATGCAGAGGAGATGGTCGATTTCGACACGTTCTGCAAGAGTGATCTTCGCGCCGTCAAGGTCTTGGACTGCAAAAATGTCAAGAAATCTGACAAGCTTCTGCAATTTACGCTGGACGATGGCACGGGCACGGATCGCCAGATCCTCTCGGGCATTGCAAAATACTACAAGCCCGAGGAGCTGATCGGCAAGACGCTCGTCGCGATCGTGAACCTGCCCCCCAGAAAGATGATGGGCAGAGAATCCTGCGGTATGCTCCTTTCTGCTGTGCACACCGAGCAGGGCGAGGAGAAGCTCAACCTCGTTATGGTGAGCGATGCCATCCCCGCTGGCGCAAAACTTTGCTAAAAATGCTTTACGGGAGGGGTCTGCCCCTCCCGTTCGTGCGTCATATCAAAAAACATAGGAGGAAACTATTATGTGGATCGTGTTTGCGTTCGGCTCAGCCCTTTTTGCGGGGCTTACGTCCATTTTGGCAAAATGTGGCATCCGTAAAACGGATTCGACGGTCGCTACCGCCATCCGAACGATCGTTGTGCTCATCTTTTCGTGGGTGATGGTACTGCTGACTGGCGGACAAAAGGAACTTTCGAGCATCAGCGGCAAAACGCTCCTGTTTCTCGTCCTCTCGGGGCTTGCCACGGGGGCAAGCTGGCTTTGCTATTTCCGCGCGCTACAGCTCGGGGATATCAACAAAGTCGTTCCGATCGACAAATCGAGCACCGTTTTGACCATTTTGCTCGCATTTCTTTTCCTGCACGAAACGGTGAGCGTGCCCAAGCTCATTGGCGTGGTGCTCATCGCGGCGGGCACGGTATTGATGCTCGAAAAAAAGGATGTTCCCTCGAAGCAGACAAAGGGCGGGCGCTGGTTCGTATATGCCGTCGGCTCGGCGGTGTTCGCAAGCCTCACGTCCATTCTCGGAAAGGTGGGCATTTCGGGCGTTGGTTCCAATCTCGGCACGGCGATCCGAACCTGCGTCGTGCTCGTGATGGCGTGGGTGATGGTATTTGCCACGGGCAAACAGCGCATGGTGCGCACCATCGCGAAAAAAGAACTCGGCTTCATCTGCCTGTCGGGCATCGCCACGGGCGCAAGCTGGCTCTGCTACTATAAAGCGCTTCAGGATGGACTGGCAAGCGTCGTCGTCCCCATCGATAAGCTCAGCATCCTCGTGACTGTCGGCTTTTCCTACGTCGTGTTCCACGAGCGACTGTCCAAGCGCGCGGCAGTCGGACTGCTGACCGTCGTCGCAGGCACGCTCGTGATGCTCATCGGCTGATGCGTTCTGGACATACGAAAAGGGCTTCTGCAAGATGCGCAGAAGCCCTTAATCATAACGTTATTTGGCAGTCTTTCTGGTGCGCTTTTTCTTCGGTGCATCCTTGATCTCGCGCAGGATGATGCCTGTGCGGGCGGGGATGTTCAGCTCAAGATAGCGCTGACCGTCAAATTCCTTGACGGTGTAGTGCCGCTCGGAGACCTGCTCCCAACCGCCGTATTTTCCGTCGTCGCTGGACATCTCGACCACAAATTCCTTAGAATCGGGATACACGGGGATGAGCACGTTCCAAAGCGAATTCGTCGGATGGAAGTTCAGCACGAAGAATAGGTCGCAGCGTGCAAAGCACAGCGTCTGCTCGGGCGCTTTCATGAGCATGAGATTTGCCATGCGCTGATCAAAGATGTGGTGATCCTTGGTCAGATGCACCATATCGCGGTCAAAATCATTCAGCCATTCGTACTTCAGCTCGTGATCGTACATGAGATGCCATTGTCTGCGGCAGTAGTGGTAGCTCCAACCGTTACCCTCGCGCGGGAAGTCGATCCATTCGGGATGGCCGAACTCATTGCCCATGAAATTGAGGTAAGCTTCACCGCCACCCGCGAGCGTGAAGAGGCGAAGCAGCTTGTGCAGCGCAATGGCGCGGTCGATGACGGGATTGTGGCAGTCCTTGCGCATATCGGTGTACATATTCGCACCCGCAAGGCGGAAAATCATGGTCTGGTCGCCGACAAGCGCCTGATCGTGCGATTCGACATATGCAACCGTCCCCTCGCCAGCGCGGCGCAGGCACATTTCGCCCCACATTTTGTTGATATCCCAGAATTCATCCTGCGTTTTCGAGGCTCTGACCCACATATCGGGCAGTCCCATCGCAAGACGGTAGTCAAATCCGATGCCGCCATCGTTGATCGGCAGACACATACCTGGCATACCCGACATATCCTCGGCGATGGTGATCGCATCGGGGTTGACCTCGCGGATGAGCTCGTTTGCAAGCTGAAGGTAGGTCACAGCGTCGGTATTGGTGTTGAGGGAGAAGTACTTATCGTTGCTATTGAAGTCCGTGCCGAGACCGTGGTCGTGGTAGAGCATCGAGGTCACGCCGTCGAAACGGAAGCCGTCGAAGTGGTACTCCGTCATCCAGAATTTGAGGTTGCTCAACAGGAAATGCAGAACGCCCGTCTTGCCGTAGTCGAAGCACTTTGTGCCCCATGCGGGATGCTCGCCCTTTTCACCGTCGTGGAAGAACTGCCAAACCGTGCCGTCAAACATATTGATGCCCTCGGCGGTGTTTTTCACAGCGTGCGAGTGCACCACATCGAGCAGAACGCGGATGCCGAGCGCGTGCGCGCGGTCTACGAGGTATTTCAGGTCGTCAGGTCTGCCAAACCAGCTCGATGCGGCGTAGAAATTCGATACCTGATAGCCGAAGCTTCCGTAGTAGGGATGCTCCATGATCGCCATGAGCTGAACGGCGTTATAGCCAGCATCTTTGATGTGCGGCAGGACGTGATCTGCAAATTCGCGGTAAGTACCGATGCGCCCCTCTTCCTGCGCCATGCCGACATGGGCTTCGTAGATATAGAGTGTATCCTCACCGCGGAAATCGCCGTCCGTCCACGGGAACTGCCTGCCCTCGTCCACAACTTCGGCAGTAAAGGTGACAGTCCGCGGGTCTTGCACGACGCGGCGGGCATAAAGGGGAAGATGCTCGGTGCGGGTGAGGTTGGCATCGACGACGGTCTTGACTTTACAGCCTTCCCAGAGTGCGTTTTCGCCCTCGAGATACAGCTCCCAGTCGCCATTTCCGAGGCGCGTCAGGGGATGGCTCGTCTGATTCCAGTTATTAAAATCGCCCTCAAGGTAGAGCGCGTATGCACTCGGTGCCCACTCGCGGTAGACCCAGCCACCATTTACGCGGTGGAAGCCGTAATAGTTGTGCGCATTGGCGAAATCGCAGAGTTTCTGGTCGGGTGCGAGGATGCGTGCCTTGGTGGCGTGGTACTGTGCCATTCTGTAGTCGATATCACCTGCGAAAGGTGCAAGCTGCGGATTGAGTTCGAGCAGTCGGTACATGATAGTTCCCCTTTCTTGGTAGCGCAGAGCGCTGTGTGGGTGTTTTGTTCGATTCCATTATAACGTTAGATGTACCATATGTCAAACGAATTTCTCGCATCTTGCCGTATTAGGAGAAAAGCAGAACATCGAGCTTTCGCTTCTTGATCGTGCCGTACAGGAGCGAGCCGAGCGTGAGGAGAACGGCGGCTTCGCCGATGGCGACATAGAGCGCATTGAGCGCGAATCCTCCACCGATGTAGACTGTGAGTTCCCAACCGACAAGTACGGCATTCGTCAGCGCGGGCATCAAAAGCCCAAGCAGGGGCAATTTTCCAATGCGCAGGTCGCGCAGTTTCCACATGGCGAGCGCGGCAAGTAGCGTCGCGGCGCTCCCAAGCAGAAAATCAAGCGGAAGTGCACCTGCATAGGTCAGGTTGAAGAGCAGACATCCGATGGTCAGTCCGCTGATGGCGGCGGGGGTGAAGAATGCGAGGACGCAGAGCGCCTCGCTGATGCGAAATTGGATCGCCCAAGTCGTCGAACCGGGGAGAAGCATATTCTGTAGATTCGTCAGAACGACATACAGCGCTGCAATGATCGCGGCATGCGCCATATTTTTGATTTTATTGTTCATGGATAGCCTCCAAAGCATAAAAAATGGGCGCAGAACGCACCCATCCAAAAAAATAAGAGCGCAAAGCGCCCCCATCGATTCCTAGTTTTGTTTACCGACAGGATGGTTACGAACTGTCCTATGCAATTATGCTCGCATTATAGCGAAAAGAGGGATATTTGTCAAGAACTTTTCTCGATGCGCAAGCCAGTATCGTAAATGCACGCCCTTGACAGATCCAGAAATCGTGGTATAATAAGGATAGAAAAAGGGTGCTACCGATAGACGGTTAGTCCCCCGAAATGAATTACTTCAAAGAAGTAACCGCTGAGTTTGGAAGACTGGGGCGGTTACTTCTTTGCTTTTATGAGCTCTATGAGTAGCTTAACGATGATGCCAATGATCGAAACCAGCAGAGCCAGACTCGAAATGACGATCGCAAGGACTTCATATGTAGTCATTAGCAACACCCTCCTATTGCATATTTCCACCGAAGTGGATATCTATGTCAACAGAGGGCTTTCAATCTCCCTCTGAACAGAGGGTCAACCGCCTAT
>CAZVJJ010000027.1:0-21505 GCA_964627295.1 uncultured Oscillospiraceae bacterium | reverse complement strand
ATGGTATGATTGCCACTGGCAATCATGGATATTTTGATTCGCTGCGCGGAGCACCGCTCCCCAAGGAGAAGGCTTTTTCTCTGTCATCGATAGATGCTTCGGCAAAACCGACCATGCAGATATCGGAACTGCGTCGGTGGGGGTGTACCCCCACCCTACAGTCCAAATCGGTAAATTGCGCGAAAAACGGACGTGTTTGCAGGTCGTGGGTGCGCCATGCGGACACGCGAGGACAGGTGTCCCTACGGGATTTTTCCAGAAAGGCAGACACATTTTCAGAATTTTTTCGCTGGGGGTTGACTTTTTGGCATTTTTGTGCTAAGTTTTCACTAGAAAAGCTGTGATGAAGACACGCGGGAGCTGTAAGATGCTCAGAGAGGGTGCCATTTGGTGAAAGGTACCTGCAACCCTGCTTCGACCGATACCACTTCTGAGCTACGAGTGCGGAAATGCCTCGTCGGGTGCGCCCGTTATCGCGTCAATGAGTGACGGCGCAAGCCGTAACCAGGGTGGAACCGTGGAATACTGAAATTGCTGTATCCCACCCCTGATCTTTTCAGGGGTGGGATTTTTATACCCTCCCCCGCAATCAAAAGGAGGAAATGACTATGTCCGAAGAAAATCTGTACACGTTTGAAAACCCCGACTACCGCAAGACCTACTGGCACACCAGCGCGCACATCATGGCGCAGGCAGTCAAGCGCCTCTGGCCTGAAGTCCAGCTTGCCATCGGTCCTGCCATCGACGAGGGCTGGTACTACGACTTTGATGCCCCGTTCTCTTTCACCCCTGAGCATCTGACGAAGATCGAAGCGGAGATGAAGAAGATCTGCAAGGAGCGCCTGCACCTCGACCGCACCGTCAAGTCTCGCGCCGATGCACTTGCATGGGCAGACGAGAACAACGAGCCCTATAAGCGCGAGCTGATCGAGGATCTGCCCGAGGATGCAGAGCTTTCGTTCTACACGCAGGGCGAATACACCGACCTGTGCGCAGGTCCGCATCTCGACCACACGGGTCGCGTCAAGCACAATGGCTTCAAGCTCACCAAGTCCTGCGGCGCATACTGGCGCGGCGACAGCAACCGCAAGATGCTTCAGCGCATCTATGGCATCGGCTTCCCGAGCAAGGAAGAGCTGGAAGCATACCTCGTCAAGCAGGAAGAAGCACTCAAGCGCGACCACAACAAGCTCGGTCGCGAGCTCGAATTCTTCACCACCGTTGAAGAGATCGGTCAGGGTCTGCCCATCCTGCTGCCCAAGGGCGCGCGCGTCATTCAGACGCTCCAGCGCTGGGTCGAGGACGAGGAGCAGAAGCGCGGTTATCTTCTCACCAAGACCCCGCTCATGGCAAAATCCGACCTGTATAAGATCTCTGGTCACTGGGATCACTACCTCGACGGTATGTTCGTCCTCGGCGATCCGCACGACGAGACGAAAGAATGCTTCGCGCTTCGCCCCATGACCTGCCCGTTCCAGTATCAGGCATACCTCAACCGCGCACGTTCCTACCGCGACCTGCCGATGCGTCTGGGCGAAACGTCCACGCTGTTCCGCAACGAGGATTCGGGCGAAATGCACGGCCTCATCCGCGTGCGTCAGTTCACCATCTCCGAAGGTCACATCATGCTCCGCCCCGATCAGCTCGAAGAGGAATTCAAGGGCTGTCTGGAGCTTGCAAAATACTGCCTCGGCACGGTCGGTATGCTCGAAGATTGCACGTTCCGCTTCTCGCAGTGGGATCCTGCCAAGGCTGGCACGAAATATATCGGCACGCCCGAGCAATGGGATGAGGCACAGAGCATCATGGGCAAGATCCTTGATGATCTGAATGTCGATTACACCATCGGCATCGACGAAGCAGCATTCTATGGTCCGAAGCTCGATATCCAGTACAAGAACGTCTTTGGCAAGGAAGACACCATCGTCACCATTCAGGTCGATCAGCTTCTTGCAGAGCAGTTCGGCATGGAGTACACCGATGCAGACGGTCAGAAGAAGCGCCCCTATATCCTGCACCGCACCTCCCTCGGCTGCTACGAGCGCACCCTCGCCTACCTGATCGAGAAGTACGCAGGCGCGCTGCCGCTGTGGATGATGCCCACGCAGGTCAAGGTGCTGCCCATCACCGACCGTGCACACGCTTACGCAAAGGACATCACCGAGAAGCTCAACGCCGTGAATATCCATGCCGAGGGCGACTTCCGCTCCGAGAAGCTCGGCTACAAGATCCGCGAAGCACAGATGCAGAAGATCCCGTATATGCTCGTTGTTGGCGACCGCGACATCGAAAACGGCACGGTTTCCGTCCGCACCCGCAAGGGCGAGGATCTCGGCGCAATGCCCGTCGATGCGTTCCTCGCAAAGTGCCTCACCGAGATCGCTACCAAGACGAAAGATATCTGATAATACAAAAAGCTCCCCAAATGGGGAGCTTTTTGATTATTTTTGATTAGACCATAGCGGCGGTGATGATCGCCATCTTATAGACTTCGTCCGCGTTACAGCCGCGGGAGAGGTCGTTGATGGGCGCTGCCAGACCCTGCAGGATGGGACCGTATGCCTCGAAGCCGCCCAGACGCTGAGCGATCTTGTAGCCGATGTTGCCAGCCTCGATGGTGGGGAAGATAAAGGTATTTGCATAGCCTGCGACAGGAGAGCCAGGGAACTTCAGCTGGCCGACTTCGGGTGCGACTGCTGCATCGAACTGCATCTCGCCGTCGATCGCAAGCTCAGGTGCCATCTCCTTGGCAACTGCGGTCGCATCGTGGCTGAGCTTGACCGTGCCGCCCTTGCCAGAGCCATTGGTAGAGAAGCTGAGCATTGCAACTTTCGGGTCGATGCCGAAGACCTTTGCGGTGTTTGCGGTCTCGATGGCGACCTCTGCGAGCTTCTGCGCCGCGCTCAGGGTCACATTGCCGTCCTTATCCACGCTGTCCTCATAGCTGAGGTTGATGGCGCAGTCGCCCATTGCGAGCTTCTCCTCGCCGCGAACCATGATAAAGCACGAGGACACGAGGTGTGCGCCCTTTTTGGTCTTGACGAGCTGAAGTGCAGGACGGACGGTATCCGCGGTGGAGTAAGTCGCGCCGCCGAGCAGGGAGTCGGCATAGCCCATCTTCACGAGCATCGTGCCGAAGTAATTGCCCTTGGAAAGTGCCGCGCGGCAGTCCTCAGCGCTCATCTTGCCCTTGCGGAGCTCGACCATCTTCTCGACCATGGCATCCATGCCTTCGTAGGTCGCGGGATCGAGGATCTCAACACCCTCGATGTTGAAGCCGCCCTTTGCAGCATTTTCCTTGACAACGTCCACGTTGCCGATCAGAATGGGGGTGAGGAAGCCACCCTCGTTGAGGCGTGCAGTTGCCTCGAGGATGCGGGCATCGTGACCTTCGGTAAATACGATCTTTCTGGGATTCGCTTTCAGCGTTTCGATCATAGAATTGAACATAGGAAATCTCCTCCATATTGCGGGCAGATGCCCGTATTTTTACATATCCGATTATACACCCAAATGCCTCCAAGCGCAACCATTTTTGTCAGATTATTTCATAAGCCGATTGACAAAATTTCCCCCCTGTGTTACAATTTAGGCATACCTTTATGAGGGAGTAGCGAGCGCAGAAATGCGTTGTGTGTCAACAAGCTCGGCGTTTTCGCCTGGCACACCTTAAATCGCCAGACTCATGTGTGCGTTTATGGCGCGGCATGGGTCTTTTTTTGACCCGTGGTCACGCCCAGCGTGCACGGGTTTATTTTCTGCGATCGTATGAAAGGAAGGAAAATTATGTTAACTGCTGTTCTGCTCTTTGCCGTCGGTCTGGTTCTGCTCATCAAGGGCGGCGACTGGTTCGTCGATGGCGCAACGGGTCTTGCCCACCGCTTCCACTTGCCCGATATCATCGTGGGTGCGACGGTCGTGTCTATCGGCACGACGCTTCCCGAGGTGATGGTATCGGCAACGGGTGCACTGGGTGGTCAGGGCGCGATGGCGTATGGCAACGCCATTGGGTCGATCATCTGCAACACCGCACTCATCGCTGCGATCTCCGTCGCGGTCAATCCTGGCCCTGTGAATGTCAAGTCTATGCGTCTTCCCGTCGCATTCTTCTTCTCCTCCGCCGCGATCTACTGCGTCGCTGCTTATGTTCTCGGCGAGTTCCCCCGCTGGCTCGGCATCGTGATGCTGGCGATTTTCGTGACGTACATCGTGCTGAACGTTCGCCACGGCTTGCAGCACCCTGAGGATGCAGAGACTGAGGAAGATGCTCCCAGCGCACCGCGTGCGCTCTGGCTCGAACTTCTGCTTCTCATCGGCGGTGCTGCCGTGATCGCCGTTGGCGCAGATCTGCTCGTGGACAACGGTACGCTGATCGCGCAGGAGCTCGGCGTGCCCGAGACGGTGATCGCGCTGACGTTCGTTGCACTCGGCACGAGCCTGCCCGAGCTCATCACCACCATCACGAGCCTGCGCAAGGGTCACGCATCCCTCGGCATCGGCAATGTGATCGGCGCAAATGTATTCAATCTCGTGCTCGTTTCGGGCGTTTCTGTGACGCTTGCACCGTTTGAAGTGCCCGTCGGCAATCTGCTCTTCGGATGCAATTCCTCGCTCGTGCTCGATATCCCGCTCATGGTCGCCGTGATGGCGCTGCTCACCATTCCCGCGCTGACCAAGGGCAAGCTCTCCCGCTGGCAGGGCATCACGCTTCTCGTCATCTACGCCGCATTCTGCACCATCCAGTTCGCACTCTGATCTATAAAACAAACGCCAGCCACAGCTTCCCCGCTGTGGCTGGCATTTTTATTTGCTTTAGAAAATACGCACGATTTATCGTTCCATACTGTAGGGTGGGGGTATACCCTCACCGCCAACGTGGAATAACAGAAATGTTCGTTTTTCGCTTAATTTGCCGACGACCGCCAAAGGCTTCTCCTTGGGGAGAAGCTGTCACAAAAAATCTATTTGATTTTTTGTGACTGATGTGGGGGAGCAACGTTGCAAACTTAGGAAACAGTTGCATATTATGCGTTGGCGCGGGAGCGCCAAGTAACTCTGTCATCGATAGATGGTTCATCCAACCGACCGTGCAGATATCGGAACTGCGTCGGTGGGGGTGTACCCCCACCCTACGGTCTATGGACGGTGGATTTTGCGAAACACGGACATATTTGCTAGTTTCAAGTGCGGCAAGCTGAATTTCCGACTTAGTACGTGTTACTTTGGGAAACGGAGGGCGGTATAGACATCGAGGGCGAGGGGCATGGCGCAGAGGGCGAAATAGCCTGTGGCGAAGAGGGCATCGAGCGCAGAAAGGGGCGCGCAGAGGATGCGGGGCGCATAGGTCATACCGCTCCTGCCGAGGAGCGCCGCCATGGCGGTGAGGGTCAGGCAGGCGAACATTGCGATCACGTAGGCGCGGTCGCGGTTATCAAAGCGATAGATGGAAAATGCGGTACGTCCGCGCAGAGCGCTTCCGCGGCTTCGCATAGATTCGGATACCGTGGCAAGGGACGCGATCAGCCATGAGATGAGCATGGAAAAAATGCGCACGGCGTTCTTGACCCGCGCCCACACGCCCCCCTGCCCCACGCCCTTGCCGATGCCACAGCGGGCGGTGTGGATGCGATGCGCCTGCACCTTGGTGCGCGGCACGGTGCGAAGCAGGATCGCAAGGAAAAGCGATGCCGTCGGGCTCACGCGTCCGAATAGATACACGACCTTATCCGAAGAAAAGATCGCATACACACAGCGAAACCACATCAGCACCGTCGCAATGGAAATGCCCAGAACCGCGCCATAGACGAGCGATTCGAGCGTAATGTTATTGCCGATGAAATTCTGCCGCAGAACGGTCACACCGAAATGGTTGTAACTGCTATAATACAGCGCAAACACCGCAACGCATGGTAAAAGTGCCAAATCAAACACAAGCGTCCGCTTTCCACCGCGCCAGACGCTGTAAGCAAACGCACAAGCAAAGCCGATGGCGAGGTACACAGGATGTGAAAAGGTGAGTGCGCCATAGATGACCGCGGTGAAATAGATCAAATTGACCGCAGGATGGCACGCTTCAAATCCCATCGTCGTCCTCCATCATGCCATAGTTCAGCTTTACGCGGTCGAGTTTTTCAAGAAGCGGTTCGCCGAAAAGGAAAATTGTGAGTGCTGTCGCCACCGCCTGCGTGGCATTGACGGGCAGACCCGAAAGATAGATCGCTGTCACGCCCGCCACCGTGAATTCGGTCAAGGACAAAAATACGGTGCAGGTATCAAGGATCGGTCCGACGATCACGAGCACGACCGCCGCGCCCCAGATCGCCATAGAAAGTCGCTTGCGCACGAACCACTTTTTGCGATACGCAAAGCCCATGATAAGACCCGCCATGCCGTAGCCGAGCATCTGCCAAGGCGTATGCGCGCCCTGACCGAAGAAAAAGTTGCTTGCAAGTGCCGCAACTGCGCCGACGAGGAAGCCCGTCTGCGCGCCGAGGGCGATGCCCGAGAGCATAATGATGGCAAATGTGAGCTTAAAATGCGGAAGTGGGATGACGACGCGCCCCGCAACTGCGATGGCGCACAGAACCGCGACCACGACAAGCTCCCGCGCGGCTGGCTTGCGCCCCTCGAATGCGAGGAAAAACGGAAGCATGATCTCAAAAAGCACGAGGGTGCTCGTTAAATAATACGCACGTCCGCTCAAATGACTTCCCAGAAAAAGCGTGAGCGGAATGAGCACAAAAATGCTGATAAGTGCCGAAATTTTCGATTTTTTCATATCATTTCTCCATAACATCTGCCTGAAGATCGCCACCGAGCCCGATGCATGTATAGCGCCAGACGATCGCGTCGCCCGCTTGCACCTCGTACTCCGAGCAACCGTAATTGGGGTAAATCCCATTCACGGCGTACATCCAGCCCGATTCTGCGCCGCAGTCATACTCATAGATATGGCAGATGCCCTCCAGATAATAGCTATCGTAAAGCGGTGTCCAGCTATATTCAAGCGGGATCTCCGCCGCCGCGCACACGCGCTGAAGCACATCGAACACGCTCTCGCCCTGCGCAAATTCCACCGTGATCTCGTTGAGGATCACGCCATCGGCGGGGACATAGGGGCGCTTGGCATCGTCGAGCTGGGAGAGGTTGTCGAGAATGGTATCACAGCGGATCGTCACGGTGCAAAGCTGCTCGGTATCAGGATCGGTCACAAGGCGGTCATTGGGGATCGGCGTGATCTGATATTCGCCACCAAGCGCCACTTTCGGCGCAAATGCGCCCAACTCGACCGCCGCACCCGCACCGATCGCGACAAAAATCAAGATCACGATCACCATGATCGCATTGGAAAACTGTTTTTTGCGCATTTTCTTGCGGAGCAGGACGCACGCAAGAACAAGGACTGCGCCGATCGCAAGCACCGCGATCACCCACAGATAGGGCACGCGCGTGGACGTTTCCGTGGGTGTTTCCGTGGGCACTACTTCCGCGAGGGAAACATCGGACATATCATAAAGCGGCGTTTGCCCCGCCTTGAAGCGCGTGTAGGCAACGAGCGCATAGTAGCCCTGCTCGGTCGCGATGCCGTCGCGCTTGCCCGATAAAATATGGCGGAAGCCACCGTCATCGAGGGCAAATCGGAGCAGGGCATCGATGGCGGAAATGCCGTTTTTCACGAATCGGCTATCGGTATTGGCATCGATCCCGAGGGCCGAAAGCGCCACGACGACCTGCGCATTCGATTCGCTGCTTGCACCATAATCGCCGACGAAATCGCCGTCGGTATTTTGCATCTGCGAAAGGACATCGAGCGCGCGGTCGATGGATGCGGTGACCGCTTCCTGATCGCGGTAGGGCGCGAGCGCCTGAAGCGCCATCGCCGTCACATCGGGGTCGGGTTTACTGCCCGAATTTGCCCAACCACCGCTCGGGGTCTCGAAGCCGAGGATGGTATCGACGAGCGTTGCGCGGTCAATGCCGTCGGGCATCGGGTAATTTCCGCTGTCGAACGCGAGGAGCGTCCAGATCGCGCCTGTCACGCCTGTCTTTTTGATGTAGCCAAGGTCATTGAGACCGCGGAGCAGGTCGCACCCACCGACATCGGTCACATCTTTGCCGATCGCGGTCAGGGCGATGATATAGCGGCAGTTTATGGTGCATTTTGTCGCGTGCAGGCGACCGTTTTCGTCCATTTTCTCCTGCACGAGCGACACGACGCTGTCATAATAGCTCGATGCGACATCGCGCCCGCTTCGCGCGAAGCCGAGCACCATCCATTCGCCGCCCGTTGAACCCGCGACAGGCGCGCCGAGCGAATCCATATAGTCGCCCGTCGCAGTTAGCACCGTCTGCACCGCATCCTCTTCCGCCGCATTCGCAAACGGAAGCGCACCGAGCAGAAGCAAGGCAGCTAAAATCAGGGATAAAAAGCGTTTCATGCGTTTGACCTCGTTTTATTCTTTCGTTTCCTCGTGATGGTATGCGATCATGCCAAAAAGGAACAGTTTATTTTCTTCCCATGCAAATTCGAGCGCACAGCGCCGCGCAAGCTCGGCAACATCGATGCAGTACGCCGACATACAACTGATACGCGCATCGGGATGGGCGCAGGGCGCACCCTTTACGCGCAGACACGGCTCGCACAGCGGGCAACCATTGTACCCCGCGCAGAAGCCGACATTCACGATCTCGCGGAGTTTGCGCGTCAGACGAAGCACGGCATCGTTGTGCGTCTTTTTCGCGTGCGCGACACCGCATTTGTCGGAAAAGCCCGCCACATCCCATACTTTCGAGATAATGAGCGCCTTTTCCTGTGCAAGGATCTGCTGATGCATCTGCTCGACCGTGCCACAGTCGGGCGGGCAGGAATAATTCGCGCCGTAAAGCCCGCAGAGATTTTCCTCGCAAAAAGCGCGGAATCTCGCATCCACGGGCACATTTTCCGTCGAAATGATCGCCGCGCGAAACCCCTCGCCCCGCGCAAGCGCTAAAATCTGTTCGTCCATTGTGTTCTCCTTGTATCCATGTCTAAAAATGCAACCATGTACGTAAAACCCCATAGGGACACCCGCCCTCGGGTGTCCGCTTGACGCACTTTCTTGCCCCCCCCGCGTTTACGAGGGGGGTGCCCCGACAGGGGCGGGGGGAGCATACCACACCGCACTCGCCTATGATACTGTAGGGTGGGGGTACACCCCCACCGACGCACCCTCGATTTCTGCACGGTCGGTTTGTTGCACCAATCGCCGATGACTGAGGGCGGCTCCCTTGTGTAAAGGGAGCTGTCACGCGAACAGCGTGACTGAGGGATTGCGCGGGGAAATGTTGCGATGTACGATAGTCTTCGGCGAATTCGCACTGCGGTAGCAACCCCTCAGTCAAAAATCAAATAGATTTTTGCCAGCTCCCCTTACACAGGGGAGCCAAGGGCGCTCCCGCGCCAGTAGCCAAAACGCGCATTTCCGTTGTCGCAACGTTGTCGGTGGGGGTGTACCCCCACCCTACAGTTTGGGGCGGTAAATTGAGCGAAAAACGGGCGTATTTGCAGGACGCAAGTATGCCGTTTTTTATGGGATGGCATAATAGCCATCGTCGGTGATGCAATAGCCATGACCGTTTTTGGGTTGCCATTCATAGCGGTTTTTTCCTGCGTCGGGGAAGCGATGCGCCATGATGGTGGCGATCACGCCACCGTGGGTCACGAGGACGGTATCTTCCTGCAATTCGTGGAATGCTTCGAGCACGCGGCGCGCCATTTGCTCACCGCTCTCGCCATTGGGCGGAACGTTGCGCTCGTTATCCCCCGTGAGCCACGCCTGATAATCGGGCGTATTTTTCAATTCCTCATAACTATGCATCTCAAAAATGCCGAAATCGACCTCGCGAAAGCGCGGCTCGACGCGGTACGGTACATCCCCAAAAAGGAGCGTGAGCGTTTCGTCCGTGCGCTTCATACCGCTGGTGCAAAACTGCGCATCGGGGCGGGCATAGTGGAGCGCGCGCAACGCCTGCTTGCCCGCGTCCGAAAGCGGAGCATCGCTGCTACCGCAGTAGAGATGGCGCTCATTCGGCTCGGTCATGCCATGACGGATGAGATACAGCTTCATTTCAGCCGTGCCTCCAGACCGCAGAAAATGCGGCTCACGCGCGTGGCTTCGCGGGCAAGGTACTGCCCCAATCGCCCCGAATTTTGCCGCCATGTGCGATTTTCTTCGCCCATGGGCACGACCCCGCAGAACATATCCTCAAGGATCAGGATGGAATTCTCCCATTTTTCGCGATTTTCCGCAAAATAGGCGATCGGGTCGGGATGGACGCGGGCAAACTGCTCGATATGGTCGATGCAGGGATAGGAAAAATCGATCTCCCCGCCCGCGCAGGTATAAATTTCACTTGGCGCGATGCCGAGCTTCTCGCACGCGAATGCGCGCTTGCCCTGATATGCGCCACCGATGATGAGAACCATTTTGCTTCCTCCTTAGATGATCGCAAGCATAAAAATGCCCGCAAGTTCTGCAAACGTGAGCGAATAGCCGGCAATGTCGCCATTCATGCCCGCAAGCGATCGATATGCGCGCGAAAGCGCGAGGGCATAGCCTGCCGCACAGCCAACGAGCGCGAAGCCATACTTGCCGAATTCCGCAAACCCGAGCACGAGGATCGCCGCACTCATGGCGCAAAGGAGCACCACATGGCGCGCATTTTTCGGCTTCTCGGCATACTGGCTGGTGGACATAGGCTTTAAGCACGTGACGGCAAGCGCCGACCCGCATCGGCTCAGCGCAGGGATGAGCACGAGCACACCCATGGGCGCGCTCTGCGAGATCGATGCAAAGCAGGCAAACTGCGCAAGCATGAGCATCGCAAGACCGATCACGGCGAAGCTACCGACGTGCGAATCTTTTAAGATCTCACGGCGGCGCTCCAGATCGCGCCACGATTTGACAGCATCGGTCACGTCCATATAGCCATCGAGGTGGATAAAGCCCGTCAGAAGATATGGGCAGACCGTACCAACGAGCGCGGTGACAAGATCCGGAAGCACAAGCACGCGGCAGACCCACACGCAAAGCGCCCACACCGCGCCGATCTCCAGCCCGACGAGCGGGAGGAAGAGGAGCATTTTGTCTTTCGCCTTTTCATCCCACACCTGTGGCGCGGGAATGGCGCAAAACATACTCTGGCACATGATGAATGCGTGCATCAGCGTTTTCAAATCGCAAGCGCCCCCTTGTATACGATGTGTTGCCCCGCGCAGACCTCAACGACCGTGTCGCACACGGCGGCAAGGCGGCGGTCGATATCGGCGAGGCAGTTTCGGTATGCCTCGGTGCTCTCAGAAAACACCTCGGCATCGGAATAAATATAGTCGCTGACGAACACGGCGTGACGGACGGTCTTTGCAAAGCGCACAAGCTCGTCGGCACAGCGGTTCGCCGCAGGAATGTCCATTTCATAATTCTTTTCGACCGGAAAAAGCGCATTTTGAATGAGCGCCGTCACGCTATCCACGAGGAAAACGGCATTTTTATCCGCAGTTTCGAGCGTATCGAGGATATTTTTGAAGCATTCGACCGTCTCGAAGCCCATGCCCGCGCGGTCGGTGATGTGACGACGGATGCGCTCGTCATCCTCATGCCCTGTGGAGATCATGGTCGCGACATAGTAATGCGTGCCACCGTCGGCAAGGGCGACCGCAAGATCCTGCGCAAGCGTCGATTTGCCATTTTTCGCGCCACCCGAAATGAAATACGTCATTTGCTTCCCTCCACGGAGAATTTGTCCCCCTCGCGGATCTCGTCGAGATATCCATCATCGATGCCCGCCTGGTCGAATGTCGCCATGTCGTTCATAATGGCGCACGCCGCTTCGAGGATCTGGAACGTCAGCGGGCAACCGCTTCCCTCGCCCAGACGCATTCCAAGCAGGAGCATCGGTTCTAACCCCATCGCATCCATCGCAAGGCGGTAGCCGATCTCGTAAGAAGCATGGCTCGGGATGAAATAGCCCACCGCATCGGGGCAAAGGCGCGCGGCGCAAAGTGCCGCCACCGCGCTGATGAAGCCATCGATCACCACAGGGCGATGCGAAGCTGCCGCACCGAGGAACGCGCCACACATGGCGGCAATGTCAAACCCGCCGACCTTGGCAAGCACATCGACCACATCGCTGGGGTCGGGGCGATTTTGATCGATCGCGCGCTGGATCACGCGCTTTTTGTTGGCAAATGCGGTATCGGTCAGACCGCCACCGCGTCCTGTCACCGCTTCGACCTCCACGCCGAGAAGCACCGCGAGGACTGCCGAAGAAGTCGTCGTGTTGCCGATGCCCATTTCGCCGATGCCGAGCACATCCGCATCGGTATCGCGCGCAAGGGTAAAGCCTGCGGAAAGCGCCTGCTCGGCTTGCGCTCGCGTCATTGCCGCGCCATGAGCGATATTTTGTGTGCCATAGGCGATCTTGCGATCAAGCACGTTCGGATCGGTGATATCTGCATTCACGCCGACATCACACACCGTGATGGCGCACCCGAAATGCTTGCATAGTGTCGATGCGCCTGTTTTGGCGCGCGTGAGGTTGATGGTCTGCATCAAAGTGACGCTCTGCGGCGTAGCAGAAACGCCCTCGGCAACAACGCCGTTATCTGCCGCAAAGACGAGCAGATGCTTGCGCGCGACATGATTTTCCACGCGCCCTGTGATGCCCGCAAGCTGAATGCTAAGTTCTTCGAGCTTACCGAGGCTCTTCGGCGGTTTTGCCAGTTTCTCCTGCCGTGCACGCGCAAGGCGCATTGCCTCTGCATCCAGCGGCACGATCCCGCTGAGCCATGTTTCAATGGTTTGCATAGTGTTCCTCCTGAAAGGAATTTTTGTGCATATTTTGCCCCCGCATCCGACGACCGCCAAAGCCGCTGACGGGGGGAGCATACCACGACACTCCTCCGTCCCAGACTGTAGGGTGGGGGGATTTTGCGAAACGCGGACATAGTTACTTAGCCGAGCAGTTCGGGCAAGTGGGCTACCGAGGCGGTCGCGTCGATGAGTTCGAGGGTGAACGTTGCATCGGGACAGAGGGCACGCGCGGTGCGGAGGAATTCGCGCATGAGGATCGTGCCATCGAGGAGCGGGCTATGGCTATCGCAAGTGCCATCGTTATTGTGGATGTGAAAATGCGAAAGCACACTCGCACAGCGCTCCAGCCATTGCATCGGCGTAAGTGGCGAATAGGCATTGACGTGCCCGATATCGAGGCACATCTTTAATCGCGGATCATTCACGCCCTGCACGATCTCAAGAAGCCACGCGGGGTCTGTTTCCAGCACGTTTTCGAGCACAAGCGTCACTTCGGGGTCGTCTTTCAGAAATTCTTTCCAGAAAACGATCGACTGCTCCGTATACCAGACGGGATAGTACATTTTCGGATGGAAACCGCCGTGGATCACGACCTTTTCCGCACCGTAGCGCTTGGCAAGCGCGATCGCCTGCCGATAACGCTCGGACGCAAGGGCGCGCGCTTTCGGGTCGATGGCGCAGGGAAAAAGCTCGTTAAACGGCGCGTGCAGGACGCACGTGGAAATGCCCGTGAGCATCTGGCGCACTTCGGCATCTGTTTCAGCGAATTTTTCATCCATATTCCATGCAGTACAATACTGCGCGATCTCAAGCCCTATGCCGTATTTCCGTGCAAGCGCAGATGCGGCGGGGTCGATGGTGGAAAGATAGAATTTATTCATGCGCGCCCTCCATGCAGGCGACGATCACATCCTCTGCCGTGACCGCATTGGTCAGCACATGGCGGCTCATGCGATTGGCGGCGGTGGTGTAGAAGCTGTTACTGCCGAAGAAGCGGCGCGGTGTATCGGTGGTGAGCAGTTGCCCATCGAAGAACATGGAGACGAGGTCTGCATAGCGCGCGCAGAATTCGACATCGTGCGAGACCATCACGATGGTGATGCCCGCATCGCGAAGCGTGCAAAGGATGCCTGCAAGCTTTTCCTTAAAGAAGCTGTCGATGCCCTTGGTCGGTTCGTCGAGAAGCAGAAGCTTCGGATCGGTGAGCAGGACTTTTGCAAGTGCCGCGCGCTGCTGCTCACCGCCTGAGAGGTCATACGGATGGCGTGCAAGCAGTTCGTCGATCTCACACAGCGCGGCGACGTGCGCGATTTTCTGCGCATCGGTGCTCATTTCTTCCAACTCCTCGCGGACGGTCTTCGCCGTGAAGAGACTTTTGGGGTCTTGCGGGAGCATGGCAAGGCACTCGCGGAATAGCTCCGCAGATCTGTACTTGCCGATCGGCTTTCCGAAGATCTTGACCTTTCCACGATAGGGCTTGCAAATGCCACAGATCGATTTGAGCGTGGTGGATTTTCCTGCGCCGTTGCCACCAACGATGGCATACAAACTTCCGCGTGGCACGCAGGCATTCACACCGCGCAGGATGTCGGGGCTGTCCTTTTCATAGCGAAACCAGAGCTCTTTGAGTTCGAGTGCAGGGTCGTCCACGTCCTCCTGCGGGGGTTCGGCGGGGAAGAAATCGGCGCGGAGCGGCTGAGGGAACTGCGTACTCATCCAATTTCTGCCCTCGCGCACCGTCAGCGGGCACGTGCCCTGCCCATTTGCACCGTAAAACACGCGCACGGGGGTGGGCATGGCGGCAAACATATCATTTTTCTGCGCATAGAGGTGCTCCCCGATCTCGCGCGGCGTGCCGTCGGCGATCACGCGACCGCCGTCCATCACGATGGCGCGGTCAGCATAGGGAAAAATGTCCTCTAAGCGGTGCTCGGTGATGATGACCGTCGTGCCGAGCTCCAGATTGATCTTGCGCACGGTGTTGAGAAAATCCGAGGCGGCAATGGGGTCGAGCTGGCTCGTCGGCTCATCGAGGATGAGCACTTCGGGGTGCATCGCCATGATGGATGCAAGGTTTAATAGTTGCTTCTGACCGCCCGAAAGATTCGCCACATCGCGGTGAAACCAGTCGCCGATGCCAAAATAGCAAGCCATCTCCGCCACGCGTGCGCGCATGGTGCGCTGATCGCATCCGAGGCTTTCCAGCCCGAATGCGAGCTCATGCCAGACCTTGTCCGTCACGATCTGGTCGTCGGGATTTTGCATCACGTAGCCGATCTTCGCCGCCTGATCGCGCGCGCTCACGTGTTCGAGCGGCACGCCGTCGAACAGCACTTCGCCGCTTCGCTTGCCGTGCGGGGTGAGCACGGGCTTTAAGTGCCGCAGAAGCGTCGTCTTGCCCGAGCCAGAGCGCCCGCAGAGCACGACATATTCGCCCCGCTCCACGCGCAAGCTCACATTCGTAAGGGATTCCGCCTGTTTCGCGGCGGTATAGGAAAATGTAAGGTCTTTGATCTCAAATTGCGCCATATTGCTCCTCCAAAAAAGAAAAACGCTCCCGAAATTCGGGAGCGGACATATGCAAAGCCACCATGCAGCGCACCGCACGGTCTTTTTACGAAATGATCCACAGGACAGCCCCCAAGAGTCCCGTGCATTGGCTACAAATACGTATTCCGACTCCGAACACCATGATGCTCTCTCCTTCTCGGCGTGCGCCAATGGAAAAAGCGGCTTTTTTCGTTCGTCTACGGCGGCTTGGTACCGTTGGGATTTCCCCATTCCGTTTGAATTTGAAGCCCTGTTCAGTTGATGCGCATACGTGCGCCATTTTGCTTATAGTATCACATTCGCGCAAAAATTGCAATCCTCTTCTATTGACAAATTCGCACTGCCGTGATATCCTAATGCCAAGTGAATACGTGTTTGAGTGCCTGCGGACGCGGTAAAAGCCCCGCAGGAGAATAGAGAATCGTGTGCAAATCACGAACGGTACCGCCACTGTATGCGTGGAGGTTCTGTGCAAGACGAAAGTCGGTCATTGGGGTCACCCTGAGAAGGCTGCACAGCACCGCAGATGCGCGAGTCAGGAGAACTGCTTGAACATGCGAGCTACACCTGAGTCTGCAAGTATGGATTTAGGTGGTCTTTTGACGCGGAAAAACGGCTGCGGTGCGCCCTTTTGGGGCTGTACCGCAGTTTTTTTGTTGCCACGGATGCCCAAGATCCCCCCTTGGGACAGCCCTTCCGTGGCAACCCGCGCAAAAGATGTGGGTAGGCTGTTATTTTTTGTCAGGTACTGTCGCGTGGATGCATCCATAGCTTCCCCAAAATGGGGCGCAGATATTCCCATGCCGACAGTTCCATATATGAAAAGGAGTGTTTTGAACATGAAAAAAATCATTGCCATGCTTCTTGCGCTGATGATGGTGTTCTCCCTCGCCGCTTGTGCAAGCGAGAACCAGCCCACCGAGCCGCAGGAAACGACCACCGCACCCGTGCAGACGACCGAGGCTGAGCAGTCCGAGAGCACGACCGCGGCAGCTACTTTCAGCGTCGTTGTGACCGACGTTGACGGCGCGGAGCAGACCTTCGCCTATACTTCCGAAGCCGCGACCGTCGGCGAAGCCCTGCTTGCTGAGGGTCTGATCGCGGGCGACGAGAGCGAATGGGGTCTGATGGTCACGGCCGTGAACGGCATCACCGCCGACTGGGCAACGGAGAATGCATACTGGGCATTCTACATCAATGGCGAGTATGCACAGGCGGGCGTGGATTCGACCGAGCTTACCGACGGCGCGACCTATAGCTTCGTCAAGACGGTCAGCTACACCGAGCTCGGCGAGGGCGCAACGCAGTTCTACTTCACCGCAAAGGACGTGGACGGCACTGTTACCAAGTACCTGATCCACACCGATGCGACCACCGTCGGCGAGGCACTTGTCGCCCTCGAGCTGATCGCAGGCGACGAGAGCGACTGGGGCCTTTACGTCACGACCGTGAGCGGCATCACCGCTGACTGGGACACCGAAAAGGCATACTGGGCATTCTACATCGACGGCGAGTACGCACAGACGGGCGTGGATTCGACCGAGGTCACCGCAGATGCCCTTTACGAAATGGTCAAGACCGTTTCCGAAGAATAAAAACGAGGTACATTTATGAACACCTATACCGATTTGAACGGCCGCGAAGATCTGCTCAGCTCCATCACCGAGCTTGAAAAGGTGCTTTCCGCACAGACGGGCAAGGACGTTGCCCTCGTGGCATACAGCCCCGTGCGCTACGCCGCCCTCAGCGACGACGCAGAGGCACTTGCCAAGATCACCGAGCTTGAGCAGCTCCTGAGCAAGAAAACAGGCAAGGACATCGCCCTTGTCGCGTTCTCCATCTGATATAAATTTTGCGCGTTGGGAATTTCCCAACGCGCTTTTTTATTTGCGGTATGCGATATGCATAATTTTCCGTCCCAGACCGTAGGGTGGGGGTATACCCCCACCGACAACGTGCGATAACAGAAATGTTCGTTTTTCGTCCAGACTGCCGACGATCACCAAAGGCTTCTCCTTGGGGAGAAGGCTTTTTCTCTGTCATCGATAGATGCTTCGGCAAAACCGACCATGCAGATATCGGAACTGCGTCGGTGGGGGTGTACCCCCACCCTACAGTATAATAGGCGAGTGCGGCGTTATGGCTAACCCATGCCGCTCACGGCATGAGTTGGGTGGCATCGATATAGATGCTATCGCCGTGGAGGTCGTCCCACGAAAATACGCTTGCAAGTTCCTTTGCGCTCAGCGGCACGTTCTGATCGATCAAGCCTGCGGCATAGGCGAGCGTGCCGATCAGCGCCTCGGGGCGCACGCGTGCGCGCAAAGCGCCGAGGTCAAGGTCGCGGTCGCGTTTGCTCAAGCGCCGTCCGTCGGGTGCTAGGAGCATCGGCACGTGCGCATAGCTCGGATGCGGGAAGCCGAAAAGCTCCTGCAAATACATCTGCCGCGGTGCGGAGCTGAGTAGATCCATCCCGCGCACGACTTCCGTCACGCCCGCTTCGCCATCATCCACCGTGACTGCAAGCTGATAGACATACACCCCATCGGCGCGCCGAACGACCATATCGCCACACGCCGTCGAAAGGTCGAGCGAATACGTCCCCTGCACGCGGTCGTGCACCGTCCAGACCCGCTCTGGCACGATCACGCGCCATGCAGGTGCGCGGTCGGATGGCGGGGATGTCAAATTGCGGCACGTGCCAGGATAGACATACGTGCCGTCGCTCAAATGCGGCGCATTGACGCTGTGAAGCTGACTGCGCGTGCAATAGCACGGATATAATAGCCCCAGTTCTTCAAGGCGCGCAAAATACGTATCATACACCGCCCCGCGCGTGCTCTGCGGGGGCGTTTCGCGGTCATAGTCGAGCCCGAGCCAGCGAAGATCATCGCGAAGCGTCTCGGCAAATTCCGCGCTCGTGCGCTGAGTGTCAAGATCTTCCATGCGAAGCACCATTTCGCCACCGCGACTGCGCGCCGAGGCCCACGCCATAAGCGCGGCAAATACATTCCCTAGGTGCATCCGTCCCGATGGGGTCGGGGCGAAGCGCCCAACTACCTGCGCATTTTCCATCGCTTACAGGATCTGCCCCACCCAGTAGGCGAGGATGGCGGCAATGGCGACCGTTTCCACCGCCGCAAGCAGCAGCAGACCGCCAACATTTCTATTCACGCTCTGCACAGGCTCGGGCTGTGCGACATCGGCATAATTGTTGATTTCAGGTGCAGGGGCATAGCCGTTGGCAAAATTCCGAACAGGGGGCGTTTCGCGGAATACCCGCGTCGCATCCATATCCGTATCCTCCCCAAGCAGTTCGTATGCCTGTGCCAGCTCCCGGTCGAGCCATTCGGTATCTTCTTCTTTGAGGAGCTGCTCTTCCAGTCGCTTCAGCTCCCGTTTCGGATCATCAAACATAATTTCTGCCTCCTTTGGGCATATTCTACTGCAAATCTGCCGCAAAGTAAAGGCTATTTCGCATCGGTCATAAATTGTTTACGAAAAAAGGCTCTGGAGCGTGCCGAACGAATATCCCGCCTGCTCCCACGTGGTGAGAAGCTCGTCAAGGATCTCGGCATTGGTGCGGCTGGTGGAGTGCAGGAGCACAACTGCGCCATCGTGCGTGCGCGGGAGGAGCTTATTGAGCGCTTGTTCCCGCGTCGGCTGGGCATCCTGCTTCCAGTCCACGTAGGCAAGACTCCAAAATACGGTCTTGTAGCCCATTTCCTGCGCCATGGCGAGATTGTCCTCGCTGTAAATGCCCTGCGGGGGACGGTAGAATTTTGGCATCTCTACCCCTGTTGTGTCGAAAAAGAGCGTTTCGAGGTCACGCAGTTCCTTTTCAAATGCTGTTTTATCGGCAATTTTCGACATATCGTAGTGGTGCATCGTGTGATTCCCCACGGTATGTCCCTCGGCGACCATGCGCCGCACGAGGTCAGGTTCGCGCTCGATGTAATTGCCCACAAGGAAAAATGCCGCAGAAACGCCGTGCTTCTGGAGCGTATCGAGGATCTGCGCGGTGTATCCATTTTCGTAGCCCGCATCGAATGTGAGGTAGAGCACTTTTTGCGTCGTATCCCCGACGTAAGCGGCATCGTAGCGCGCAAGCGCCGCACCCGACGCGTTCCCAACAGGCGGCTCGCCCTCCGCACGGAAGCTCAGCCCCCAGTTCCCCGTTTCCAGCACGTCGCCACGCAAAAGCACGAGCGCGACCATGAGCGCAATAACGAGCGCCCCAAAAATCAACCATTTGTCCCGTTTTCGCATAATTTCCCTCCTGTTTGATACAATAAAAATTTGAAAAACCACATTGCGCCCCCCTGTAGGGTGTGGGTATACCCCCACCGACAACGTTGCGATAACAGAAATGCGCGTTTTTCGCACAATTTGCCGACGACCACCAAAGGCTTCTCCTCGGGGAGAAGCTGTCAGAAAAAATCTATCTGATTTTTTCTGACTGATGTGGGGGAAAACGTTGCAAATTTAGGAAGCAGTTGCGTATTATGCGTTGGCACGGGAGAGCCAAGGAACTCTGTCATCGACAGATGGTTCAACCAACCAGCCGTGCGAATATCCCAACTGCGGTAAGCGGACACCTGAGGACAGGTGTCCCTACGATTGAGTTTCTAACTGCGTGTGTATCCCGCAATTATGGTAGCAATAGAGGGTATGTCGCAGGTGGGGCTGGGATGCGGAGAAAACGGAAACTTTTTGTGAGCAAAATCCACAAAAAGTATTGCATTCTTTGCGTCAATGTGCTATATTTAGATGTTGGAAGATTATTCAAAATTCATATAAAAAAGAACAAAAAGGAGACCTGCACATGGTATCTCAACAGAATATCCGCAACATCGCGATCATTGCTCACGTTGACCACGGCAAGACGACCCTTGTTGACGAAATGCTCAAACAGGGCGGCATCTACCGCGAAAATCAGGCAACGGTCGATCGCGTGATGGACTCTGGCGATCTCGAGCGCGAGCGTGGCATCACCATCCTCGCAAAGAACACGTCCGTCCACTACAAGGACTACAAGATCAACATTGTCGATACTCCGGGCCACGCCGACTTCGGCGGCGAGGTCGAGCGCATCCTTAAAATGGTCAACGGCGTTATCCTGCTCGTTGATGCGGCAGAAGGTCCTATGCCCCAGACCCGCTTTGTCCTGCAAAAGGCGCTGGAGCTCGGTCACAAGGTCATCGTTGCTGTCAACAAGGTCGATAAGCCCGATGCACGCGTGCACGAAGTGATGGACGAAGTCCTTGAACTTCTGCTCGACCTCGACGCGACCGACGAGCAGTTCAATTCCCCCACCGTTTTCTGCTCGGGCAGACAGGGCACGGCATCGTATTCCCCCGACGAGATGGGCACGGATCTGACCCCGCTTTTTGAAACCATTATCAAGTATATCGATCCCCCCGCGGGCGATGTGAATGCACCGCTTCAGCTTCTCGTTTCCTCCATCGACTACAATGAGTATGTTGGCAGAATTGCCGTCGGTAGAATCGAGCGTGGCACGATCAAGGTCAATCAGGAAGTCACCATCTGCGACTATCACGACCCCGAACTAAAGCAGAAAGGTAAGGTCGTTGCGCTTTACACATTCGACGGTTTGGGCAAAGTGCCCGTGCAGGAGGCATCCGCTGGTGAGATCGTCGCCCTTTCGGGCATGGCGGACATCACCATCGGCAGAACCCTCTGCGATAGCTCCGCTGTCGAGGCGCTTCCGTTCGTCAAGATCAGCGATCCCACCCTCGAAATGACGTTCGCCGTCAACGATTCTCCGTTCGCGGGCAAGGAGGGCAAATTCGTCACCTCCCGCAACCTGCGTGACCGTCTGGAAAAGGAACTTTTGAAAGACGTATCCCTGCACGTGACCGAGCAGGGCACAGATGCATTCAACGTGGCTGGCCGTGGCGAAATGCACCTTTCCATCCTCATGGAGACCATGCGCCGCGAGGGCTTCGAGTTCTCCGTTTCCACCCCCCGCGTGCTGACGAAAGTGATCGACGGCAAGGTTTGCGAGCCGATCGAGAAGATGGTCGCCGATGTGCCCGAGGAATGCATGGGCGCAGTGATCGAGAAAATGGGTCGCCGCAAGG
>CAZVJJ010000026.1:0-21728 GCA_964627295.1 uncultured Oscillospiraceae bacterium | reverse complement strand
CGGTCAATATGAGATATGATAACGCAATGAGGTGAACCCCCATGAAAAATACAAAACAAAAGAAAAAACAACAGGACAAGACCTTGCCGATATTGGGCGGCGTGTTTGCCGTGGTGCTGATCGTGATGATCGTGGCACTGTGTATCCCGAAAACCGCACCCAAAGGCGAATTTACGCCCCCAGCCTTTGAGCCTGCCGCCGTGCAGGGCAAGCCGGAGGTAGATGAAAACCTTGGCTATACGGAACTGTATCAGGAGGGCATGGCATACCGTGTTTCCATCTGCGGCGTTCCGCAGATCAACGGTAACGAGCTGACGGTCTACTTCACCAACACCGAGGGCAATGAAAAATATCTGAAACTCCGTGTTCTGGACGAAAAAGGAAATATCCTTGGCGAAACAGGCTTGCTCAAATCCGGCGAATATGTGAAGTCGGTCACACTCTCCAAAGAGTTGTCCGCAGGCACGAAGATCAAGCTGAAAGTAATGAGCTATGAACCGGAGGATTATACCAGTGCCGGAAGCGTAGCTTTGAATGTGACCGTAGGAGGTGCGAATTGATGAAAAAGTATATGAGCATCCTATTAACTGCGTTACTTCTGCTGTCCTGTGCTGTTCCTGCCTTTGCCGCAGAGGTCAGCGACAAAGCGGAAATCGATGTGAATGCCAAAGCGGAATATACCGTTCAGGGCGAATATCCTGCCAATATCGAAAACGGCGGCGGAACGGTTGAGACCGATGACGGCACTACCGTCACCGTGGAAAACGCTCCCAAGGGTGCGGTACGGCTGATGGTCGTTCCCATTCCTACCACCGAAACGGTAGCGTGGGATTGGATCAAGAGCTGCTTTACAGGTAAGGCAACGCCCATCCACACCTTTGATATTTACTTTGCCGACGAAAACGGCAACCGTATCAACGCAGACGGTGCAACCGTGACCATCGATTGCCCCCATTGCACGGCAAAGCCGATGGTATGCTCCCTGACAACGGACGGCGAGGTCAAGGAACTGAGCAATAACGCCCGTTCCGTGTCCGTTACCTTTACCACAGACGGCAGCCATTATTATGTGATGGCTGAAAAGCTTACCGAGCCGAGCAAGGACAACAAGGTGGACATCAAGGACAATCCAGGCGGTGATGTGGAGGTCAGCGACAAGAACCCCAGCACCGGCGACACCGTGACTATCAAGCCGAAGCCAGATGATGGCAAGGTAGTGGACAAAATCACCGTCACCGACAAGGACGGCAATAAGATCGAGGTCAAAGACAACGGCGACGGCAGTTACTCATTTGAGCAGCCCGACGGCGATGTGACCATTGATGTCACTTAGGCTCATATTTCGTGATGTATTATGCTCCTTCGAATAAATATTACGCCATTGTAAAAAGTAGTAATGGCACATTCAATGATAATTATAACAGCAATAAAACATATAATATTTACTATGTCTTTGATGTACCAATCGATTGACTAAACAGAACACATTTTATACGCATAAAACCCCAACGGGCGGTGACGGTGATAACCGCCGCCCGAACCAAACAATTCAATAGTTAAAGAGCCTGCGACGCACAAAGCACGCACAGACCCTTTCGATGAGTAACTCAGGCAGGCGTAAGTTTTTTACGCCTGCCGTTACTTTTACAATTCTCAAAACCGCCTTTTATGACGATTTTGCAAAAATAACGCAAATAGCGGTTTGAAATATCAAGCCGCCGACTGCGACGACTGAATAATTGTACCACGGTGGTATCTATTTGCAGGCATATTCTCAAGATGAGATTTACACCATTGTTCGGGATATTTACAACTCAACGATTTTCTCCGATATAGTGAAACGAAATCAGGTAAGAAAAATCGATCAGTTGGAGCGTGTTGTGAAATACACCTTTAATAATGTGGGCAATACTTTTTCTGCAAAATCGATTTCGGATTATCTGAAAGCCGAGCATAGGACGATTGATAACGAAACCGTTTACAGCTATTTGGAGAAGTTGGAAAAAGCATATCTTCTGCACCGCTGTTCCCGATATGATTTGCAGGGCAAAGAAATCCTGAAAACACAGGAAAAATTCTACCTTGCAGATGTTTCAATGCGGTATAGCGTTCTCGGTTACAACGCTGACAGCGTGGCTTCGAGCCTTGAAAATGTCGTTTATCTGGAACTGTGCCGCCGTGGCTACACCGTCAATATCGGCAAAACAAGTAACGGAGAGATCGACTTTGTTGCAGCAAGGCAGAACGAAAAGATCTATGTTCAGGTCACGCAGGAAATCGCTTCTGAAAAGACGGAAAAACGGGAATATGAACGCCTGCTCGAAATCCACGATAACTACCCGAAATATGTTCTTACAACAGATGAATTTGCAGGAGGAAATTACGAAGGCATTAAGACGATGCACATTGCAGATTTCCTGCTCAGTTCTGAATATTAACGAAACTTGATCCCGAGGGACAAATATAAAACCATAAAAAGGAGCTGTTGCAAAAATGAATTTTGCAACAGCTCCTTTTTTCGTTTTTTATTCGATGATGACAAGCGGCTTGATGAGGTCGCGGGGTTTATCTTTCATGAGCATCAGTGCGGGTTCGACATTTTCCAAGCCGACAAATCTATGCGTCACGAGCTTCTCGGGGTGGATACGGCCTGCCATGACGAGGTTTGCGAGCTTCTCCATGCGCAGTCTGCCGCCGGGCATCAAACCGCCGCGAATTTGCTTGTGCGCCATTCCGCATCCCCATTCTGCTCTCGGGATCTTCACATAATCGCCCTCGCCCAGATAGTTGACGTTGCCGATGATCCCACCGGGCTTCAGCATACGGATCGCCTGATCGAATGTGTCGTTATCGCCGCCTGCGATCACGATCTTGTCAACGCCCTTTCCGTCGGTTTTTGCCATGATCTGCGCAACGATGTCGCCCTCTTTGTAGTTGATGATCTCAGTCGCGCCGAATTCGAGCGCAAGGTCTGCGCAATTCTTTCTCGAACCAACGGCATAAATCGTGGACGCGCCTCGGATCGCCGCACCTGCCACCGCCATAAGACCGACAGGTCCGATGCCGATCACGGCAACCGTGTCGCCGAACTGGATATCTGCCAGCTCAACGCCATGGAAGCCCGTCGGGACCATATCTGCCAGCATACATGCCGCGGCAATGTCCATTCCTTCGGGCATATGCGCCAGATTGCCGTCAGCGTCGTTCACGTGGAAATACTCACCGAACACGCCATCTTTGAAATTGGAAAATTTCCATCCAGAGAGCATTCCACCAGAGTGCATGGCGTAACCGCCCTGCGCCTCCAAAGAGTTCCAGTCGGGGGTGATCGCGGCGATGAGCACTCTGTCACCGACCTTGAAATCTTTTACTTCCGAGCCGACCTCGACGACCTCGCCCACGGCTTCGTGACCAAGGATCATATCCTGACGATCGCCGATCGCACCTGCCCAGACTGTGTGGATATCGGAAGTGCAGGGGGCGAGGGCAAGCGGCTTGCAGATCGCATCGCAAGGCCCGCAAATCGGCCGCTCCTTTTCCACCCAACCTGTTTCACCGACTTTTCGCATTGCAAAACCCTTCATAATAAAACCTCCTAAAGTTGAAATCATTCTACTGCGCACCTACCATCTATGCAGATAGAAGCAGGGGCGTGCACATAAGTAAAAGTATTTGCGAGTGATTCTTATTTGCAAAATGAATATACCATATCGATCCAATTTTGTCAACAAGAGAATGAGAATTATTTTCAAATATTTAGCAGAAAGTCTCTTCATTTTTGCAGGCATTCATGCGGCAGAACGACCGTAGGAAAAAAGTAAGAATTTTGCAAGAAAGTAGTCGGAATATCGTTTCTTGAAAAAAAGAAAGGGAAAGGCGATTTTTGGTAGGATAATGCTACCAAGGCAGACGCGTTTGCTTTGGAAAAACCGAAGAAAGAGGCATTTGGCATGAAAAAAACAAGAATTGCGATCCTTTTTGGCGGGAATTCGACGGAATATGCGGTGTCGCTCCAATCGGCGGCGGCTGTTTTGGAGCATATCGATCAGGAAAAATATGAAGTTTACGCCGTTGGCATCACGCGCGATGGCGAATGGTATCACTATACGGGCGCGATTGCGAAGATCGTCGATGATACGTGGGCATCGGATGCGGATACGCTGTGCACGGTCGCCGTTTCGCAGAGCCGCGCGGTGCGGGGCTTTCTGGAAATTTCGGGCGGGACGGTGAAAACCGTGCCGATCGATCTTGCGTTTCCTGTCCTGCACGGAAAAAATGGCGAAGATGGGACGGTTCAGGGACTTTTTGAGCTTGCGGGCATCCCTGTCGTCGGTTGCGGTACGCTCGCATCGGCGCTATGCATGGACAAGGACAGAGCGCACGCCCTCGTGCACGCGGCGGGCATCGCCGTTCCGCGCGCGGTGACGTTCAGCGCCTATGCGCAGGAAGCGGCGCTGGCGCAGATCGACGTGGAGCTTCACTATCCGCTTTTCGTCAAACCCGTCCGCGCGGGCTCGTCGTTCGGCATTACGAAAGTCAGCGAAAAGGGCGCGCTTGCGGATGCCATCGCGCTTGCATTTTCCCACGATTCGTTCGTCACGGTCGAAGAAAATATCGATGGCTTCGAGGTCGGCTGTGCGGTGATGGGGACGGAAGCGCTTCTGGTCGGGCGCGTGGACGAGATCGAGCTGTCGGACGGATTTTTTGACTATACCGAAAAATATACCCTCAAGACCTCGAAGATCCATATGCCCGCGCGCGTCGATGCCCAGACAGAGGCGCGCATCCAGCGCACGGCGAAAACGATCTACCGCACCCTCGGATGCACAGGCTTTGCGCGCGTGGATATGTTCTACACGCCCTCGGGCGAGATCGTTTTCAACGAGGTCAATACCATCCCTGGGTTCACCGCGCACAGTCGCTATCCGAATATGATGAAAGGGATCGGTCTGAGCTTTGCCGATATGCTCGAAAAGCTGCTCAGCCAGTACGTACAGCCATGAAAATTCTGACACTTGAACGCGAGGCGGTCTATCGCGGGGATCTTTTGCTCGTCAATGCCGACTATCCGCTGAAAGCTGGGGCGGAAGAGGCGCTTGTGTGCGTCGATCCGCGTTTTCCTGAGATCACGCTACGGCGCGAAGCGGCAGTTGCGCTTCAAAATGCCCTGCGTGCCATCGGTGCGGGGGATGCTATCGTCCCCGTGAGTGGCGCGCGCTCGCTTGCGGAGCAGACGGAGATCTACGAATCCTCGCTCAGGGAAAATGGCGCGGATTTTACGCGCAAATATGTCGCGCTCCCCGATCACAGCGAGCACCAGACGGGGCTTGCCATCGATCTGGGGCTTGCGCAGGAAAAAATCGACTTCATTCGTCCTGAATTTCCCTATGATGGCATCTGCGGCGAATTCCGCTCGGTCGCGTCCGCGTATGGCTTCATCGAGCGCTATGCGCGCAATAAGGAGAAGATCACGGGCATTGCGCATGAGCCGTGGCATTTTCGCTATGTCGGCGCTCCACACGCGCGGCTGATTCGGGAGATGCGTATGGCGCTGGAAGAATACATCGCGCATATTAAAGTCTTTAGCGCCGAATATCCCCTTGCCGCGGATATGGAGACGGATGTTTTCTTCGTTCGAGCAGAACCCGATGGGACGCGCATCGAGATCCCCGATGGCGCGCAGTATCACATTTCGGGCAACAATGTGGATGGCTTCATCGTGACGGTGCGGAGGGAGCGCCATGCATGATGAGAAAACGTATCCTGATATCGACCGCTTTCGCCTGATCGCGGCGCTTCTCGTCATCACGATCCACACATCGCCCCTCGGTGGCGTGAGCGCGGTGGGGGATTTTCTCCTGACGCGCGTGATCGCACGCGTTGCCGTTCCGTTCTTTTTCGTGACCTCGGGCTTTTTCCTGCTCCCATGCGATGCGGGGAAGCTCGGCGCATTTGTGAAGAAAACGGCGCGCATTTACCTTGTGGCGATGCTCCTTTACCTGCCTGTGAACGTCTATAGTGGCTATTTCGCGTCAAGTGCGCTGATGCCGAAGATGCTACAGGACATCGTCTTTGATGGCACGTTCTACCACCTCTGGTATCTGCCCGCGTCGATGCTCGGCGCGTGCATCGCGTGGGGCGCGCGCAGGAAATGGGGCGCGTGTGGGGCGGTGGCGTTTTGCACCGCGCTCTATGTGCTTGGACTGCTCGGCGACAGCTATTATGGACTTTCCGCGCGCATCCCATGCATTGCTCGGTTCTACGACCTGATTTTTCAGATGATGGACTATACAAGAAACGGCATATTCTTTGCACCCGTCTTTTTCGCCCTCGGCGGTCTGCTTGCGCAGATGCCGAAACGGCTGTCGCGGGGGAAGTGCGCCGTGGGATTTGTCTGCGCCCTTGCCTGCATGATGGGGGAAGCACTTTTCCTGCGTGCGCGCGGATGGCAGCGGCACGATAGTATGTATCTTTTCCTTATTCCGTGCGTTTACTTCCTGTTTTCGCTGCTTCTGCACGGCAAGGGGACGTGCCCTGCGCGTGTGCGGACGGTTTCGCTCCTTGTTTATATCCTGCATCCGCTCGGGATCGTCGCTGTGCGCTTGCTTGCGAAAATCGCGAATGCGCAGGCGCTTCTGGTCGAGAATGGCATCGTGCATTTTCTCACCGTGACGGTGGGCACATTTGCTGTCAGCGCGGTGCTTGCGGCGTGCTGGGCGCGCATTCGCCCTGAAAAGAAGCCCGGCCCTGCGCAAGATCGGGCGTATCTGGAGCTGAATATGGATCATTTGGCGCACAATGTGACCGTTTTACAGCAGGAAATGCCGACGGATTGCCGCATGATGGCGGTCGTAAAGGCGGAGGCGTATGGGCATGGGCTCGGCGCGGTCGCAGATCTCTTGGCGCAGTGCGGTGTGTCGGCATTTGCCGTCGCGACGATCGATGAGGGCATTTGCCTGCGAAAGCGTGGCATCGCGGGGGAGATCCTCATTCTCGGCTATACCGCGCCGCATCGCGCAAGGGAGCTCCATAAGTACCGCCTGACGCAGACGCTCATCGACCATGCGTATGCCCATGCGCTCGATGCCCAGCGCATCCGCGTGCGCGCGCACATCAAGATCGACACAGGAATGCATCGCCTTGGCTTCGACGCGGAAGATACCGCGCGCGTGATCGCGGCGTTTTCGATGCCGAATCTTGAGATCACGGGCATTTTCACGCATCTTTGCGTGGCGGACAGCCTCGCGCAGGCGGATGTGGCATTCACGCGCGGGCAGATCGATCGCTTCTATGCGCTCCTTGATCGCCTGAAAGCGGCGGGCATCGCGCTTCCGCGGGTGCATATCCAGAGCAGTTACGGACTGCTCAACTATCCCGAATTGCAATGCGACTACGTGCGCATGGGCATTGCGCTCTATGGTGTGCTGAGTGCACCGCAGGACAGGGTGAAGCGAATGCCCGACTTAAAACCTGTCCTTTCGCTCAAGGCGCGCGTCGTGTTACTGCGGAATGTCGCACGTGGCGAAAGCGTCGGATATGGGCGCGCATTTACCGCCATGCGCGAGAGCGTCATCGCCATTTTGCCCATCGGTTATGCCGATGGCTACCCGCGAACCCTCTCGGGAAAGGGGACTGTCCTGATCGAGGGGCAGAAAGCGCCCATCGTTGGCAGGGTGTGCATGGATCAGCTTGCCGTCGATGTCACGGATATCCCCGCTACGCATATCGGGAGCATCGCCACCCTCATCGGCACAGACGGCACGCAGACCATCCCTGCCCCCGCCGCCGCACAGAGCGCCGAAACGATCACCAATGAGCTCCTCAGCCGACTAGGCAAACGTCTGGGGCTCGTCATTAAGTAAGACCACCCCCTCGGATGTCCGCTTGACGCGCTCACGACACGTGATCACGTTCATTTTTGCACACAATTTTCCAATTTTGATTGTAGGGTGGGGGTACACCCCCACCGACAACGTTTCGACAACGGAACTGTGCGTTTTTCATCCAGACCGCCGACGACTGCCAAAGGCTTCTCCTTGGGGAGAAGCTGTCAGAAAAAATCTATTTGATTTTTTCTGACTGATGTGGGGAAGCAACGTCGGATTTTGGAAAGCAGTCGCGTTATACGTACTGCGGTAGCCCCACATCCGTCAGCCCTTTGGGCTGCCACCTTCTCCCCGAGGAGAAGGCTTTTTCTCACTCATCGGCGATTGGTGCGAAAAACCGACCGTGCAGATATCGAAACTCGGTGGGACACATGAAAAAAGCTGCTGCAAGAGAACGCTTCTTGCAGCAGCTTTGCTTATGGTTTATGCTTTTTTATCATGCTTTTCTTTGAGAAAATACATGATATAAATTGCCACAGATAAGATAAAGAGAATTAAAGAACCGATTATCATAACAAGTGACAGATAATGAATAAATGGTACGATGAAATCGCCGACATATAAATTGAATATGAGCAGGAACGTTCCGCAAACACACGAAACCATTAAGAAAACAAACAGTAGAGCGATTGGCAACGATGGATTCCGCTTTTCTGGAACGTCTGCCCCCTTGTCTGTGTCATAACCAAGGAACAACTGATTCGGTGTGACATTCAATATCTCACATAGCTTTATGCAAGTATCGAGGTCAGGTGTAGACTGCCCAATTTCCCATTTAGACACGGCTTGCCGTGAGAGATGGAGCTTATCAGCAAGATCTTCTTGCGACAGATTGGCTTTTTTTCTGAGTTGTTGCAGATTTTTAGAAAAATCCATTTTTATCACCGTCACACATCATAAATATCCGTGGCATTGTCTGCCCATAATTGCCAAGTGTTGATATCACCACTTATAGTAACGGTATAAGAGTTCGTGTATGACAATCCTAGGCTTCCGTTAGCAGAAATGGAAGGAGTGTAGGAATAGGTAGCACTTCCAGTAGCATTGAGAGTAGCATATGTATGAACAAACTTACTTCCAAACTCCATCCAACCAGTAATGATAGGTGTCACCTGCACCGTTCCGTACACATAATTCCCTTTTTCCAATTTGTCGTCTTCTACATTGAAGAGGACAATTCCTTTATCACGTCCCTGTACGGTACATCCCGTTCCACCAGTGGAAGAGAGATAGTAAGTTCCGTAGGCGGTGTCCCACTCAAGGCTGACGTAGTCCAGAGGACCAGGAAGTGTTTCTGTCTTATTTGCGGTCAGTATCCATTGCAGATAGATTCGCGTAGAATTGCTTCTCTTAAAGGAAGAAACAGAAAGATCATAGTCGGATGGCGACGTTCCTCGCGCAGTTGAATTGCCTGCATACTGTACGATTTGTGGTTCAGCGATCAACTCTGTGTCAAGCTCTGCCAGAGCACGTTTTGCTGCTTCTGGATTCTCTGCATACGATACCAGAATTTCCGCAACTCGTGCTTCGTATTCCTGATCGCTCATAGGAACTTCAGCAGCAGACACTTGGAGCACACAGCTCATTACCAGTAAGAGTGCCAACAAGACGGATAACTTTTTCATAGTACAACCTCCTTAAATACTTTTGCTATGGTTTATGACGTTCCTTGATAGCTCATGTTGTGGGCTATCTGTCCTTTTTATAGCACGTTTTTCGGTTGCATAAAAGAGTTGCGCGCGTGCAATTCCGCAACGGAGCGTTGCATTTGCGCAAAACTAAGGAAGCTCTGATTAAATCAGCAAGAACTGAGGTCGAAAGATTTTGGCTCAGGCGAAAGTTTCTAAAATAGAGGAATACTGTATGTATTTCCTATTTTGGAAACTGCACGACTGGGGCAAAAGATTCGACCCTCGGTCGCAGATGATTTATTCAGAGTTTCCCATACTTAATTAAAGCGGACGATCTTATTCGCGAGGCGATAGATGGCATTTGTGAAGCCCTGCCCCATTCGTCCGCGGATGCACAGGAAGCGGAGCGTGGTGCGGTGGTGGTAGTGGTCGCACCATTTGCGGTCGTGCTGGGCGCAGGTGCGCCACATCGCGTCGATGGCGGCATCGGCTTCCTCGGAGCGGTTGAGCCGCGCGAAGAGGATCGAAATTGCGAACATCATGTACATCTCGTGCTTTAGGTATGTACGCAGGCGCGGCTCGGAAATGGCATCAAATCGGAACGAGGCGAAGCACCGCTCCGTCACGAGGATCTGATGCGCGTAGCGCTTTGCGGTCGTGCTCGCCTGCACCGACTGGTCGGGGCGACCGATCCAGTAGCGGTAAAGGTCGGTCGGGAAATAGTAGAGGTTACGCACATATGGAAGTGTTTTGCACACCATGAGGTTATCTTCGTAGAATACGTGCTTCGGCAGCGCTTCGCCCGATGCGCGCATCACCTGCGTGCGGAACGTGCAGGAGTGGATGGTGAGCATCTGGTGCAGGCGGAAGCGCTTGCTCTCTGCCCACGAGAAGATGCGTGCGATTGGGAGCGCATTTCGGTAGTCGATGGAGCGGTCGCCCACGCCGTCGGAGTGGACGTAAAAGTAATTCGTCACCACAAGATCGACCCCGCCCGCGCGTTCGCATTCTTCCAGCGCGTCGAGAAATGCGGGGAATGCGTCGCTGAGCGTGTCGTCGCTGTCCACGACCTTGAAATACGTGCCCGATGCGTGCGCAAGTCCCTGATTGATGCCCTCGCCGTGACCGCCGTTTGGCTGATGGATCACGCGCACGATGCTTGGATAGCGGCGGGCATAGTCGTCCGCGATCGCGCCTGTGCGGTCGGTCGAGCCATCGTCGATGATGATGATCTCCACGCGCTCCCCACCGCGCAGGAGACTTTCGATGCAGTTTTCCATATAGTCCTGCGAATTGTAGCAGGGGACAGTTACCGTCAGTAGTTTCATATGTTCTCCTGTTGCCAAAGGCGTTTTTTATCATTTTACCCGCTCGTTCGCGGTTTGTCAACACCTGCGGGCGCGCTGGGCGGGAAGCGGTAGTAGCTTTCGCCCGCGGTAAGCGTGCTTTCGCGGCGGCGCGCAAGTTCTGATATGGTCACGAACGTAAATCCCCGCGCGCTGAGCGCGTCCACGATGGTAAGCGCCGCATCTACGGAGCTGTCCGACATATCGTGCAGAAGCACGATGTCCCCATCGCGCGCATTTTTCAGCACCCGCTCGGCGATCACGTCAGCGCTGCTGCACGCCCAGTCCATCGGATCGAGCGACCACGATACGATCGCAAGCGATTTTGCCTGCGCGACCTGCACCACGGCATCACAGCAGCATCCCCCAGGAGGACGCAGGAGCGTGGGACGGCAGGTGGCGGGGAGCAGCGCGCGGGTCGCATCGATCTCGGCGGCGATATCGCGGCGCGAAAGTTCTTTCATACTCCTGTGGGAGTAGCCGTGATAGCCGATCTCGTGTCCGCTTTCAAAAATGCGCGCGGCTTCGCTTGGATAGTCCTTGATGCGGTAGCCACAGAGGAAGAAGGTCGCTTTCACGTCGCGTGCGTCCAGTCCGTCGAGAAGTCGCCGTGTAAAGCGCCCAGATGGACCGTCGTCAAAGCTGAGGGCAATGTATTTTTCCTGCACTTGGGCGTGCACAGGGAGCGGAAGCAGGGATAGCGCGAGCACGATCGCAAAAAATCGACGCAAAATGCACACAACCTTTCTCTTTTTATTTGACGTTCGGGCATAAATGGGGTATGATATAGTGTGGAGGGATGGAAAATGGAACTCACTTGCCCCATTTGCGCAAATAAACTGGAGCGGCAGGCGCGTACCTATCGGTGCGCCAATGCACACGCCTTTGATATCGCACGGCAGGGCTACGTGAACCTGCTCACCGTTCAGCAGAAGCATTCCCTGCATCCTGGAGACACCCGCGAGCAGGTGCTTTCGCGGCGCGCATTTTTGGAGACGGATCTATATGCGCCCATCGTGCAGACCGTGATCGACACGGCGCGTTCGCTCGGCGTGCACGGGACGCTTCTCGATGCAGGCTGCGGCGAGGGGTACTATTCTCACCGCGTTGCCGATGCGCTCGGCGCGGAACTTCTCGGATTTGACATCTCCAAAGAGGCGGTGCGCTGTGCGGCGGCAAAATATAAGGATGCCGTGTGGTTTACAGCGACTGCGGCGCATATCCCTGTGCCCGATGCGAGCATCGATGCGGTCATGAGCCTGTTTGCTGTGACCGTCCCGAGCGAATTTCGGCGGGTACTGCGCGCGGGCGGGTATCTGTTTCAGGTGCTTGCGGCGCAGGATCATCTTCTGGGCTTAAAATCCGTGATCTATCCCGAGCTGAAATTAAAGGAAAAGGATTCCGTGCCCGACCTTGCGGGCTTCTCGCTCGTCAGGAGCGTGCCTATCCGCTTTTCCTTTACCGTCGCGGGCGAGCAGGTGCAGAATTTGCTTTCCATGACCCCGCACGTCTACCGCATCAGCGCGGCGGGCGCGCAGGCGCTTCGCGACACGCAAGCATTGACCGACACGGCAAGCTGTGTGCTGAATGTCTATCGCGTGGAACAACCATAGCATTCCCGCGCGACGCGCGCAGATACATCGCAAAATTTGGATTTCAGGAGAGATCTATGTTAAATAAATTACACGCGGTCGCAAGCCGCTATGAAGAGCTCTGTGCAAAATCGGAGCAGCCCGATTTTTATGCCGACCCGAAGCGCGCCGCTGCGCTTCTGCGTGAAAAAAATGAGCTCGAGCCGATCATGGAAGCGTTCGATGCCTACCGCGCCGCCGAGCGCGATCTGCTCGATGCGGAAGAGCTGATGAACGACCCCGAAATGAAGGAACTGGCGCAGGAGGAATACCGCGCCGCCAAGGAAGAAAAAGCGGCACTTCACGAGAAATTACAGCTCCTGCTCCTGCCGAAAGACCCGAACGACAGCAAAAACGTGATCGTCGAGATCCGTGGCGGTGTTGGCGGCGAGGAAAGCGCGCTTTTTGCGCACAGCCTTTTCCGTATGTACTCGATGTACGCCGCACGCATGGGCTGGAGCATCGAACTGATGAACTACAATGAGACGGAGCTTGGCGGCGTGAAAGAGGCGGACTTCGTCATCAATGGACGCGGCGCGTACAGTCGCATGAAGTTTGAATCGGGCGTGCACCGCGTTCAGCGAGTGCCCGAGACAGAATCGGGCGGGCGCGTGCACACATCCACCGCAACGGTGGCGGTGCTTCCCGAGATGGAGGAGGTCGATGTTCAGCTTGACCCCGCCGATATCGAGATGCAGGTCTACCGCGCGTCGGGCGCAGGTGGTCAGCACGTCAATAAGACAAGTTCCGCGGTGCGGCTCATCCATAAGCCGAGCGGCATCGTCGTCGCCTGTCAGGAGGAGCGAAGCCAACTCCAAAACCGCGAAAAATGTATGCGAATGCTTGCCTCGAAGCTCTATGAGATCGAGCAGGAGAAACTTTCGAGCGAGGTCACGGGCTTGCGCCGCAGTCAGGTCGGCACGGGTATGCGCAATGAGCGCATCCGCACCTACAATTTCCCGCAGGGACGCGTGACCGATCACCGCATCGGCTTGACGCTCTATAAGATCGATTCCGTGATGGATGGCGATCTGGATGAGCTCATCAATGCCCTCGCGACCGCCGAGCAGGCAGAAAAATTAAGCAATACCGCTGCGCAGTAAGGCGCACGCGAAAAAAGGATCGAGATTATGCAATATATCACCCATTCCCCCGAGGAAACGGAGCGCATCGGCGCGGCACTTGGGCGCATCTTGCCCGCAGGCTCGCTGATCGCCTACTGCGGCGACCTCGGCGCGGGAAAAACCGCATTCACGCGCGGACTTGCGCGCGGGCTCGGCACGAGCGAGATCGTCACCAGCCCGACCTATACCATCGTCAACGAGTATCTCGGCGGGCGCATCCCGCTTTTCCATTTCGATATGTATCGCCTTTCGTCGAGCGATGATCTGTGGGACATCGGCTGGGAGGATTACCTCGAGCGTGGCGGCGTGTGCGCCGTCGAATGGAGCGAAAATGTCGCCGATGCCATGGAAAATGCGATCTGTATCCAAATCGAGAAGCTTGGCGATACCGACCGCCGCATCACCATCACAGGAGGGTATGAAAATGTTGACCTTAGCCTTTGAAACCTCTGCGAAAGCGGCATCTGTCGCGCTCCTCGCGGACGGAAAGCTCCTTGGCGAGAGCTATCAGAATACAGGACTGACCCATTCGCAGACCCTGATGGTGATGGCAGAGGACGTTCTGCGCACCGCGGGAAAGACCGTGTCCGATGTGACGGCGGTTGCCGTCGCCAATGGACCGGGGTCGTTCACAGGCGTGCGCATCGGCGTGGCGGCGGCGAAAGGATTCGCATGGGGACGCGAGATCCCATGCTACGGCGTATCGACGCTCGAAGCGATGGCACTTTCACTCGGTGCGTATCAGGGCTATGTCTGCGCCGTGATGGATGCGCGCCGCGCGCAGGTATACAATGCGCTGTTTTATGTAAACCACGGCGTACTGACCCGCAAATCAGAAGACCGCGCCATTGCCTTAACGGATCTGGAGCAGGAAATAAAAAATCTGCAAGAACCCATTTTTTTAGTTGGCGACGGCAGTGATCTGTGCTATAATACATTGTTAGGAAGCGTTCCGACGCTCGTCCTGCCCCCTGAGCACCACGCGCACCAGCGTGCGGTCGGCGTTGCGCTGCTTGCCGAGCAGATGGCGCGCGCGGGGATCGCGGGCGATGGTGCGGCACTTGCGCCGAATTACCTGCGCCTGAGCCAAGCCGAGCGCGAGCGCCTTGCGCGGCAGAATGCATGATGCGCCGCGGTGAAATCGTTTATTATATATAAAGGAGATATACTATGGCTACTGTTCACGTACTCGATCACCCCCTGATCCAGCATAAGCTGGCGATCCTGCGCAGCACGGAGACGACCGTTAAGGAATTCCGCGAGCTTGTCAGCGAAATTTCTGGCCTCATGTGCTACGAGGCGACCCGCAATCTGCCCACCAAGGAAGTGGATGTCAAGACCCCTGTCGCGGTCGCACATTGCCGCATGCTCGCAGGCAAGAAGCTCGCGATCGTTCCCGTCCTGCGCGCAGGTCTGGGCATGGTCGATTCCATGGTCGATCTGATCCCCTCTGCAAAGATCGGTCATATCGGTCTGTACCGCGACCCTGAGACGCATAAGCCTGTTGAGTATTACTGCAAGCTGCCCGAGGACATCGAGAGCCGTCAGGTTTTCGTCGTTGACCCCATGCTTGCAACGGGCGGAAGCGCTGTCGCGGCGATCGACTTCCTGAAGAAGCACGGTTGCAAGAACATCATTATGATGAACATCATCGGTTGTCCCGAGGGTATCAAGGCTGTGCAGGAGGCACATCCCGATGTGGAAATGTACCTCGCCGCACTCGATGAGAAGCTCAATGAGCACGCTTACATCGTCCCCGGCCTCGGCGACGCAGGCGACCGTATCTTCGGCACGAAGTGATCCATATCGCATAAAAAGGACTGATGCAAACGCATCAGTCCTTTTGCATATTCATATGGTGTAGGGGACGATGCCCACATCGTCCCAAAGCCTAACCCCAATCGGGTAATGGGGCGATGTGGGCATCGCCCCCTACGAAAGTAACGTCGCAACGTTGTCGGAGGGAGAAATGGGCGTATTATCCCATCTTTTCAAGCTTTTCGATCACTTTTGTGAAATATTCGGGCAGGGGGGCGAATACCATGACGGGGCGGCCGTCGCGAGGGTGGGCAAAGCAGAGCGTGCCTGCGTGCAGGCATTGGCTGTCAAGTCCAAGTTCGGGCTTTTTGTGCCCGTAGACGGTATCGCCCAGAATGGGATGCCCGATGTGCGCCATGTGCACGCGGATCTGGTGCGTGCGACCCGTTTCCAGCTTGCAACGGATGTGCGTGTAGCCACGGTAGCGCTTGACGACTTCCCAATGTGTCACCGCATTGCGGGAATTGCGTTCGGTCACGCACATTTTCTTGCGGTCGGTCGGGTGTCGCCCGATGGGGGCATCGACGGTGCCGCTGTCCTCGCGGAACGAACCGATCACGATGGCATCGTAAATGCGGTGCATGGAGTGATCCTTGAGCTGGCTTGCGAGGAATGTGTGCGCATAGTCATTTTTCGCCACCGCGAGCAGACCTGAGGTATCTTTATCGATGCGGTGGACGATCCCCGGGCGAAGTTCGCCGTTGATCCCACTCAAATCATCGCCTAGGGCGTAGAGCAGACCATTGACGAGCGTGTCGTCCTGATGCCCCGCGGCGGGGTGCACAACGAGCCCCTTTGGCTTGTTGATCACGAGAAGATCCTCGTCCTCGTATACGATGTCGAGGGGCATCTGCGTCGGGCAGATATCCACCTCGCGCGGTGCGGGGATGGTGTATTCGATGCAGTCGCCGATGCTGAGCTTGTCATTTTTCTTCGCAGGGCGACCGTTTCGGGTGACAAGCCCCTCTTCGATCAGCTTTTGCGCGGCGCTTCGGCTCAGCTCCTGCGCGTTGCGGGCGAGAAAGGCATCGAGCCGCTCGCCAGAAATGTCGGCAGTCAAACGCATAGCTTACCTCTTTTTGTCGTCTTTCCAGAAATCTTTGTTAAAGAAGAGCAGGCTCACCATCAGACCGATGCAACCGCAGGTGATAAAGCAGTCGGCGACATTGAATACGGGGAAAGAGATGAACTCCGTCTCGATCATGTCAACAACATACCCAAGCCGCACGCGGTCGATCATGTTGCCAAGCCCGCCGCCATATACCGCCGCGATGCAAACGCGTTCAAAGCGCGTAAAGCCCATGGGTTTCTTGAAATATTCCCATACGATCAGCACCGTGAAAACCAGAAATACGATGGCAAACAGCCAATGTTGCCCCTCAAAGGACGAGAATGCCGCGCCTGTATTCTGCACGTAAGTAAAGCGCACGATCCCTGAAAGAAAGGGAACTTTGCCATAAAGCGCGATATTCGCCACGGTCAGCCACTTTGTGAACTGATCGAGCACCACGACCCCCGCCGCGAACAGCGTTAAAATCACAAAAAACATCACTTTTTCCTCCTAACTGTGCTGTCTATCATACCATGTAGAGAAAAAAATGTCAATCAAACCGCACTTGCATATTATACCGTAGGGTGGGGGTATACCCCCACCGACAACGTGCGATAACGGAAATGTACGTTTTTCGCACAATTTTCCGATGACCACCAAAGGCTTCTCCTTGGGGAGAAGCTGTCACAAAAAATCTATCTGATTTTTTGTGACTGATGTGGGGGCGAACGTTGCAGATTTAGGAAGCAGTCGCGTTATACGCACTGCGGTAGCCCCACATCCGTCAGCCCTTTGGGCTGCCACCTTCGCCCCAAGGAGAAGGCTTTTCTCTGCCATCGATAGATGGTTCAACAAACCAACCGTGCAGAAATCGATAGTGCGTCGGTGGGGGTATACCCCCACCCTACGGTCTATGGACGGTGGATTTTGCGAAATACGGACATATTTGCTGGCTTCGGGTGCGGTAGGTGGACACCTGAGGACGTGGGGGGGTGCACGTGGTTGAAGATTTGTTTTTAGAGAAGAGAGAAGAGGGAAAAGAGAAAAGTGAAGAGAACAAGAGACCGCCCGAGGGCGGTCTTTATCAATAAAGTGCGAAGATCCACTTGTGGATCGCGCGGAGGTAGGGGGGCTTGCGGCGCAGGCGGGTGCGAGCGGAGCGGAGATATTGCTCGAATTGCGTCAGTTCCTGCGCGGTGAGGGTGTGATTGCTGTATTTTGCCTTTTCTGCGAGGGATTCTAATTCGTGCGGGGGTGTTTCACCGAGGAGCTTGGCGCAAAGCATCACATCTTGCCACAGCAGGAGCGCGCGGGCATTTGGTTTCGCGGTTGCAATGCGCTTGCGGTGAAGCGTGATGCGGAGCGATCGTTGCGCGAGCATGGCAAAAAGGAGCGCGGTCACGATCGCGATGTATTTGACCACACGCAGGAGCGGGGCAAAATCAAATGTTGTATTTTCGCCCGATGCGTTCCCGCCGATGCTCGGCACGGAAGCGGATGTCGAACCCTGCGCGTCAGAGGATGGCTCGGGGATGGTCACGGTCTGCGTTTCTTCGGTCTCGATGGTGGTGGAAGCGGTGGTCGATTCGGTCGGAACAGGTTCGCTCTGGGATACCGCAGGGGTCGATTCCAGCGGGATCCAGATCCCGAGCACGGGTTCGTAATATTCGACCCATGCGTGCGCCTTATCGGCGGTCACAGTCACCTGTTGCCCTGCGATGGCATCCGCCATATAGCCTGTGACATAGCGGGTCGATACACCTGCCGCCCGCAGGAGCACGGCGGTCGCCGTTGCGAAATGGACGCAGTAGCCCGTGTCGCTCTCTTCGAGAAACCATCGGGTGAATTCCTCGGAAGAAGCGGGCATTCGCTGGGTATCAAGGCTGTACTGCGCGCTCGCGCGCACATATGCGGCGACGGCATCTGCTTTCTCCGTTGCGGATATGCATCCGCTGACCACGGCGGGAAGAAAACTCTGCGCCCAACGCTCAGTATCCTCAGAAATGGACAGATAACGCGGATCGGCATCGCCTGCTGTGCCCGCTACCGTGCTTCGCCATGCGGCGGGGAGCGCAAATTGCCGCCATTCGTATACGTCGGTGCTGTCCTCATTCTCGACGCATCCACCCTTGAGGGATACGCTTGTTTCGGTGTAATAGGGCACGAAAAGGGAATTGCGGGTGCGGCGGGTCGCGACGGTGATGATACCGAGGCTCTCCCAGTCGGCAAGCGAGCCGCGTGTGAATTTTTCGCTTCGGCGTTCGGTCGATGACCAGCCTGTGCCGTCGTATACATCATAATCCTGCTCGCGCAGGTAGAGCGTGCCACTTTGCGCGGCGATCACATCCATCACGGGATAGGTATAGAGCGTGCGCGGTCCTTGCGCACGAAGATCGACGGATTGTGCACCAATAGCGCTCTCGGCGCTTGAGAAGATGTCGTTTGAAGCACCCTCGATCAGCTCAGGGACGCGCTCGACAAAGGCGGTGAGTTTTGCGAGATATTCCTGCGAGCGGTTTACATAACCATCCTGCGGAACGAGCCAAAACAGAAGAAGCAGCGCAAGCATGAGCGGCGCAGTTGTGATGAGTGTGAGGGTGTTTGCCTGCTCAGGGGAGTTGCGGCGCGCGCCGTTCGTCAGGAGCAGTTCAAATAGTCCGAACAGGAGCAGAAAGATGCACCACGGATCGGGCACGGTATCCGTCACCACAAAGCAGGTGCAGGCGACAAGCAGCGTGAGCGAAAAGGCAAGCGTCGCGATCTTGCCACGGCAGAGCGTCCAAGCACCGCAAAGCGCGATGCAACCTGCGACCGCGCAAAGTGCGGCGGTGCAGTCCGTTCCTGCTGTGCCAATGCGCATCGTGCCATAGGCGCTGCTATAATAACCAGAAATGGTATATACGAGCGAAGATGCGCTTGCGGGGATCGTCCCCTCGCGCCATGCAAAAAATCCGAATAGGGCAATGCAGACGATCAGCGCCGTGCCACCGCGCGGGAATTGGAAGCAGGCGGTAAAGACGATGGCGCAAAGCGCGGTGCAGAGCGCAAGCGGAAGCACGCAGTCGTCGAGCGCAAAGCTCGTTGCCACGCACGCGCACGCGCTGAATGCGAGGATCCATGCGCCAAGTGCACTGATGAGGGCGCTTGTGAGCGATTTAGGTCGCATCAGGCTCACCTCCGATATGGTAGCGCCACGAGGTGTGCACGTTCAGGGCGCGCAGATCGCCCGTGGGCGCGGGCTGTGCGTCAAGGAGCGCCTCGATGGCAGATGAAAGGGTAGCCTCGTCGGTGATGGCATAGATCTCCGTGCCATTTGCGGTGAGCACGCGAAGCTCAAAGTGGACATTCTTTCCCAAAAGGTACGTACCGAGCCATAAAAGTCTTCCGAATTTGCGGTCGAGCGCGTCAGGCGTGCCACGAAGATTCATGGTCACGAGCACGAGCGTGCGTTCGGGTTCCATCGGTTCGCGCAGGATGAGCTTGCCTGTTTTTGCGGTGAGCTTCCAGTGCACCTGATTCAGGCTGTCGCCGGGGCGATAGAGGCGCAATTCGTGATTTTCCGAGAATCCACCGCCGCGCTTCGGTCGCCATGCGCGCGGTGCGAATAGCGCAGGGGCGCAAACCGAGGGGATCGCGACAGGGCGCGGGAGAACGGTGATGCGCTGGCAGGTATTGGCGCGCACGCGCAGGGAAAATAGCCCCAGATAGTCGAAAACGCGCACTTTTTCTGCTGTGACGGTGATCACGCCGCAGTGCTCCGTCGGCAGGCTCATTTCGGTTTTGTGCGTCCAGGATTCTCCTGTGATGTTGCGCTTCAGGCGAAGCCGTCCGCGAAATGGTGGCACAGGCAGGCGGCAAAGGGCGAGCAGGCGCACCTGCGTTTCCGCGCCCATCTGCACGCGTTCCGCGCCCGTGGGGGCAATGTGGCTCTGGAGCATTGCGGGCAGGCTCAGAAGTAGGCTCAGCCATGGGAGCGCGGCAGTCGCCAGAAGCGCAAACCATGCGAACCACTCGCCGTATGCGCTGTAAAATACCGTCACAGCGCCCAATGCTGCGAGGTATACGATCCTTCGCGCCGCCATCAGCGCAGTCTCGGTGCGGGTGTCGTATCCAAAATGGAGCGGAGCACCTGTTCGGCGGTCTTTTCCTGCGATTGCGCGAGCGGGGAGAGGATCAAACGGTGCGCGATGGTGTGGACGAATACTTCGCGCACATCTGCGGGGGTCACATAGTCACGCCCGCGCAGGCGGGCGACTGCTTTTGCCATCGCGGTAACGGAGAGGGTCGCGCGTGGCGATGCTCCGCGCTCGATCATCGCGTTCGTCCGCGTCGCGGTGATGAGGTCGACGATGTAACCAACGACAGCTTCGTTCATATAGGTCTGTGCGACCGCGTCCTGCATGGCGATCAGATTTTCACGCGTCATCAGGGGCATGAGCTGGTCGAGCGGGTTGCCATTCTGACGGTTTAGGATCATGGCGATCTCATCTTTCGGGGTCGGATAGCCGAGGGAAAGGCGCACCGTGAAGCGATCCATCTGGCTGTCGGGCAGAAGCTGTGTGCCCGCCGCACCCGTCGGGTTCTGCGTCGCGATCACGACGAAAGGCTTCGGCAGTACATGGCTCACGCCATCCACCGTGACCTGCCCCTCCTCCATCGCTTCAAGAAGCGCCGACTGCGTGCGCGAGGTCGCGCGGTTCAGCTCGTCGGCAAGGAAGAGATTGCAAAGCACCGCACCGGGCTGATACGTCATCTTGCCCGTCTGCTGATCGAGCACCGAGTAGCCTGTCACGTCGGACGGGAGCACATCGGGCGTGAATTGCACGCGGCTGTAATTTAGGTCGAGCGTGCGCGAAAACGCAAGCGCCATCGTCGTCTTGCCAACGCCAGGAATGTCCTCCAAAAGAATGTGACCGCGCGCAAGGATCGCCGCGAGCACCCATAAAAGCGTCGTGTCCTTGCCAACGACCACGCTGCGCACCTGATTTAAGATCTGTTGCGCAAAACCAGTCACCACATCATCGCGGGTCTGCATAACCCATCTCCTCCTCTTTCGTTGCATTTGTTATCCATTATACAGGCAAAAATGGTAAAAAACAAGTCAATACTGTAATTCTTAATGAAAAGGCAAAGAATTCTATCCCCTTTCGTGGATAGAACCAGGATCGTGGCATTCATTTTTGCGTACAATTTGCCGACGACCACCAAAGGCTTCTCCTTGGGGAGAAGCTGTCACAAAAA
>CAZVJJ010000025.1:0-22376 GCA_964627295.1 uncultured Oscillospiraceae bacterium | reverse complement strand
GATGTGGGGCTACCGCAGTACGTATAGCGCAACTGCTTCCTAAATTTGCAACGTTGCTCCCCCACATCAGTCACAAAAAATCAGATAGATTTTTTGTGACAGCTTCTCCCCAAGGAGAAGCCTTTGGTAGTCAATCTTCCTCTTTTGGCAGGACAAAGGGCTTGCAGACGACTTCACAGCGGTTGATGGGCGTGCCGAGGGCGTGGAATTTCTCTTCATAGCCCGTCATAATGCCGACCGTGCCGTTTGCGTGCAGATCGCGCGTCAGATTTTTCACTTCCAAGCCGCACGCGGCGAATTCTTCAACAGAGAACTCGAAAAGCGGCGCATTGTCGGTCTTGTAGTGGATCTCGCCACCGCATTTGACCACGCGGCAGTATTTGTCGAGGAAGCCACGGTGGGTCAGGCGGCGCTTCGCGTTCTTCTTACGCGGCCACGGATCGGGGAAATTGATAAAAATGCGGTCGATCTCCTCGGACGCAAAAACTTCCTCAATATTCGCCACATCCATATCGATGTAAAAAACGTTTTTCAGCCCCATATTCTGCGCCTTTTCCATCGCGACGACCATCGCCTCACGGCACCGCTCGACAGCGATCAGCAGAACATCGGGATTCGCGGCGGCAGTTTCGGCGGTGAACTTTCCCTTGCCACAGCCGACTTCCACCCAAAGTGCGGTGCAGTCGGGCTTGAGGGAGCGCCAATTTCCGCGCATTTGGGCGGGCGCGGCGATGCGCATTTCGGCGCATTTTTCCATGCGGGGCTCAAGATTCTTCATTCTTCGCATTCTCATGGTATCTATTCCTCCAGAATCGATCTATCATTTTACCATTATAGCAGACACACCGTGCACAGTCAAAGGGAAAGTGAATACAAATGCTTGCTTTCTTGCGAAAATGGTAGTATAATTCACTCGATAAACGAAATTTTCTTTAGGAGGAACTCCGTTATGATCTCTTGGAACAATATGGATACCCTGAAAAGCTATTCTGCGCTCGCTTCCTGTGGCAGAGTGGATCTGCGCACGGCGATGTCGGGCGAAAATGGCGCATCCCGCGTGCGTAACTACTCCGTGCCCATGGGTGCTGGCATGGCATTCAACTACGGCGCACGTCCTGTGGATGATGCGATCTTGAACGCACTTGCTCAGCTTGCATCCGAGCAGCAGCTTGCTGAGAAATTCGAGGCGCTCTACAACGGCGCGGTGATCAACACGGGCGAAAAGCGCCTTGTCCTGCACCACCTCTGCCGTGGCCAGCTCGGTAACGACGTGGTCGCCGATGGCGTGAACAAGCGCGAATTCTACCTCGGTGAGCAGAAAAAGGTCGCAGAATTTGCTGCAAAGGTGCATTCTGGCGAGATCACCAACGCCGCAGGCGAGAAGTTCACCACCGTCGTGCAGATCGGCATCGGCGGTTCTGACCTCGGCCCTCGCGCGATCTACCTTGCGCTTGAGAACTGGGCAAAGGTCAACGGTTGCAAGAAAATGCACGCAGAATTCATCTCGAATGTCGATCCCGACGATGCATCTGGCGTGCTGAGCAAGATCGACGTGGCGCACTCCCTGTTCGTGCTTGTGTCGAAATCGGGCACGACCCTCGAGACGCTGACGAACGAATCTTTCGTCAAATCCGCGCTCAAGGATGCAGGCCTTGACCCCGCCAAGCATATGGTCGCAGTCACGAGCCAGACTTCTCCGCTCGCCGCTTCGAGCGATTACCTCGCGGCATTTTTCATGGATGATTACATCGGCGGACGCTATTCCTCCTCTTCCTGCGTCGGTGGTGCAGTTCTGAGCCTTGCATTCGGCGCAGACGTGTTCGCACGCTTCTTAAACGGCGCGGCAGAAGCAGACCGCCTCGCGGCAAACAGCGACATCCGCACGAACCCCGCAATGCTCGATGCGCTGATCGGCGTTTATGAGCGCAATGTCCTCGGCTATCCGACCACCGCCGTGCTTCCTTATTCGCAGGCGCTCTCCCGCTTCCCCGCACATCTTCAGCAGCTGGATATGGAGTCGAACGGCAAGTCCGTCAACCGCTTCGGTGAGGCGGTCGGCTATGTGACCGGTCCTGTGATCTTCGGCGAGCCCGGTACGAATGGCCAGCATTCGTTCTATCAGCTCCTGCATCAGGGCACGGATATCATCCCGCTCCAGTTCGTCGGCTTCCGCGCAAGCCAGATGGGGAATGATGTCGTCATCGAGGGCAGCACCAGCCAGCAGAAGCTCTGCGCCAACGTCGCGGCACAGATCGTCGCATTTGCCTGCGGCAAGGACGATGAAAACCGCAATAAGTATTTCGCAGGTGGCAGACCCTCGAGCATCATCATCGGTGAGCAGCTCACCCCTGAAGCTGTCGGCGCATTGCTTGCGCATTTCGAGAACAAGGTCATGTTCCAAGGCTTCATCTGGAATCTCAACTCCTTCGACCAGGAGGGTGTCCAGCTCGGCAAGGTCCTCGCAAAGAAAGTCCTCGCCCATGATACCGACGGCGCTCTGCGCGTGTATAGCGAACTGCTCAATATTTGATTTTCCCCAATATTCCGCAAAAAAGCCCGCCAATGGCGGGCTTTTTTATGTATTGCGGTTATAAAAGGGTACTACCGATCATCTTACGTACTCGATGACGACGCGGCGGTTGGGTTCGGTGCCTGTGGAGTGGGTGGTGATATTCTCCATATCCTGAAGCGCGGCGTGGATGACGTGGCGCTCGTAGGCGTTCATCGGCTCGAGGGTGGTACGGCGGCGGTTTTTGAGCACCTGCTGTGCCTTCTTGCGGGCATAGCGGCGCAGGCTATCCTCGCGCTTGCCACGATAGTCCTCAGCATCGACATTGATGCGGATGTGCCCCTCAACGCCACGGTTGATGGAGTAGTTTGCGAGGTGCTGGATGGCATCGAGCGTATCGCCACGGCGACCGATCAGGTAGCCTAGATCGTCACCCACGAGGTCAACATTATAGGTGTTCTCCTCGCCCTTGACGCAATGCGGCACGGCGTTCGAGTCCATCTTCTCGAGCAGACCCTTGATGAAGATCTCGATCTTCTCCTCGACCGAACCTGCTTCAGCAGGTGCATAAACCTTGGGCTCTGCGGGTGCTTTGGGTGCTTCCTTGCGCTCGGGGCGGGGTGCGCGGGGCTTTTCCTGACGCGGTGCACGGGGTGCTTCCTTGACAGGCTCTGCCTTGGGTGCTTCCTTAGCAGGTGCGGGCGCGGCCTTGACGGGCTCTGCTTTCGGCGCTTCTGCCTTGGGTGCTTCGGGCTTTTTCACAGGGGGCTTGGGCTTGGAGCGGGATGCCGAGCCGAGCGCGCTCTTGGGCTTTTCGGGTGCGGGATCAGGTGCTTCATATGCGACCTGAACCTTTGCAGGCTGTGCGCCGAAGCCGAGAAAGCCTGCTTTCGCCTGCTGGAGCACGGTGACAGAAACGCTGTCGCGGTCGAGCCCGAGCTGTGCAAGCGCGGATTCAATGGCAAGCTCAATGGTCTTGCCAGTCGTTACGATGGTCTTTTCCATTGCTTATTCCTCCGTAGAATGGGGCGCGTAGCGGTTGGGATCGTAGTTGCGGCCCTTGCAGTAGGGACGGCTGGGGATGCCAGACATGACTTGCTTCGTGTCGTCTTCCTCAGCGATGCCCTTTTTTGCGGCATATTCCTTGGCAGCGGCTGCCTTTGCGGCGGCTTCCTCTGCCTGCTGCTTCTTCTGAAGCTTCTTCTTGCTGGTATTTTCGGTGATGCCGTCGGGATTTGCGGCGCGCTTCTCCGCGCGCAGGCGCTCCTTTTCTTCCTCGATGCGCTCGAGTTCCATCGCCTTTTGCAGGCGGACGGCGTCCTCTGCATCATAGATCTTGCGGTAGCGCTTGGTCATGAAGAAGTCGCTGACCATGCTGTAAACACCGCCGACGAACCAGTAAAGGCTCAGTCCCGCCGAAACGGTGAAGCCGATCCAAAGGCTCATCAGGGGCATCATCCACATCATCATCTTGCTCTGCTGAGCTGCCTGCGAATTGGCGGCAGTTTCCTTATCCTGCACGCCCTTTTCGTCGGTGATGACGGAATCATTGGTCTTCTGGCTGATCCACATCTGGAGCACCTGACTGCCTGCGCTCAAGCAGGGGAGCAGGAATGCGCCGATGTTTGCCCAGCTAAATGCATCCCATGCCCAGAACTTGATGCTCGGGATCACGCCGATGTCAACGCCGAGGAAATTGAAATTGATACCTGCAAGCGTCGCCTCGCTGAGCGTGGGGATCGCTTCGCGCAACTGCGCGGCATACTGCGGGATCGCCTGCGCGGCTGTGACCTGCGCATAGTAGTCGTTGCCACTAAAGAGCGATGCATCGAGCTCCTTGAGCACGCGGATGATCTCATTTGCGACCTCGGTGCTCTCGCCGAGGATGTAGGTGATGGGGTTACGGATGACCGTAAACAGAGGGAAGAGAATGAGCATCGGGATCAAGCTCCAGATACAGCCACCACAGCCCATATCTGCGCCCTCTTCGCGCTGGAGCTGCTGGATGGCTTCGTTCTGCTTCTGCTGTTCGTTTGCGTATTTCTTCTGGATCTGCTGAATGCGAGGCTGAAGGCGAGACATTTTCATCATGCTCTTCTTGGACTTTGCGCGCATCGGCAGCAGAACGGTCTGCACGATCAGCGCAAAGATGATCATAGCCACGCCATAGTTGTTGAACAGGTGGTAGAGCTGACCGAGCAGCCAGCCGAACGGAACGGTGACGATGTCACTGAACTGAAATGCGAGAAACATGGACATATCTCCTTTTCGATAGTCACGGAACGGGGTCGTACCAACCGCGGTGGTTGAACGGATTGCAGCGGGCGAGCCGTTTTATGGCAAGCCAACCGCCCTTGAACGCCCCGTATTTGCTGATTGCCTCGTAGGCATACGCCGAGCACGTGGGTCGAAATCGACACACAGGACCGCGGCAGGGGGAAATGTGGCGCTGATAAAAGCGGATCAGCAGGAGCATGCATTTTTTCAGCATGGCGCATCTTCCTTCAAAATGCCCGCACGCTTGGCAAGCGACAGGTAATCCTGCGTCAGCACGCGAAAATCGCAGTTGATCGATTTCGAGCGTGCCACAACGACGATATCCCATCCGCAGGTGAACTTGTCCTCATTGAGGCGGTAGACCTCGCGGATGCGGCGGCGTGCGCGGTTGCGGATGTGCGCTTTGCCGAGCTTTTTGCTCACAGTGATGCCAATGCGGTTCACACCCACGCGATTTTTGCGCGCGTAGAGCACGAGCGAGCCGTTTGCGAAGCCCTTTGTGCGGTAGAGCCGCCGAAAAACATGATTCAGTTTGAGAGAACAGGAAAATTTCATAGCATCACCCCATTAAAAAGGGAGCGGGGCGAATAACCATTCACCCCGCTTAGCTCCCGTTTCGCTTTCGCGCGTTATGATCCGCTGCTTTCACCACGGAGCGGCATCAGGCGGACAGAACTTTGCGGCCCTTTGCACGGCGGCGGGCCAGAACCTTACGGCCGTTGGAAGTAGCCATTCTCTGACGGAAACCGTGGACCTTGGAGCGGTGACGGCGGCTGGGCTGGTAGGTACGCTTCATTTACAATACACCTCCTAAAAATTCGATCTATGCTCAACAGTCAATTCTTGACCGCAGCAACACATACTCATGGACTATACATAGTCACACTAGAGCATTATAACCGACTTTTCCCCGCAGGTCAATATTTTTTTCATTTTTTTCAAAAGAAATTTGTAGCGAAAGTGCCGATCCGATCGTCTAGCGGCGATACAGAAAGCGTTCGCCACAGAGAAACGCGCCAGAAAGTCTTAATTTTTTGTGTCCTACTTCCTTTTTCGGAAAATGTGGTATATAATAAGCAGGAGAAATCATTTCTGGGAGCAAACTATGATCGAAACACGAAATTTAATGCAGGGCATCACATTGCGCTGCTGCCAGGACAGCCGCTTCAAGCACGGCTGCCTTACCTTTCAGCTCGTGCGACAGATGCGCTCGCGCGAATCGGCATACAATGCCCTCCTGCCTGCGGTGCTTCTGCGCGGGACGGCGGTGCACCGCGACCTGCGCGCCATCACCGAGCACCTCGATACGCTCTACGGCGCGGCGGTGAATACGCTCGTGCGCCGTATCGGCGATTATCAGACGGTGGGGCTTTACCTCAGCTTCATGGACGACCGCTTTACCTTTGCAGGTGGGCAGGTGCTTGCGCCGATGATCGCATTTTTGGAGGAACTTCTCTTTGATCCGCTTATGGAAAACGGCGCATTTCTTCCCGAGATCGTCGAGAGCGAGAAGAAAAATCTGATCGCGACCATCGAAGCTGAGCGCAACGATAAGCGCGCCTATGCCATGGGTCGCCTGCTTCGCGAAATGTGCGCGGACGATGCGTTCGGCTTGCCGCGCCTTGGCGATGTGCAGACCGTTTCGCAGATCAGCGCGGAAGCGCTCTATGCGCATTTTCAGGACATCTTGCACCAAAGTCCCGTGGAGATCTTCTATGTCGGCAGCAGTACGCCCGATGATATCTGCGCGCTTCTTCAGCCGCTCGTTGCGCGCCTTGGCGCGCGCGATGTCGCGCTTCCCCCGCAGACGGAGCTTCGCACCGCACCGCCGAGCGACCGCGTGGAAACGCTCGATGTCGCGCAGGGCAAACTCTGCATGGGCTTTACGACCCCCATTACCAACCGCGATGCGCGCTACCCTGCCATGCAACTGCTCAATACCGTGCTCGGCGCGGGCATGACCAGCAAGCTCTTCATGCAGGTGCGCGAAAAGCTCAGCCTCTGCTACCATATCGGCGCGAGCTACTATGGCTCTAAGGGCGTGATCACTGTGGCGGCGGGGATCGAATTTGAGAACGAACAGCGCACGCGCGAAGAGATCCTGCGCCAACTCGATGCCTGCAAGCGCGGTGATATCACACCAGAGGAGCTTGCGTGCGCGAAGGAAGCAGTCCTTTCGTCCCTGCGGGCAACGCACGATTCCGTCAGTTCGATCGAGGGCTACTATGCAACGGGCGCGCTCAGCGGAATGCCACTCACACCCGATGCGTATATGCAGGCGATCGCACAGGTCAGCGTGGAGGAAGTCGTCGCCGCCGCGAATACGCTCACGCTCCACAGCACCTATTTCCTGAAAGGGGTGACACAATGAAGCGTCTTGCATACCCAGACCTTGACGAAACGCTCTATTTCGGCACGCTGGAAAATGGTCTGACCGTCGCGGTGATCCCGCGCAAAGGCTTTTCCAAGAAGCTTGCCTATTTTGTGACCGATTTCGGCTCGATGCATACCGAGTTTGATTTTGAGGGCGCACATCATACCGTCCCCGCGGGCATCGCGCACTATCTGGAGCATAAGATCTTCGATATGCCAAACGATCGAGATGTTTCCGCGGAATTTGCCGCCATGGGCGCGATCACGAATGCCTTTACAAGCTACGATCTGACTGCCTACTATTTCTCCTGCACCGAGAATTTCCGCGAATGTTTGCGCCTTTTGCTCGAATTCGTCTCCACGCCCTATTTTACGCCCGAAAGCGTCGAAAAAGAGCGCGGGATCATCGATCAGGAGATCGATATGAGCCTCGATACGCCCGATAACTGCATCTTTGAAACCCTGATGCAAAACACCTTTTCCGAGCATCCCGTGCGCGTGCCCATCCTCGGCACGCATGAGACGATCCGCGCGATCACGCCCGAACTGCTTTCGCTTTGCCACCGCGCATTTTATACGAGCGGAAATATGATGCTCTGCGTCGTGGGGGATGTAGAGGTGGACGAGGTGACGCGCATCGCCGAAGACGTGCTCGGAAGTGAGCGCCATCCCGTCGCGCAAAAGCGCGCCGCGTGGGAAGAATCCCCGCGCGTATGCACGCCCTACAGCCGCGAAACGATGGAAGTTGCAATGCCGACGTTCTCCATCGCGTTCAAATGCGACAGCGTGCCCAACGGCGACGAGGGCATTCGGCAGGAGATCATTGCCGACCTTGCGGCAGAAGCGCTTTTCGGCGAAAGTTCGTCGCTTTACCTGCAAATGTACGAAAGCGGGCTGATCGATTCCGCATTCGGTGGCGGGTTCGAGGCGATCGACGGTTGCTCGATGCTTATTTGCTCGGGCGACAGCGATGCACCTGAACAGGTGCGTGATGCGATCGTGGACGCGGCGGCGCGCATCAGCGCCGAGGGTATTTCGGATGAGATGTTCCAGCGCATGAAGCGCAGTGCGCTCGGGCGGCGCATCCGTGATCTGGACAGCTTCGATTCCACGTGCTTCCGCATCTGCGCATATCATTACTCTGGGTTCGACTATTTCCGATTCCCTGAGCTATACCAAATGGTCACACCGCAGGCGCTTTGCGATTTCCTTGCGAACTATGTTACGCAGGAGCGCTGTGCCATGGCGGTGATCGAACCGAACGAGGAGGTTTCTGCATGAATAGTTATACAACGATTTCCTTTCCCGCATTGGGACTGGAGCTAGACCCTGCGCGGAGCATCAGCATCGGCCCGCTGACGATCCATTTTTATGGCATCATCATCGCCTGCGGTCTCATGCTCGCGGTGCTCTATGCCTCGCACCGCTCCAAGGAGTTTGGCATCAAGGAGGACGACCTGCTCGATGGCGTGCTCTGGGTCACACCGTTTGCGATCGTCTGCGCGCGGGCATACTATTGCATTTTCAAGTGGTCGGATTATGCCGCCGACCCCATCAAAGTGCTCTACATCTGGGAGGGCGGACTTGCCATTTATGGCGGCGTGATCGGCGCAGTCATTGGCGTGATCGTCTTTTGCCGCGTCAAGCGCGTGAAGCTCGGGGCGGTGCTCGATCTCGTGGCGCTGGGCTTTCTCATTGGTCAATTCATCGGTCGGTGGGGCAATTTCTTCAACCGCGAGGCATTCGGTGCGGAAACGGAGAGCTTCCTGCGTATGGGACTGACGAATGGCTATACGGGCGTGACGAAATATTATCATCCGACGTTCCTGTATGAGTCGCTGTGGAATTTTGCGGGCTTTCTTCTGTTGCATTTCCTGTCGAAAAAGCGCCGCTACGATGGCCAGATCGCCCTCGGCTATTGCGCGTGGTACGGTTTGGGTCGTTGTTTGATCGAGGGGTTGCGCATGGATAGCCTCTACTGGGGCGTGTTCCGCGTCAGCCAGCTCCTCGCGGGTATCAGCTGCTTCTGCGCCGTCGTCGCCCTCCTCGCGATCCACTTCATCGGCACAGATCCCAGTAAGCTTTATGTAAACCAAATCGCCCAAAAACAAATCCATTCCGAAGAACCTCAGCCAAACGAAGAAGCAACATCAAGCGAGGAAACGCAACCTAGCGAACAAGCAAAATCAAGCGAAGAAACGCAACTAAGTGAAGAAGCGTAATTAAGCAATGCGTAACTCAAAAGCTCCTCCCACACCGGAGGAGCTTTTTATGTTATGTCAAAAAAGAGTTGACATAACATAATCACATTCCCTCGCGCACCCTGCCCATTTTTCAAACAATTTGCCGATTTTGATCGTAGGGTGGGGGTACACCCCCACCGACGCAGTTCCGATATCTGCACGGTCGGATTTATCGAACCAAGCGTCGATGACAAAAAAAGCCTTCTCCTTGGGGAGAAGGTGGCACGGCAAAGCCGTGACGGATGTGGGGCTACCGCAGTACGTATAGCGCGACTGCTTCATAAATTTGCAAGGTTTTCCCCCACATCAGTCACAAAAAATCAAATAGATTTTTTGTGACAGCTTCTCCCCAAGGAGAAGCCTTTGGCTGTCGTCGCAAAATTGTGCGAAAAACGAGCATTTCCATGGCGGTGGGGTGTACCCCCACCCTACAGTCCAAAACGTCAAATTCTGCGAAAAATGAACTTGATTGCGTATCGTGACTGCGGTAGGCGGACACCTGAGGACAGGTGTCCCTACATGATGATCCCGAGCGTGCGGAGGTCGGAAGTGCGTCGGTGGGAGGTGATGGCTTTATGTGAAGTTTGGCATCGCCAAGTGAAGTAGCGGCGATACCGCTGTGAAGTATCGTGCGATCGCACGAAGTGAAGCAAAGTGCACTACTCGCTTCCGCAGAAACTTCACCGTCCGCAGGACGACTTCACTTGTATTGCAAACTTCACGCGCCAACGGCGCACTTAACTAAAAAAAGCACGCCGAAGCGTGCTTTTTTGACATTATTTCCACAGGCCTGTTGCGGGGTATTTGCCCTCGTCGGTCATTGCTTTGAGTGCGGCGACGACGTGGGGCTTATCGGCGGCGTAGGTCACGCCGTACCACTTATCGGGGCTCGTGAGCACCTTGACCGTTGCTTTCTTCTCGTCGAGAAGCTGCTGAACGGTGAACGGGAGCAGGTACTCGCCCTTTTCGGGGTTCTCAGCAAGGGCGCGGTCGAGGAATGCGGGGAAACGGTCGCCCAGTTCGTCGAGGAAGCTCGGCGTGAAGCCCCACATATTCATGGAAACGGTCGTTTCGGCGGGGACATCGACCCAGCTTTCGCCACCATCCTCGGTATAGTGGATACCACCCTCGTACTTCTCGATGCGCAATCTCTCGGTAACGCCCGTAAGATTGCCACAGTTATCCGTGACGCAGACGCCGCGCGCGACAGAGCCATTGTCGGTCACGGTCTTTCCGAGCGCATAGCCGACCATGCAGTAATCGAACATTTCGCCATTGGAAGCCTTGGAAAGGGCGTTGTAAATGACCTTAAATGCCGATTTTCCGTAGTAATCGTCGGAATTGATCACGGCAAAGGGTGCGCCGTCGATGGCATCCTTTGCGCAGAAAACAGCGTGGCTCGTGCCCCACGGCTTGACGCGTCCAGCGGGGACGGCGTAGCCCTCGGGGAGCTTCGTCAGCTCCTGATAGGCATAGCGGATCTCAACGGGTGCATTGGCAAGGCGCGCGCCGACGGTCTCCATAAAATCCTTGCGGATCGCTTCTTTAATAATAATAACAACAGTCTCGAAGCCAGCTTCATGCGCATCGTAGATCGAGTAGTCAAGGATCGCCTCGCCGTGGCTTCCCACGGGATCGATCTGCTTCAAACCGCCGTAACGGCTTCCCATGCCTGCCGCCATCACGACAAGAACTGGTTTTTTAGACATAGTGTTTCCTCCTTTTGATGTGAGCGCACGCTCATTTTGTTCATTATAGCCCCTCGCCAGACAAAAAGCAACTGCAAATTGCAGGTTTGCCATCTTTTTTGGCGAAATGGCAAATTCTGTCAGCGATGATCGCCAAGGAAGAAAAGCGAAAGCGTGCCGGGACCAGAATGCGATCCGATCACCGCGCCGACATAGCTGATGAGCGTATTTTTCACGCCATAGCGCGTCTTCAGGAGGGATTCCAGATACTGCGCCTCTTCGAGGCAGTCGCCATGGACGATGAAAACGGTCGAATTGTCATACCCCGCGCCAAGTTCCGCAACTTTTTTCGCAATGGCATCGATGGAAGCGCGTCTGCCACGTGCTTTCGTGACGTTGACGAGGTGTCCCTCGTTATCCATGTGCATCACGGGCTTGATCTGGAGCATCGTGCCGACGAGCGCCGTCGTCGCACTCACGCGACCGCCGCGCTTGAGGTACATAAGATCGTCCACCGTGAACCAATGGCAAAGGTGGAGCTTGTTATTTTCGACCCACTCGGCAACTTCTTCGAGCGAGAGCCCCGCGTCGCGCTTCTGGCAGGCGTACCACACGAGCAATCCCTCGCCGAGCGACGCGCTTAAAGAATCGATCACGATGATCTTCCGCTCGGGATATTTTTCCCGAAGTTCGTCCGCCGCGATCGATGCAGACTGATAAGTGGTGGAAAGTCCCGAAGAAAAAGCGATCACGAGCACGTCATCCCCTGCGGAAAGGGCGGTTTCCATGGCACAGCCCCAGCGGACGGGGTTGACGGCAGAGGTATGCGCGCTTTCGCCCGCGCGCAATCCGTCGTAAAGCGCCTTTAACGAATCATCGTTGCGGTCGTCCTGAAGCTCACCGCGATATTCGAGCGTCAGCGGGACGACGGTCACGTTGAGCGTGGCATACATATCGGTGGGGAAATCACAGCAGGAATCGGTAAAAATTTGAAAACGGTTCATAGGGCTTCTCCTTATGTAATATAACGAAATTAGACTGGACTAACGCAGGTCAGATGCGTTATAATGGCAGTCATGATCAAATCTGTCCTTCATTATAGTGTACGAGGGCAGAAAAGTCACACTACACCACCCGCCCTACTGCCCTCCTGATGGTAGAATTCGCCGTTCTACTGCGGGTAGAGTTGCAAAATCACGCAATTTGGGGCGAGTTTTGCGCATTTTATGAATTTTTTGGCATTTTCAGCAAGGAGGCTACCATGACAAACATTCTTCTCAAACTCTTTCTCCCCAAGGATGCGAACGACCCGAAAACGCGCACCAGCGTTGGCACGCTTTCAGGCATCGTCGGGATCGTGTGCAACCTCATCCTCTTCGCCTTTAAGCTGCTCGTCGGTACGCTGACAGGCTCGGTGTCCATCACCGCGGACGCAATGAACAACTTGACCGATGCTTCCAGCTCCATCGTGACGCTTCTGGGCTTCCGCCTTTCCGAAAAGCCCGCCGACGAGGAGCACCCCTATGGCCATGCGCGCTATGAGTACCTTTCGGCGCTTGCCGTCGCCGCCATGATCCTCGTGATCGGGTTCGAGCTGGCAAAGACCTCGGTCGAAAAGATCTTCTCCCCGAGCGATGTGAGCTTTTCCGTCGCCGCCATCGTCGTGCTTGCCGCATCGATCGCGGTGAAGCTCTGGCTGAGCCTGTTCAACACGAGACTCGGGCGCATGATCGATTCGTCTGCGCTCCTAGCCACCGCCGCTGACAGCCGTAACGACTGCATTTCCACCGCCGCCGTTTTGATCGCGATGCTCATTGAGCATTTCACCAAGGTGCATATCGATGGCTTCGTGGGCTTCGCCGTCGCGGCGTTCATCCTCGTGAGCGGCTGGAATCTTGCCAAAGAGACCATCTCCCCGCTTCTGGGCGAAAATGCTGACCCTGCCATGCGCGCAAATCTCATCGCGCTCATCCGCACCTGCCCGAAAGTACTCGGCTATCACGACTTGATGGTGCACGATTATGGTCCAGGTCAGCGCTTTGCGAGCATCCATGTGGAGATGGATAAGAATGAAGACCCCCTGCAATGCCATGAGCTGATCGACGATCTGGAGCGCGAAAGTCTGGAAAAATACGGCGTGCACCTTGTCATCCACTACGACCCCGTCGTGGTCGGCGACCCCGAGCTTGACCGTATGCGCAGTCTTGTGATGCACATTTTGCAGGTGAAAGACCCGCGCCTGAGCATCCACGATTTCCGCATGGTCCCTGGAAATGGACATACGAACCTCATTTTCGATGTCGCACTCCCCACCGACCTCTGCGGCGAGGAGGAAGCCATCCGCCACTCCCTCGAAAAAGCTCTCAACGACCTCGGCGGTATGACCTATTACGTCGTCATCACCTTCGACCCCGCCGCATTCAATCAGGCATAACGCACCGCAAATGCGGATCATTCCCTTGGCAGGATCGCAAAATGTCCTTTATTAAATATAGAAGAGGCTACTATCGATAGACGGTCAGCCCCCCGTTTTCGTTACAAGAAGTAACCGCCCAGTTTGAACGCTCGGCGGTTACTTTTTTGCTTATCGAGCCGAGCGAGAAGCAGAAAGACGGCGGCAAGTGCAGAAATAGTTCAATTTGATACTGATATTCAATTAAAAACTTCAATCCAAAAGGATTGAAGTTTTTAATATGAAGATCATATGAGACGGGATTGTGTGATTTTCTATTCCGAAAATCACACAATCGACAGCGCCAACAGGCGATGTCTTTCAAATTAAACTTAAAGAGTTTAATTTGAAATCAGTATGAAATCAGTCTTAAAGAAAGCTTAAATCATTCCATCTTGACAAGCGTTTCTACATATGTTACACTAACTGTGCTAGTACAGGTAGTACAGTTAAGCAAGACAAAAGGAGGTGTCCCATGGTTCATTTGGACTATCGCGATGCACGGCCGATCTACAAGCAGATCATCGACGGCATTCGCGAGCAGATCGTTTCGGGGCTGCTGCTCACGGGCGAACGCCTGCCATCGGTGCGTGAGCTTGCGGCGACCCTCGCCATCAATCCCAACACGCTCCAGCGTGCCTACCGCGAATTGGAAGCGGAGGGCTGGATCGCGACCGTCCCTGGAAAGGGCTGTTTCGTATCTGCCGCGGCAGATACGCAGGCGCGGGAGCGCGAACGGCTTCTGTGCGTCCTTGACGAGACGGTCTGCACACTCGAATCACTTGGTTTGACCCGCGCGCAGCTCGCGGCACACATCCGAAAGGAGGATGCATAATATGCTTGCAATGAAAAACGTGACGAAAACATTCGGCGCATTCAAAGCGCTTGACGATTTGACCATGCACGTGCCGAAAGGTGCGGTTTATGGTCTCGTCGGTCCGAACGGCGCGGGAAAATCCACCGCGATCCGCCATCTGATCGGCGTTTACCGTCAGGACAGCGGCGAAGTGACGATGGATGGCGCGCCCATCTACGAAAATTCCGAGGCAAAAATGCGCATCGGTTGCATTCCTGACGATGTGTTCTACTTCCCCTCGGCAACGCTTGAGGATATGCGCGCATTTTATAAAGGAATGTACCCCAAATTTGACGATGCGCTTTTCGAGCGGCTTTACGAGGTATTCGATCTTCCGCGCAAAAGTCCCATCCGTCGCTTTTCTAAAGGTATGCAGAAGCAGGCGGCGTTCCACCTGACCATCTGCACCCGCCCCGATGTGATGATCCTCGACGAGCCCGTGGATGGACTTGACCCCGTTATGCGGCGGCAGGTTTGGAGCTTGATCTTGAGCGATGTTGCCGAGCGCGGCACGACGGTGCTCATTTCGAGCCACAATCTGCGTGAGCTTGAAGATATCTGTGACTATGTGGGCATCATGGATCACGGAAAAATGCTCCTTGAGCGCTCCCTTGCCGATATGCAGGGCGCAACGCACAAGGTCCAGCTCGTCGGCGAAGCCCCCGAGGGTCTCGATATCCTGCACGAGAGCACATCTGGTCGCCTGCGCACGCTGATCGTCCGCGGAGATGCCGATGCCATCGGCAAATGCCTTGGCGCAGCTGATCTGACGTACTACGACATTCTGCCCCTCTCCCTTGAGGAAATCTTCATCTATGAACTGGGAGGTGTGAACTATGAAGTCAAGCAAATCGTTCTGTAATCCCACGCTCCTGCGCAAGAATTTCACGCGCTACGCTCCCGTGTGGGTGCTGTATAGCATCTGCCTGTTTCTGGGCACGATGCTCCTGACAGAATCGGGCGTTACCTATCATTTCCTCGACAATCTTGCCGAATCGATGAAAATCATCGTCCTCGTGAATCTCTGTTATGCGCTCATTGTCGCGCAGATGCTCTTCGGCGACCTGTATAACACGCGTATGTGCAATGCCATGCACGCCATGCCGATGCGCCGCGAGAGCTACTATGCAACGAATGTGCTCACGGGACTGCTCTTTTCCCTCCTGCCCACGCTTGCGATGCTCGTGCTGACGCTACCGCTCTCGTTCTACTCGTACTTTGCAAACGGCTGGCAGATCGCGCTTTTGTGGTTTGCGTGTGCGAATCTGAGCTACCTCGCCTTTTTCGGCATCGCCGTGCTTGCGGCGTTCCTCGCGGGCAATCGCCTCGCCATGGCGTGCTGCTATGGCATCGTAAATTTCGCCTCGATGCTCGCCTATGCGCTCACCGAGGTATTCCTCACGCCGCTGCTTTTCGGCGTAAAGACATGGACTGCGCCGTTTTTCGCCCTCTGCCCCGTGTATGCCATGTGTGACGGTGACTACGTAAGCTGTTGGCGCGAATACATAACCGAAACGAGCTATATCGGCAAATTCGCGCTTGATGAAACTTGGCAAATGCTCGGGATCTATGCCGCCGTCGGCGCGGTGCTGCTCGTCGTGTCGCTCCTGCTCTACCGCAGACGCGCGCTCGAATGCGCGGGCGATTTCCTCGCCGTGCGCGTGCTTGAACCGATCTTCCTCGTGATCTATACCCTCGCTGTGGGGATCTTCGGCTACCTCGTGCCCGAGCTTTTCCTTGGAACGGATGAACCGATCGCATATGTCTTCCTCTTCTGCGGGCTGATCATCGGCTTCTTTACAGGAAAGATGCTCCTTACGCGCACGACGCGCGTCTGGTCGATCCGCAATGTGGGCGGCTGTGCCGCCGTGATCGTAGGGCTTGCGATCACTATGGGCATCACCGCGCTCGACCCCGCGGGCATCGAAACGCGGATGCCCGATGCCAATGAGATCGAAGCGGTCGTGATCCTGCCCTATAACCGCACGAATGCGCAGAATGTCAGCGCAACGAATATCTGGGGCGGGGATCGCGCTGTCGCCACGACCGATGCCGAGATCACGCGCGTCCTGCATCTGCATGAACTCGCGCTGGAGCAGCGGCTCGACGAAAATACGATCATTCGCTACGATCCTGCAAGCGGTGAGCGCCTTTCCACGATGGCTTATACCCTCAGCTACCGCTTGAAAGATGGTAGTTATGTAAACCGTTATTATACCTGCGTCGCGCAGGAAGAATCGGGAAAGATCCTCTCGCGCTTCTTCAACGATCCCAAGACCCTGTTTGCAATGGAAGAAGAATCGGAATTCATCGAATTTGCTCAGAATGTGCAAGCGTTCTGCATCAACGGCGAGTGGGTGGAGAGCACGACGGAGCAGATGATCTCCCTTGTGCAGGCGCTCTTTGCCGATGCAAAGGCGGGACATCTGGCAAATTACTGGACGTTCCATGACGATGACTGCTCTAATGGCTTCTACATCGATTTTACTCTGCCTTACCCTGAGGAAATAGAGAATAAGTATGGCGATATTTCCGCAGAAGGGGTCACCTACGTATATCGCAACGACTATTCCACTGGACGGCATTACGGATTGAATGTCTACTCCTGTAGCGAAAATACGATCCGCTGGATGCAGGAAAATTATCCCGAGATCTATCAGCAGATCCTCGCTGAATACGAAGGTTACAAATAATACCCCAAGGGGACGCCTCGCCGTCCCCTTTTTCTATTCTCTCTTCCCTCTTCATTCTTCACTTTTCTCTAAAAAAGCCTTCCCCTCGGGGAGAAGCAACGTTTCGACAATGGAAGTGCGCGTTTTTCGCACAATTTGCCGACGACCACCAAAGGCTTCTCCTCGGGGAGAAGCTGTCACAAAAAATCCATTCGATTTTTTGTGACTGATGTGGGGAAGCAACGTCGGATATTCGGAAGCAGTTGCGGTATACGTACTGCGGTAACCCCACATCCGTCACGGCTTCGCCGTGCCACCTTCTCCTTGGGGAGAAGGCTTTCCTCAGTTATCGAGGATATTCCATCAAACAGACCGCCCAGATATCGATACTGCGTCGGTGGGGGTATACCCCCACCCTACAGTCAAAATCGGTAAATTGTGCGAAAAAAAGCGTGCCGTGATGGGCACGCTTTTTGTTTGGCATTATTTAGAAACGTCGAGGACTTCCCATGTGACGTTCCAGCTATGGGGGAGCTCTTTACTGCGGAAGATGCGCACGCTTTCGTTGGGTTTTACTGTGACGGTGAGCTCGTCGGAAGAGAGGGTGACGGCGGCATCGTCGGAGAGGGTCACGGAGATGTGGAGCGTGATAGTGTAATCGGTCGTGTTATCGAAATTCAGGCAGTAGCGCTTCTCCTTGTCGCGCTCTATTTCAGCGCTCTGCGACCAGTCGCGCAGGCATTTTTCTGCGGCGTACAGCCCGAATGCGTGCTCCGTCTTGCCGAGCAGGCGCGCGCAGAGGGCTTCATCCTCGGCAAATGCGCCGTGGTTGTCGTGCAGGAGTTGTGCGGCGGTGTAAAGGCGGAGCGTGGCGTAATGGTGCGCAGTATAGTCGCGGATCGTGCCGCTTTCGCTCACGGCATTCACCGCGATGTCCAGCGCGGCGCGCACATCTTCGCACAGCGAGCCGAGCCCTTCGTCGTGGAAGGTCTTCCCTGCAAACGGTGCAAGCGTCTCCCGCGCCGTCTGCGCATCGCCATCTGCCCAGAGGGCAAGCGCATCGCATACGGCGGTCAAGAATGCGCGGTCGGCGCAGGCATCATCGTAGCACGCCCAAAGGGTTGCGGTATCCGCTTCGTTCAGGTAGGACAGGCAGGCAAGTGCCTCGTCATATTCGCCCCAATCGATCAGCGCGCACCCGATGGCGAGGCGGCACGCGCTTGCACGCGCGGCGCTGTCGCGGTAGTCACCAAGCGCGGAGAATTCCTCTGCGGCGGCGGTGTAAAGATCGTAAGTTACCGCGCTTTCGGCATAGCCGACGCTTTCATCTGCGTCCCATAGGGCGCGCCATGCATCCGCGTCGCCATTTTCGGCGCTCTGCATACGGTAAAGCGCGCGCTGATAGCCGACTTCAAAGCGGGCGTAGTTTTCGCTGTCGCGATAGCTCCCCAGCGCGGCGAAGGCATCGATAGCATCGTCAAATGCGCGGCGCTCGAGCAAGGCGTGTGCCTCGTCGTAGCCAGTTTGCAGGTCGCGGAGCTTCTGCGCCTGCGCGGGGGCATCGGAAAAATCTTCCAAAGCGTCAAATTGCGCAAGGGCGCTTTCGTAATCGCGCGCGGCAAGCGCCTGTGCGGCGGCGTGATAGGCATCGATCTGCTCCTGACGGGCGCGGTAGGCAAGAATGCATACCGCGACAGCGGCAAGCAGCATCAAAAGTGCCAGAAGTGTGCTGACCACGGCGCGTCGGCGCGCGCGGCGGGCAAATGTTTCTTCCTGCGTGGGCGGGATAAATTCGGGCGGCTCAGGAAGCGCCGCCTCTGCCGAATGGCAAAACGGTAAGATCATAGCGTGCCCTCCCTCATTCTTCGACGAACCACATATCGAGGTCTACTTTTCCCTCGATCCCAGGGATGCGACCCGAATCGGTGTACTGCCACATCTGGAAGCGGCTGGAAAAATACATACGGTCATTATACGCCGCGAGCCAGAACGGATAGTCCGTGAGCTGGGCAAGATCCAGAAGCTCCGCCGCCTGATGGCGATTGAAGTAGACCATCGGCTGATAGCCTGCCTCTTCGATGATGCGGCAAAATTCGAGCGTGCACGCCGTGAGCGTTTCCTTGTCCATGTTCGCGGTGCGCGCGTCGTCGGCTGAGACCTGCTCCCAGTCGAACACGACTGGCATTGTGATCGAATAGTCCTTGATGATATCGAGCAGGAAGTATGCCTCCTCCGCAGCTTCCTCGGGGTTCGTTGCCTGCGAGAATATGTACACGCCCACAGCGATGCCCGCTTCCGCCGCGCCCGCAAGATTGTAGCGCGCGGTGGGGTCTTCTTTCAGCTTGCCCGTGCCATAGCCACGCAGACCGACGCGGATCATGGCAAATTCCACACCATAGTCGGCGACTTTCTGCCAGTCGGGCTCGCCCTGATAGGACGAAACATCGATGCCCGCGATGGTGCGCGCTTCGGTGCAATGCAGGAAATTGCGGCGGTCATACTGAAAATCGTTCGCGCCGAACGGATTTGGCGCAGGGGGCGCAAGCGTTGCCTCGGTCGCCTCAGTCTCGTCCTGCGCTGGCTCGGTGGATACTTCTGTCGGGTTCGTGTCGGTCACAGACGCGGGTGCATCGTCCTGCGCAAGCAGGTGCGGCAGGCAGACAAGCACCATGACGAGCGCGGTGATCGCGCAGAGGGCGCAAAGCACCGCAAGAAAGCGCGTCAGGCGCGATGCAGTTTTCATAGCAGAGTCCATCGTGTCGCTCCTTTGTGGTTTTTCCGACAGTATAGCATATTTTTCGCGCCACGCCAAGGGGGATTTGATGGAAAGTGCATCTTTATAAAATCTTAAACAATCCGTAAACATTGCCCGCTGGGCGTTGCATTCGGCGCAATTTGCAATATAATAGGGGTAACTCGATTTTTTAGGTGGTCTTTTTATGAATGGATTTGGCAAATGGCTGCGGCAGTTCGGTGCGCGGTGCACCGCCGCGCTGCGTCGCTTTGCCGCGGGGCGCTACGGAACAGATCAGCTCGGCATGGTGATGCTCTGCGTGTCGCTCGTGCTCACGCTCATTACAACGTTTATCGATTCGCCGACCCCGTGGGCGGTGGTCATATGCATTTCTTACGCGCTGATGATCGTCGCGATCTTGCGCATCCTCTCGCGCAATACCTATAAGCGCTACGAGGAAAATCGCCGTTTTCTGCGCCTTTTCGACCAGTTCAAGGATCGTGATCACCGCTATTTCAACTGCCCCCGCTGCCGCCAAAGAGTCCGCGTCCCCCGCGGCAAGGGCAAAATCAGTATCACGTGCCCAAAATGCAAGGAAAAGTTCGTGAAAAAAACCTAAACGCGATGAGATGCGAATTTCCCCGATCGCGCAGTTCTGAAAATGTGGATATTTTAAGCCCCAGATGGTATTTTTCTGTGTACCATCTGGGGCTTTTGTAACGAAGCAAGGTGATTTCAAAATTGCCACATTGTGTGACCACGGAATTTGTGCAACAGCCTGTTGCACAAATTCTGCATCAGGATAAGTCGCCGCAAATTTTGCCATATATTTCAGATTTCGCACGGAATATCCCTTTGCATTGGGGAAAGACAGCTTAATATCGGCGGCAAGGTTTTCAATAAATTTGCTGCCCCAAGTTTTGTGCGCGTTGATCATCTGACCGATGTTGTAGTACAGAGCGATCAGCTCCTTGTTTACGCTCAAAGCTGCCTTATACTGTGCGTGCTGAATTTCCTGCTTGATATTTTGCACCAAGTCAAGATATTCGTTGTCGTTCATTAACATCTTAACACCTCGGTTCGGCGATTGCTCCTGTTTTTTATCTGTTCTTTTTAATAAAGTTTTCAACGATATCGATGATCGGCTTGCTAAAATAAGTTGCACCGCAATGCGATGCATTATTCTGAAGCTCATAGTAGTCAACTTCATGACCGGTTTCTGAGAGCTTTTCATACAGCGTTCGGCTGTTTTTTACAGATACGATCGGGTCGTGATCACTATGCATGAGTAAAATCGGGGGCAAAGTGATGCCTTTATGGATATGCTTGCAACAGGAAGTTTTTTCGGCACATTCTTTATTCTCTTCGATAGAGTCTACACCCAGTAGTAAAGCAGAAGGGCGGATATGCATCCATGGCGGAAGCGGAGCTTCCGCACAAATCAGAATATCGGTTGAACCACATTGGCAGATAACGCCATTGGGCATGGGGAACGGGTCACAAAGACCGTTTGCATTTAACAATACAGCCATCATTGCAATGTGCCCACCAGAAGAATTGCCCATTAAGAAAAATGAACTCATATCAAAATGGAATTCAAAAGATTTCTTTTGCAAAAAGCGAATTGCGTTTGCAACATCTTCAACTTGAGCAGGAAATCTTGCAATATTTGCTTCCCTGTACTGCAACACAGCAACGGCAAACCCTCGTTTGGCAAGCATTGTCAATTTCGGTATGTCGTTGTACACCTCCTGCTTGAGCCATGCCGAGCCGGGGATAAAGAGAATTAAAGGAAACTTCTCGTTTTCTTCCCATTCTTTTTTGTAAGGCAGGAGCATTTGCAAATACCGCTTGCAGTCGCCATAGTCGTGGTATTCCCAGTCGGGAGAATATAACCACTCCAACGTATCGCCTTGCACAGTAATCTTCGTTTTCATAAATGTTCACCCCGAACCAAGCTTGTAATATTGAAATTACTAGTTGAATTATATCATTCTTATTTTGAATATTCAATTCCTAAATTGCAATATCAAATATGTGAAATTTTCTGCTTTCGCAGAAAGTGAAATGAAATTGATCCCCTCACGCCCGCAGGCATTTCACATGGGGAAGCAGTTCTTCTCTCTTCTCTATTATTTCTTCTCTGGAAAAGTCGCGCGGGAGATCAAGAGAAAAGTGAAGAGTGAAAAGTGAAGAGGGAAGAGAACAAAAAGAAAAAGCCGCTTGCGCGACTTTTCTTTTTGGTACGAGTGGCGATACAGAACTTTTTGAAAAACGCAGTGATATCAACGGTTTTCGGCTTTCGGGCAACAGATTTTCTTGCTTGTAACTTCATAATTGAACCATAAATTTGAGGCGATTGTTGAAAAACAGTCGCCTTTTTCTATACCCATACCACCCTATCAAAAGTGTTGCGTTTAGGGTGGAAAAATCGCCGTTTATTTCTCTGTATTCTCCGTTCCGCAAGGGGCATGGGTGTTTTTCCATGGGGAGAGCGACAGAGGCGTACAGGTGGCAAAACTGCCCAAAATCAACACTATTAAAATCAAAGGAAGGAGGTGCGGAGCGTGGC
>CAZVJJ010000024.1:0-22800 GCA_964627295.1 uncultured Oscillospiraceae bacterium | reverse complement strand
AAAGCAGACGTCTGGTCAGGTCTTTTGAAACCTCGCCCGCCATATAGTCGCGCTGAACGGCGTTGATGGTGGGGTTTTTGTTGGCGTTTTCCTGCTTTACCTCTTCGTTGTTGCACTCGATGAGGCTGAGAATGCGGTCGTCGGTGGTGTTCGACTGGCGCAGGAGGCTACGGGTGTAGCGGTAGGTGATGTACTCCTTGGCGACTTCAAATGCGCCGTGCGCCATGATCGCTTTTTCGACCATGTCCTGAATTTCTTCGACGGAGGGGCTTCTGCCCATCTCCTCGCAGGTGATCTCCACGTTCTGAGAGATGCGCTGGATCTGCAGAGGGGTCATGCGGACGCTTTCGTTCACGGCGGCGTTCGCTTTGGTAACGGCCATGACGATCTTTTCGATATCAAATACGGCTTCTGCGCCGTTTCTCTTTATGATCTTCATAAATGGTCTCCTCCTTTGCGCGATGGTGCGCGCTGAATTTTCTTGTCCAGAACATTATACTACATATTGTGGTTTTGTCAATAGGTAAGCACAAAATATAGTATGTCAAATTGTAACCTGTCAAAAGTTTGCGATTTGTCGGTTTTCCTGTGCGGTATATGGCGCGGAAGAAAGTTCTTATTTTTGCGCAAAGAAGGAAAGAAAGAGTTGAAAGTGGTGATAGAATATAGTATAATCTAAGCAAAGCGCGCGCAAACCAGATTTTCCCTTTTGGTGCGAAAAATGAAAGGAGATATTCCCGTGAAAGAAAAATTCGGCGTTACTCCCTCGGGAGAGGAAGCACAGCTCTACACGATATCTTGTGGTAGCATCACGGCATCGATCACAAATTATGGTGCGGCACTCGTGCGTCTGCTCGTACCAGACCGCGATGGGCACAACGCAGACGTGGTGCTCGGTTGTGACGATGTGTCTGGCTATTACCCCGGTGGCTCTTGCCTTGGTGCGACGGTCGGACGCAATGCAAACCGCATCGGCGGTGCGACGTTCCCGCTCGACGGACGCATGATCGAGCTTACCCACAACGATAACCGCAACAATCTCCATTCTGGTCCCAATGGGATGAATACCCGCCTGTGGCAGGTGGAAATGCACACAGACCGCGCCATCCGTCTGCGCCTTGACAGCCCCGATGGCGATCAGGGCTTCCCTGGCAATGCGGTGATCTGCGTGACCTATGCTCTGGAAGCACCTGCGACGCTCAGTATCACCTATGATGCCGTGGCGGATAGCGATACGGTGTTTAACCTGACCAATCACAGCTATTTTAACCTCGCAGGTCATGAGCAGGTGGACGCGGCGATGGAGCAGGTGCTTACGATGCCCGCACGCTTCGTCACTGTATCCAATAGCGAGAATATCCCGACGGGAGAACTGCGCGATGTCGCGGGCACGCCGATGGATTTCCGTATGCCAAAAGCGCTCTGCAAGGAGATCGGCGAAGATTACGAATCGCTGAAACTGCAAAATGGCTACGATCACAACTGGGAGGTATTCTGCGCACCCTGTGCGATCCTGCACGACCCGCGCTCGGGACGCACGATGTCCATCGAGACGGACTGCCCTGGCATTCAGGTCTACACGGGCAATTTCCTCGACGATATGGGCAAGAACGGCGTTCACTACGGCAAGCGTAGCGGCGTGGCGCTCGAAACGCAGTTTTTCCCCGATTCGGTGAACCACCCAGAGTGGAAACAGCCTTTCGTCAAGGCGGGCGAAAAGTACCATTCAGAGACGAAATACAGCTTTAGCTGGTAAAAAATACGTGCAAGTGCACCGCTTGGCTCTTCCAAAGGGAGAGCCAAGTTTTTGCTATGCGCGATTTGTGACAGACGGCACACGGGCGAGGTTTTTGTTCGCACTTTCGCGAAAGACTTGCATAAACTGTCCTATAAGCGTTTGCTTATTGCTCAAACCGCTTTTAGGAGGTATCCAAATGGCTGAATGTCTGGACACAATGGCCATTCACACCCGAAAGATCACGGATTCCTGCCGTGATAAGGACTGTATCGAGGATCTGCGCGTTTACTTAACCACCAGTTCACAGGCACAACTCGAGGCTGTGCCGAATGCACGCGTGCGCTCCGCCGAGCTACTGTATGCCAACGTCGAGGTCGCGCCCGTGGCGTTCGACAGAAACCACTACTGTATCGATGTGACGTTCTTCTATCGCGTGATTGCCGATGCGGTGGTGGGCATCGCACGGCCTGTGACGCTCAGCGGGCTTGCGGTCTTTTCCAAGCGCGCCGTCTTGTGCGGTGAGGACAGCAGTGCCCACATCTTCACGAGCACGATGCCCCTGCTTGCGCAGGATGCACCGACCTTGCGGACGACGAACCGCCCGACGGCGATCGTCGAGGTGCTAGATCCCATGGTGCTCAGTTCCAAGGTCAAGGACATCTGCGAATGCGCCGAAACGACACCTGTACAGATCCCTGATCCTATCCGCGCGCAGTTTGATGAGGATATCGTGATCAGCGGCGTGCAAAGACAGCTCTTTGTGACGCTGGGGCAGTTCTCGATCATTCGTCTGGAGCGGGAAGCACAGCTCGTGGTGAACGTGCTCGATTATAGCTTGCCGACCAAAGAATGCTGTGACAGTCCTGCCTGCGCGGAAGATCCGTGCGAAATGTTCAGCCGCATCCCATTCCCTGCGCGGCAATTCTCCCCCAGAAACTGTGATGACGGCAGTGGACAGATGGATCGCGGCTGTCAATGCGGTCAATAAGCGAAAAGCATCCGTGCCATGTGGTACGGATGCTTTTTTGAATTAAATTTTTGGGCGCTTGCATTTCTGGATCAGTCCGATGATCTGCCCAGAAATCAGCACGGTGAGCAGAGAATAGCCGATGCGCCGCAGGGGGATATAGGTGAGCGAAAGCGCAAGCACGCTCAGATCGCTGACAAGATAGATGCGCTCGATGGGCTGCTTGAGGATGGCGCTCAGGCTCATGGAAAGCGCATCGTCGCCACTCGTCGCACCACCAATGCGGACGCAAAGTCCTGCACCGATGCCAATGAAAAGCGCGCCGAGGATGGCGGCAAGGAGCGGAAGCTCCGCGATGGCGGGAAAAAGTGGCGGGAAGCACTCGCATATGGCATAGCACGCGGAGTAGCCAGCTGTCGCGATGACGGAATAGGCGATAAATGTTTTGCCGAGCGTGCGCCAGCCGAGAAAATAGCAAATGCCGTTGAGCACGATGCTCGAAATGGAGGGGGAAATATGGAAGTGGTGGTCGAGCAGTAGGATGAGCCCAAAAATGCCACCCTCAGTCACGCCCGCAAGGGCGTGGATGTTATACATACCGAATGCCTGAAAGGCGGCGCTGAAAAAGGCGATAAGGCAGGATGCGGGGGAAAGTTCGCGGAAAAGGGAACGCATTTTATCTGTTTTCTCCTTGATAAAAAATTCTTTGTTTGGATTCTACATCGGGTTTTCCGATGCTGTCGATGCAGAAAAGGGAATATAGCGCGCCAGAGCGTTGCTCGAGTGCCCAATAGGGATCGCAAGAGGGTTCGCCTGCGTTTAAGAAAGTGGCATACTGTTTTGCTTGCTTCAATACGGCGCGCCCGCGGTCGTTTAGCGCCAGCACGCGCGTATATGGTGCGGGTGTGGTGCGCATTTCTTCCGTAGTACCGAGCGTGGCGCACATCACCATGCGGTCAATGCGCGTGCGGGTATAGCGCTTGGATTTTGTGGCGGCGATGATCTGTTCAAGTGTTGCCTCGCGCCGACTTGCGTGCATGAGCTTGCGCCAGAGCCCCTCCGAGCCGTAGGGGAGCGCTTCAAATTCGTCGTCTGTCATCGTGCGAAGCCGTGCGAGGATCATGCGCTCGCCTGCGGCGAGGGCGTGGAGCGGTGCGCCAGCAAAGATCGCGGCGGCGGGCTCGGGTAGAAAGGCATCGTAGGGCTCACCGCGCAGCATACGCGCGCGCACGGCAGTTGCAGAGGGGTGGTGTTCATCGGCGATGGTGGCGTGGTATGCGCCCTCGCGATGGATGGGGAGCGGGACGAGCGGGGCATCCTGCGCAAGGATCGCCTTGCAGTATTCCACGGCGAGAATGTCGTTCGGCTGGGTCAGAAGCGCGGACGAGAGCCCCATTTTGGCAAGCGCCTCAGCGCGTGCGGCGGGAAAAGAGATGCCACGGGACAGGCTGTCACGCAGGAGCGGGGGAAAATCTGGGTCGCAGAGCGCACGTGCCGTGTCCATGAGCGAATCAGCATCGCCTGTTTCACAGCCAAAGCAAAGGTGCGTGCAAATGGGGGCGAGGATGCGCACAGCGCCCGCGGCGAAACCCTCGGCAGAGGAAAGCGCATACGTCACGGGAAGTTCGAGCACGAGATCCGCGCCACACGCGACCGCCGCCTGTGCACGCAGGGACTTGTCCAAAATGGCGGGCGCACCCCGCTGAACGAAGTTTCCGCTCATCAGCGCAACGATCGCGCAGTCGGGAAATTGCGCACGAATGTGCGCGAGCTGCTTCGCGTGCCCCCGATGGAGCGGGTTATACTCGCATATCACGCCAATGATTTTCAAAAAAGTCCCTCCTTTTGCAGATTTTTTCTATATAGGGGTTGAGAAATTCCGAAAAATGAACTATAATAAGCTCAGTATGGCTATTATATCACAAAGCGCCAGAAATTCAAACAATTATTTTAGGAGGCATTCCCAATGAACATTTTGATCATCAACGCGGGCTCTTCTTCGCTGAAGTATCAGCTGATGGATCCCGATACGGGCGTAGTATCCGCAAAGGGTCTTTGCGAGCGCATCGGCATCGATGGCCGCCTGAACCACAATGCGAATGGCAAGAAGGTCGTTAAGGACATTCCTATGCCCACCCACTCCGAGGCGATCGCTGCAACGCTCGACATCCTCGTTGACCCTGTGGACGGCGTGATCGCTTCCACCGACGAGATCGACGCTGTCGGTCACCGCGTCCTGCACGGCGGCATGGAGTTCTTCGATTCCTGCATCATCAATGATGAGGTCATCGCCGCGATCGAGAAGTGCATCCCCCTCGGCCCGCTCCACAACCCCGCAAACCTGATGGGCATCCGCGCTTGTCAGGCAGTCATGCCCAAGACCCCGCAGGTCGCTGTGTTTGACACCGCGTTCCATATGACCATGCCCCCGAAGGCTTACCGCTACGCCATCCCCACGGAGTACTACAAGAACGATTCCATCCGCCGCTACGGCTTCCATGGCACTTCCCACAAGTATGTCACGAAGCGCGCTTGCGAGCTGATGGGCACGAAGGATATCAAGCTCGTCAACTGCCACCTCGGCAATGGCTCTTCCATGTCCGCAGTTGCTGGCGGCAAGTGCCAGGATACCTCCATGGGTCTGACCCCGCTGGCAGGTGTTCCCATGGGCACGCGCTCTGGCGACCTCGATCCCGCAGTTGTGCAGTTCGTGATGAATAAGTACGGCATGAGCGCAGATGAGGCGCTGAATATGCTCAACAAGAAGTCTGGCGTGCTGGCGCTCTCTGGCGTTTCCTCCGACTTCCGTGACATCGAGAACGGCGCGGCAGAGGGCAATGAGGATTGCACCCTTGCGCTCGATAAGTTCGCTTACGAGGTGCGCAAGTATATCGGCTCTTACGCAGCAGCGCTGGGCGGTCTTGACTGCCTCGTGTTCACCGCTGGCGTGGGCGAGAACTCTGGCTCTATGCGCGCGCGCATCTGCGAGGGCCTGGAGTTCCTCGGTGTGAAGATCGACCCCGAGAAGAACAATATCCGTGGCAAGGAAGCCATCATTTCTACCGATGATTCCAAGGTCACTGTGTGGGTCATCCCCACGAATGAAGAGCTGATGATCGCTCAGGATACCGCTGAGCTCGTGAAAGCTGCAAACTAAGGTCACGTGCCGCCGCATTTGCGGCGGCACATTTTGCATCTGGAATACGAATGTAAGGAGAATGAATATGGAAACGGTAAAGGAGCGCTTCTTGCGCTATGTATCGTTCGATACGCAGTCGGATGAATTTTCCGAAACCTGCCCCTCGACCGCCAAGCAGAAGAAGCTTGCCGAGGCGCTGGTGGAAGAAATGCTTGCGCTCGGCATCGCTGATGCGCATATGGATGAAAATGGCTATGTTTACGGCACGGTGGAGGGAAATCCGAACCTGCCCGTGATCGGTCTGATCGCGCACATGGATACCGCGCCCGACGCTTCTGGCGCGGACATCAAGGCAAAAGTCGTCGAATATACAGGCGGGGATATCTGCCTGAATGCGGAAAAGGGCATTTTCCTGCGCGAAAGCGAGTATCCTGCGCTGAAAGATCACATCGGCAAGCACCTGATCGTGACCGACGGCACGACACTTCTGGGCGCAGATGACAAGGCGGGCATTGCTGAGATCATGACGGCGGCGCAGTTTATCACCACCGCGCGCTGTGCGCACGCGACGCTCAAGATCGCGTTCACCCCCGATGAAGAGATCGGACGTGGCGCGGATCGCTTCGATGTCAAGGGCTTTGGTGCGGATTATGCTTACACCGCCGATGGCGGTCCGATCGGTGAGATCGAATACGAGAATTTCAATGCGGCGGGCGCAAAGGTGGTCTTTCACGGACGCAATATCCACCCTGGTTCTGCAAAGGACAAGATGATCAACTCGCAGTATATCGCGATGGAGTTCCAGTCGCTTCTCCCTGCGGCGCAGAAGCCTGAATACACCGATGGCTACGAGGGATTCATTCACCTGACGGATATGGCGGGCGAGGTCGAGGAATCGACGCTTCGCTATATTGTCCGCGACCATGATAGAACGAAATTCGAGCAGAAAAAGGCGCTCCTGCAAGCGGCGGCAGACTTCATCAATGCAAAGTATGGCGCAGGGACGTGCGAGCTGAGCGTGCACGATAGCTACTATAATATGCGCGGCTGTATCGAGCCTGTGATGCATATTGTCGAACGTGCGAAAGATGCAATGCGCGCGGCGGGAATGGATCCTCGGGAAGTGCCAATCCGTGGCGGCACGGACGGTGCGCGACTGAGCTACGAGGGCCTACCTTGCCCGAACCTGTGCACAGGTGGCGACAACTACCACGGACGCTTTGAATTCATTCCCGTTGAGGATATGGAAAAGTGCGTGGATATGCTTGTTGCGATCTTGACAGAGGCGTAAAAACGTTTATCTCCCCGTTACGAATCAATTCGACAGCGAAAATGAAGACTACGTGGTGATCGCCCCTGCAAAAACCGAAGAAGAAGCGCGAGAGATTTGCGATAAGATCGGACTGAACTATCTAAAGGACTCCTTTGCAATTCCGTAATGCTCTACTATTGAATGGAGCTGCTGTGCTCCGTTCAAGTATAATTCTACTGCGGTTATCTTTTCTTCCGGGCTTAACTTCCTTTTGATTATAAAAAATACTCCCCATAGTGTAGTCTCGAAATTTTTGTTATTTCGAGTGTCTACTCTATGGGGAACATATCAAACTTGTGGCAGTCTTTTTCTCGCTATTTTAATCTTGTACAACGAATGTGATTGTATATTCGTCGGTGATGGCAGTATTGGCTGTTAAGAGACGCTTGAGAATGTCTTCAGCATTTTTTTGCGCTTTGTCAAGAATGCCGTTTTCGATTGCGCGGTTTTTCATAGCGTCCTCAGTAGAGGAATCGAACTTTATCTTATCCTCAATCGAAATGTTATTTAGAATGTTATCCTTTTCGTCGATAATCTCAATGCTATCTTGGTCAATCTCGTAAGAAAGAATCTGCGCGCTAGGTATGGATACCTCAATCAGCTTTTCTTCTTCATTGACCGAAATGACAACGGAATCAAGAACAACACCCGCCTTTATTACACCATCCCATTTTAGAGTAAAGGTTTTTTCAGTAAAAGGAATATTCCAGTTTTTGATTTGCTTGGAATCGCTATATTTTGCGGCATCTGTAAATAAATATTCTACTGTTGCAAGCTCTCCAATATCGGATATTTCACTGTAAATAATTCCTAAATTGATTTCTGGAGCAACGGGATTGACAACAATCGGGTTTTCAATAAGCTCTTGGATTTCTTCGTCTTTTTGAGCAAGCTGTTCCATTAGTTTCTGCATTTCTGCGGCGGAGCTTTCTTTTACTTGGTTTCTTCCGTAAATCCATGCAAATAAGGCAGTTAGCAGGAACAAGACCGCAACAATGCTTGTGGCTATCGTCTTCTTCTTGAAGCGAGATTTTTTGCAATCTTAACTAGTTCTTTGCAAAGGACTTCGTTTTCTACATTTTCTGTTTTTTCGAGTTCCATATGTATACCTCTCTTTGTATAATTTGGGTATTGCTATAAAAGTGCTTGTGAATTTCGCGAACTAGAACCAGAAACTATGTATATTATATGTTTCGTTAATGGATATGTCAAGATTATAGTCTTAGCTTACTATGGAACAAAGAGAAAGAAAATGACTGCTACGAACGGTGTAGCAGTCATTTTTTGCGTTTTTAAGCCTCGAAATCGGCATCTTCGGCGACGGGTTCGCCCTCGGGGACGACAGGAGCTTCCTCGACGGGGGATTCCTCAACAGGGACTTCCTCGACAGCCTCGGCGGTGGGGACTTCTTCAACAGGTGCTTCTGCGACGGGAGATTCCTCGTCCGAAGCGGTAACGACGACGTTCTTGCAGGGGCAGGAAGCAACGAGCTTCTTCGCCCAAGCGACGATCTTGTCGCCATAGGTGGCGATCACGTAGACAGCGCCAGCCACAGCAGCCAGAGCGGTCAGAAGTTTCAGAGCATTTTTCATGGTGTTACCTCCGTAAAGTATCTGTGGAAACTCTGATTTGATCAGAGTTTCCTAATCACTTAATAGTATAATCAAAGAGCGCGGGAAATGCAATCTTTTTCTTAAAAAATCCAAAAGATGTAACAATTTATACATATCCGTACATCCCGCGGATGCTCACCTCGCCTGAATTGACGTTTTCGGTGCTTCCGTCGGAAAAATGCACGGTCAGCGCACCGTCGTCGCAGATGTCAAGCGCAGTTCCATGTCGGATGCTGTCTGCACGAACGACGCTGATCTGCTTCCCGAGCGTTACGCAGTCGCGGCGGTAAACATCGAGCATGGCGCGCTTTTGCGTCAGGAGCGTGTCGGACATTTGTGAAAAAGCGGTGATGAGCGCGGCGGCGAGCGCGGCACGGTCGATGGGGGTATGCGTGAGCTGGGCGAGGGAAGTGGCGATGGAGCGGAGTTCGGGCGGGAAATCCTCGGGCGTGTGCAGGCAGTTGATGCCGATGCCGAGGATGGCATAGCTGAGCGTGCCGTTTGCACCAAAACCGAGCTCGGTCAGGATGCCCGCAAGCTTCCGCTCTCCGCATACGAGGTCGTTCGTCCACTTGATCTGCGGTCGGATGCCTACCGTGCGCTCAATGGCATCACAGGCGGCGACTGCGGCGGCGCAGGTCAGGTGCATAAGCTCGCTCGGCGCGCATTGCGGGCGAAGCAGGATGCTCATATAAAGCCCTTTTCCTGCGGGAGAGTGAAAACTGCGCCCCATGCGCCCGCGCCCGCCCGTCTGGGCATCGGCGATGAGCACCGTGCCATGCGGAGCGCCGCTCTTTGCCAGCGCGGCAAGGCGCGTATTGGTCGAATCGGTGCTTGCAAGGCAGGTGATGCGGTCGCGCCACGGATGCGTGGGGGGCAGAAGTGATGCAATGCGTTGTTCCATGGCTCAATCTATGTCTTTAAGGACTTCCGCGGGGGGCGTATCGAGCACTTCGGGATGCGCGAGGATGCGCTTATAGTGCTTGAAGAATGCCGCGTAATAGTAGCCGTCCACGATGCGCTCGTCCAGAGTGAATTTGACATCGACATACTTGCGCTGGACTACGCTTCCATCTTCCTGCACCTCATATGCGCGGCGCTTACAGCCGAATGCACCGAAAACAGGCAGGTTGCCGAAATCGTAGAGGTGGTGATAGATGGCGGGGATGCCAAGGCTGCCCATGGAAGTGAAAAACAGGCTTCCGTGGAACGGGCTTACCTCGAGCAGGAACGCGGGGAGCAGACCGAAATAGTCCATCGTGCGCAGAAGCCACACGACAAATTTGAGGACGACCCCGGGGATCATCGTGAGCACGCCAGCGGTATTGTCGAAATTGGAATCAAGGGGGGTATTTTTGACGTTTTCAACAGCGGCTTGCAGTTTGTTGTACACGTCCTCGGCGGTATCGGTGGGCTTTAGGTGGACTTTGATGACGGTGTCGGGCGAATCGGCACGCATTTCCTTTTTGATGGTCATGCAATACTGGATATCGTCGCCGTGGGAATAGACCTTTTGCCCCGAGAGGAAGCGGTTGAGTGCGGGGTAACGGCAGAGCGCGCGCACGTAGCAGGCAAGCAGTACGTGGGTGATGCCGAAATTTGTGAGCCCCTCGCGACGCTTCTGGCGGATGTAGCGATCGATATGGCTGATCTCGATGGATTCTTCAAAGAAATTCGTAGAAGTATTGCGCGTGACCATGATGTACGGCGAGACCTGCGCCATTGCGGGCAAAGAGCGGATCCTGCGTCCATCGGTGCGGTCGCCCCAAGTGGGGTGATACTCTCCCTTTGGATGCACGCGGATGGCAAATACGAGCACGATCACGCCCAGAAGCATCAGCAGGTCGGGGATCGTCGGGATGAGAATGTCCAATCTCCCCATAAGCAGTGCTTCGCGGTAAAAATACAGCGTGAATGCAACTGGTACGAGCTCAACAGGGAAAAGCAGCCATACGCCGTGAAAATGCGTGCCAGAAATGATCTGGGTGTACAGATACGCGAAGAAGATCAATGCGATCCAGAAAAGCCAGACCATCATTCTCCCTTCGACATTTCGGTTGATCCAGCAACCAGAGTAGATCGTTGCCATCCAGACGGGGATCGCCGTTTTGTATAGGCGCTCCTGCCCGTCAAGCAGTACGATGAGCACGTACAAAAGGCAGGCTGCTACTGGCAGAACGATTTGACTCCACACATTTGCGCTTTCGCCCGACCCTTTCAAACAGGCGAAAACAATGCGGGTCACTGCCGAGCCGACCAAGCACGATGCCATCAGCCATGTCAGCACGTTTTTTCGGCTGACATACAAGTGTGTTCTCTTTTCCATAACAATGCAAGTATAACAGAAGTAAACAAAAAATGCAAGAAAAACGATTACGTGCGGTTATTTTCACAATCTGCGCGCAAAATTGCATACACCGCAAGGTCGCAGATGCCCTGCGTATTGTGCCCATATGCGCGGAGCGTTCCCTCGTAGCAAAGTCCGCATTTTCGCATGACTGCGCCCGAATTCGGATTTTTCGTGTCGTGCTCGGCGCTGATGCGGTTCGCGCCGACCTCACGGAAGAGATAGTCGATCACGGCAGAGAACGCTTCTGTCATAATGCCTTTGTGCCACCACGTCTTTCCGAGGCAGTAGCCGACCTCAAAAGCATCGGCGCTCTCTTTCGTCTGAACGACGGCGATCGATCCGATCGGCTCGCCGAGTGCTTTCGGGACGATCAGCCATGAATAGACATTCTCCTGCGCGCATTCTTCGTTCCATTGCGTGAGAAGTGCGCGGGTCAGCGCTACGTTTTCATGGGGCTGCCATGTGAGATATTTGGTCACTTCTGGGTCAGATGCCCAGTTTCTGTACATACTTTCCGCGTCGTCGGGCATGGGGCGACGCAGGATCAGACGGTCGGTTTCAAGCGTTTGTGTGCCTTTGTGTGTAAGCATAGGTAAGCTCCTTTCGGTCAAATGGCGGCGAGGGCACGGATGAAATCGGGATCTGTGCCACAGCATCCGCCGAGAAGCCCTGCGCCATTTTGTGCGCAGGTGCGCATGATATCGGCAAATTCCTCGACAGACATGGGATATTCGGGCACGCCATCGGCGCGGATGACGGGCACGCCCGCATTCGGTTTGCAGATGAGCGCACCGCGGACACTGCGGCGAAGCTTGGAAACAAGGTGCGGAAGCATCATATCGGCGGCGACGCAGTTGAAGCCGACTGCGACAGCGCCCGCTTCCTCAAGATCCCGCAGTACAGGCGCGGCATCACGCCCAGAAAAGAGAGAACCGTCGCTTTGCATGGTGAAGCTGTACATCTGCGCACCTGCACCCTCAAGCTCGGCGGCGCAGAGGATCGCCTCTGCTTCCTGCGGATACAGAAGCGTCTCGCCGACAAGAAGATCTGCACCGCCGTCGATCAGACCGCGGATCTGTCGGCGGTAATTCTCGACGAGCAGATCGAAATTTGCCTCGTCCCAACTGCCGCAGAACGTCGCAAGCGTCGTCAGGTCGCCCGCGATCAGGCAGGTGGGCGCGGCACTTCGGGAAAGTGCGACAAGTGCCGCATTGAGCGTCTCGGTCTGGCTTTCCAGTCCGACGCGCGCGAGCGCGATGGGCTGTGCCTGAAATGTGGGGGCATACAGGATCTGCGCGCCCGCTTCGGCATAGCGCCGTTGAAGCGTGACAAGGGCATCGGGATGGGTGATGACCCATTCCTCGGTACAGCAACCTTTGGGCATGCCCATTTTTTGCAGATTCGAGCCTGTTGCGCCGTCGAGCAGATGCACGCCATCGGCAAGTTTTTGGATAAATTCTTCTCTTGTGAGCATAAGATCACCTCGCGAAAGTTTTGTTTATTATAGCACACCACGCGGGGCAATGCAATAATGATTGACCTTTTGGGAGAAATCTGCTATGATAGGGGAAATTTGAAAAAGGAGCGGAAACAATGAAAAAGACAGTATTAAGACAGTACGCAAGACTGATCGTGCGTTGCGGTGTCAACGTCCAGAAAGGGCAGGATGTGATCGTGAACGCTGGGCTGGATCAGCCTGAATTCGTTCAGATGGTGGTCGAGGAAGCATACAAGGCAAAGGCAAGAGAAGTCACCGTCAACTGGAGCTATCAGCCGCTTGCCAAACTGCATTACCGCTATCAGTCCGTCAAGACCCTTGGCACGGTCAAGGAGTGGGAAAAGGTGAAGATGCAGCATCAATGCGACACCGTTCCCGCGCGCATCCACATCGTCTCGGACGATCCCGATGGCTTAAAGGGCATGAACCTGAAAAAGGTCGCACAGGCGCGCCAGATGCGCTATCCCATCATGAAGCCCTATTCCGATCAGCTCGATGGCAAGGCACAATGGTGCATCGCGGCTGTCCCTGGTAAGGCGTGGGCAAAGAAAGTATTCCCGAATGAGCGCACGAGCGTCGCAATGGAAAAACTGTGGGAAGCGATCCTCTTTACTTCCCGCGTGACCGATGACCCCATTCAGGCATGGCAGGAGCACAATGCCGATCTCAAGGCGCGCTGTGACCATCTCAATGCGCTCGGCATCGAATCGCTTCACTATACCGCGAAGAACGGAACAGATCTGACGGTCGGCATGATCCCCGAGGCGCATTTCTGCGGTGGCGGCGAAACGAGCAGACAGGGCATCTTCTTCAATCCCAATATCCCGACGGAGGAATGCTTCATTTCCCCGATGCGCGGCAAGGCAGAGGGCATCGTCTATGCAACGAAGCCTCTGAGCTATCAGGGTCAGCTGATCGAGAATTTCTCGATGCGCTTTGAAAACGGCAAGGTCGTCGAAGCAAAGGCGGAAAAGGGCGAGGAACTGCTCAATCAGATGGTCAATATGGATGACGGCGCGGCGTATCTCGGCGAGTGCGCGCTTGTGCCGCAGAAGAGCCCCATCTGCGAAAGTGGCATTCTGTTCTACGAGACGCTTTTTGACGAGAATGCGGCGTGCCATCTTGCAGTCGGTGCTGGTTTCTCCGATACCATCGATGATTACCAGAACAAAACGCTCGAGGAGTGCCAGAAGCTCGGCATCAATGATTCCATGATCCATGTGGATTTCATGATCGGCTGTGACAGCATGAATATTGATGCGATCTGCCACGATGGAAAGACGGTCCGCATCTTTGAAAATGGCAACTGGGCATTTTGATCGGCACGAAAAGTAGAAGTTTTTCAAAAATAATGAAAAAAACACTTGCATTCTTTAATTACTTGTGGTATGATATCCGAGCGATTGAGATTGCTGGGGCTTTTATGCCCTTTAACTGATATGAAAGAGGTGAACGAAATGAAGGAAGGTATCCATCCCAACTACGAACAGACCACGATCCGCTGTGCCTGTGGCAACACTTTTACCACTGGTTCTACTAAGAAGGACATTCGTGTTGAGATCTGCTCCAAGTGCCACCCTTTCTATACCGGCAAGCAGAAGCTGGTTGACACCGGTGGACGTGTTGATAGATTCAACAAGCGTTTTGGCCTGAAGTAAGAAGCCTGATCCGCACTACGGCAACGTGGTGCGGATTTTTTGTATTCTTTTTGCGTTCTTTCACGCAAATTTCACAATTTTGTAGTTCCCATAGGGCGCGGTCATGTGCTATAATAAGGGAAAGACGGAGGATAGCTATGGAACAGAATTTTCAGCAGCATATTCAGGAGCGCGCGGTGCTCGTGGGTCTGAATGCAGACTGCTTTACAAAGGAACAGACAGCCACCGACGAAACGCTCGAGGAGCTCGAAGCGCTGCTCGAAACGGCGGGTGGCTTCTGCACGGGAAAGGTCCTGCAAAACCGCCATACGCCCGATGCGCATTCCTTTATCGGCGAGGGCAAAGCGCAGGAGGTGCGGATGCTCGTGGAGGCGACGGCATCGACGATGGTGATCTTCGACAATGAGCTTTCGCCAGGCAATATCCGTGCGCTGGAGCAGATCATTGGCGTGACGGTGCTCGACCGAAGCGCGCTCATCCTCGATATTTTTGCCCAGCGCGCCAAAACGAAAGAGGGCAGGCTTCAGGTGGAGCTTGCGCAGTACAAGTATCTCCTACCACGCCTTTCTGGCATGGGTGCAAGCCTGTCGCGGCAGGGTGGCGGCATCGGCACGCGCGGCCCTGGCGAAACAAAACTTGAAAGTGACCGCCGCCATATTCGCGAGCGCATCAACCGACTGGAAGAGGAATTGGAGCAGGTGCGCAAGGTGCGCGCCGTTCAGCGCGAGCGGCGCATGAAAAATTCCGTGCCCGTTGTCGCGATCGTCGGATATACCAATGCGGGAAAATCGACGCTACTCAATCAGCTCACCGATGCGGGCATTCCTGCAAATAACCGCCTGTTCGACACGCTTGATACGACTTCACGCCAGCTTGCGGTGTCGGATAACCTTGATGTGGTGCTTTCGGATACGGTAGGCTTTATCGCAAAGCTTCCGCATCATCTGGTCAATGCATTCCACGCGACGCTGGAAGAACTGGAATATGCGGATCTTCTCCTGCACGTGATCGATGCATCGGATGAAAACCGAGAAGCGCATATTGCGGTGGTCGATCGCCTGATCGCGAAGCTTTCGCGCCCCGAAACGCCTGTTCTGCGCTGTTACAATAAGGCAGACCTTGTCGAGCCGACGGAGATCCCCATCGGTGAGGACGTGGTCGCGATCTCGGCAAAGAGCGGTGTGGGAATGGATGCGCTCCTGCATGCGATCGAAGCGGCACTTGGCCATGCGCGTCACCACGTAGAGCTCTGCCTGCCGTACAGCATGGGCGGACAGGTCGAGACCTTGCATGACAATGCGCAGGTGCTTTCGGTGGATTACACCGCGGAGGGCATCGTGATCGAGACGATTTTGGACGATATCCTCTATGGACGGCTGAAAAACTATGTGAGCAAGGAGTGCTAAAGCCTTTGGACGAATATCTCGTGCCCACCGATTACGGTGAGGATGAATTTTATGAAAAGAAATCCCACTTTATCGGGCGCGTCTGGAATGTGGACACGGAGAGCGAAGCGCTCGAGAAAATACAGGCGATGAAAAAGCAGCATTACGATGCGACGCACAACTGCTGGGCGTACATCATCAAAGATGGCGCGGTACGCTTTTCTGATGATGGAGAGCCCGGTGGCACGGCGGGGATGCCGATGCTTCAGGTGCTTCAGCGTGAGGGGCTATACAATGTCGTATGCGTGGTCACGCGCTATTTTGGTGGCATCCTGCTTGGCGCGGGCGGACTTGTCCGCGCGTACACAAAAGGTGCGAAAATCGCGGTGGACGCTGCGGGAAAATCCATGAAGCGGGTGTGGACGGTGCTGTATGTGCCGTGCCCCTACCCTTATTATGAGCGCGTCAAGCTCCTCGTCGGCACATTCGGCGGGATCGTGCGCGATACGCAGTTCGGCGCAGAGGTCGAATTGGAGCTGCTTTTCCCCGAGGCGAATGCAGAGCCGTTTCTTCAGGAACTTATCGATTTGAGCGCGGGAACGGTCGAGGGAATGCAGATCGGGCAGGAATATAAGGCATTTCCTGTCGCACAGTAAAGAAAAAAGCGCAGCATATCATGCGGCGCATATGAAATGGAGTGGTTTGCATGACGGTACGTGAAGAATTGGAGCGTCAGGAGCACCGCCGCCTGAATCCGAAAGCGGCGTTTGCGGATATGAGCACAGGGCGACCACGCGAAGAGGCGGTGCGTGATGAAGATGTGCGCACCTGCTATCAGCGGGATATCGACCGCATCGTGCACGCCAAAGCGTTTCGGCGACTGATGCACAAGACGCAGGTCTTTTTGCGCCCAGAGGGCGACCACTACCGCACGCGCATGACGCATACGCTCGAAGTCACGCGCATTGCCTGCACCATCACGCGTGCGCTGGGGCTGAATGAAGACCTTGCTGAGGCGATCGCCATGGGGCACGATCTCGGACACACACCGTTCGGCCACGCGGGCGAGGATGCGCTCACGCGTTGCCTTGGAACGCCGTTTCACCACAATGAGCAGAGCCTGCGCGTGGTGGATGTGCTCGAAAAGGACGGAATGGGGCTGAATCTGACCCATGAGGTGCGCGAGGGCATCGTGGGGCACACGGGCGCGGTCTGGCCACGGACGCTTGAGGGGCAGGTCGTGCGCCGTTCCGACCAGATCGCCTATGTCAACCACGATATCGATGACGCAGTTCGTGCGGGCATTTTGACGCATGATGATATCCCAGACAGCATTGCAGATGTGCTCGGACGCGGACATAGCGAGCGGATCAATACGCTTGTGACGGACATTATCACCGTTTCGCGTGAGGCGGGGGCTGTGTGCCTGTCGCCGAATGTCGAAAAGGCGCTGAAAGATCTGCGCAGTTTCATGTTTGAAAAGGTGTATCGCAATCCCGTAGCCAAAGGCGAGGAAAGCAAGGCAAAGGATATGCTACAGCGCCTGTTTGAATACTACTATTCGCATCCCGAGGCGCTTCCCGAGGATTTTCAACCCCAGATGAGCTTTGACGGTCTCTCACGGACGGTCTGCGACTATATCGCGGGCATGACGGATAAATATGCTGTGGACAAATATACGCAGATTTTCATTCCGATGGGGTGGAATGTTCGCGGATAATATGGTATAATAGCTTACACAAAGAAAAAATAAAATAAATAGGAGGACGTAAAGATGAAAAAGATCCTGCAATTCTTTCTCGTACTGCTTCCCGTGGTTGCGGTGGTGCTCAATGCACTTCCGAGTGCAGTTCAAATGAACTGGATGGGCGGATATACGACGTATTGCTCCGGCTTTTCGATGCTTCCTGTGGGATACGCCAACTGGGGTCCCATGATCGCGGGCATCGGTGCGGTCGTACTTTGCGTCCTCGGTATCATCTGCGCGGTGACACAGAGCAAGCGCGCGGCGCGGTGGATCCGCGGTTTGAGCATTTTTTCGTGCTTGATGCGCGCGGGCTTTGGCTTCCTGCTTGGGCTTACGGGCGCGGGCGTGGCAATGTGCATCAGCCTTGCGGCGGATGCGGTGATCAGCATTCTGTTTTTGAACTATCAGTAAGAGATTTTTGAGAAAGGGGGCGGTTTTTATGGCATTTCCACCGTCGTTTTTGGATGAATTGGCGGCGAGAAATCCCATCGAGGATGTCGTGGGGCAGTATGTTTCGCTCCGACGCTCGGGATCGAATATGTTTGGGCTTTGCCCATTCCACGGTGAGAAAACTGCGTCCTTTTCCGTCGCGCCCGATAAGGGGATCTACTACTGCTTCGGTTGCCACAAGGGTGGCGGCGTCGTCAATTTTATGATGGAGATCGAGGGGCTCAGCTATCCCGATGCGGTGCGCGCGCTTGCCAAGCGCGCGGGCATGGAAGTGCCTGAAGATGAGCAGTATCAGTCCCGTTACCGTCAGCAGGAGCGCCTTTGGGCACTGCATAAGGAAGCGGCGCGTTTTTTCCATGCACAGCTCTATGCACCCGTTGGAGCGCAGGCGCTCAAATATGCTGAGGAGCGCGGGATGCCGAGATCCGTGCTCACCCGCTTCGGCATCGGCTATGCGCCCGACTCGTGGGATAGCCTTGTGCGGGCGATGCGCGCAAAGGGTTACACCGATCAGGAGCTGAAAGATTCGGGACTTGTGACCATTTCGCAGAAAAATGGCAATATTTTCGACCGCTTTCGCGATCGCCTGATGTTCCCGATCATTGACGTGCGCGGCAATGTGATCGGCTTCGGCGGGCGCATCTTGAATAATGATAAAAGTAGCGCAAAATACCTAAATTCACCAGAAACGATCATTTTTAACAAGCGAAAGAACTTGTTTGGGCTAAATATCGCGAAAAAATCGAAGCTTGGCTACCTCATCCTCGTCGAGGGCTATATGGATGCCATTGCACTACACCAGTATGGCTTTGACTGCGCCGTTGCATCGCTCGGCACGAGCCTGACGGAGGAGCACGCGGTGCTTCTTTCCCGCTATACAGAGCAGGTCGTGCTCATTTACGACGGAGATGAGGCGGGACAGCGCGCAACACAGCGTGCCATCCCCATGCTCGAAAAGGCGGGCATTCAGGTCAAGGTGCTCAAAATGCGCGATGCGAAAGACCCCGATGAATACCTCAAAAAATTCGGTGCTGACCGATTCCGCAATTTGCTGAACGAATCGTCGAACCGTGTCGAATATCAGCTCAATGCCATCCGCAAGAAGTACGATTTGCGCGAGGATGAACAACGTGTGCAATTCATCGCGGAGGCGGCGCAGTTCGTGAGCACGCTTACGAGCGCTGTCCAGCGGGAGGTCTATGGTACGCGCGCGGCTGAGGCGGCGGGCATTACGTATGATGCGATCAAAATCGAGATCGAAAAGGCATTCAAGCGCCGCATTTCGCGCGAAAAGCGCAAGCAGGAGCGCGAAGATCTTTCTCCTGCGACCAATTCTCAGCCCAAAACGCGTGCGTTCCACTATGACAATGTCAAATCCGCGATGGCTGAGGAAGCGGTGCTTGCCACGGTGCTCAAAGAACCTGCGATGTTCGCCCAGACAAGCAAGCTAAAACGCGAGGATTTTTCCTCGGACGTGCTTGCACGCGCGTACACGCAGCTTTCGGAGCGGTATCACGCGGGGCTTGAAGTGAGCATTGCGGGACTGTCGGATTTTACTTCCGAAGAGATCTCCCATATCACAGGCATTTTACAGCGCAGACAAGGACCTGTTTCGGAGCAGGCGCTACGCGACTGCGTGGCGACGATCCTTGCAGAGCATTCGGCGGCGAGCGTGAGCTCGGAGGATGATCTGCTTGCGCTTCGTGATAAAATGAAGGAAAGAAAAGGGATCAAAGCATGATTTGTGAGCTTGACGAAAAAAACGATGCGCCCCCTGTAAGTGCGGGTGAGGACGATGCACGCCAGTTCCTTGCGGAGATCCGCGCCTATCCGCGCCTGAGCCCAGAGGAAGAGAAGGCGCTTGCGCGCCGCTGTGCCGAGGGCGACGAAGCGGCGATCCGCCAGATGGTCAATGCGAACCTGCGCCTCGTTGTCTCTATTGCGCGGGAATATGCAGGACGTGGCGTTCCGTTGCTCGACCTGATCCAAGAGGGAAGCATCGGGTTGATCGTCGCGGCGCGAAAATTTGACTATACGCTCGATTTCCGCTTCTCTACTTACGCGACAAAGTGGATCAGACAGGGCGTGACGCGCTGCCTGATGAACCAGTCTGCGACGATCCGCGTACCGCTTCACACCGCAGAGCGCATCCGCAAGGTGGAAGCGGCGCGCACAGCACTTACGCAGACACTTGGAAGAGCACCGACCAACGCCGAGATCGCCGAAAAAACGGCGATCAGCGAGCAGAAAGTTGCAGAGCTTCTGCGCATCGCGCCTGAAACGTGCTCCCTCGATGCCCCCACGGGCGAAGATGACGACGGCACGCTACGCTCGCTCCTTGCGGATGCACAAGCACCACAGCCACATGAGGCGTTGGTGCGGCAGGAGCTTGCACACACGATGGAGTGCTTGCTCGGCGCGCTCGGGGAGCGGCAACAGCAGGTATTGCGCCTGCGCTTCGGGATGGAAGATGGCGTTTGCCATTCGCTAGAGGACATTGGCACGAGATTGGGCGTATCCAAAGAGCGCGCACGGCAGATCGAAAAACAGGCGATCGGCAAATTGCAAAAGCTCGGTGCAGATATGGGTTTGGAGGACTTTTTAGAATGAATAGCTTGGATTTTTCCTTTGAAGAAAAGCCGATCGACGCGATCCTCGCATCGCTCGATGCGGGGGATACGATCTCGGCGGCAGAATTGCTGACGCTCCTTGAAGATGAGGATGAGGACGGCACGGAAGATATCCTGCTCGATATTGAGAAGCGCGGTCTTGTGATCGATCTTTCTACACTTCCGCGTACAGCTGCGACGGGAGAAGCGGCGCTTCGCTTGCGCCGTGAAGAGGAGCTCGTGAAAAATGGCTTCGATGCGGCATCGCTCGATCCGACCGATCCTCTGCGCCTTTATATGGAAGAAGTTGCGATGACACCCGCGTGTGGCGATCCGCAGGTGCTTGCCGAGGAAGCTTCGCACGGCGATGAGGGCGCGATGCTGCGCCTTACGGATGTGTGCCTTGGCGGCGTGATCGAGACGGCGAAAGCGCACGTGGGACATGGCGTTTTGCTCCTTGACCTGATCCAAGAGGGCAGCCTCGGACTTTGGCAGGCGATCCGCACATGGGAAAGCGGCGAATTCTTACCCTATGCGGATGCGCGCATCCGCTTTGCGATGGCGAAAGCCATCGTGCTTCAGCTCCGTGAAAACGGACTTGGACAGAGATTGCGCACCGCCATGGAGGATTACCGCCAAATGGATGAGCAGCTTCTTGCGGAGCTTGGGCGCAATGCAACGCTCGAAGAGGTCGCGGAGCGCTTACATATGCAGGTGGAGCTTGCGCAGACCGTGCAGAAAATGCTCGAAAATGCGCGCACGCTCGCACAGGCGAAGAAGCTTCCCGAGCCAGAGGAAGAGGAAATCGCTGAAACGCAGGCAGTTGAGGATACCGCCTATTTCCAGATGCGCCAGAGAATACTTGACCTGCTTTCTGACCTTGACGAAATGCAGGCGAAACTCCTCACCCTCCGCTATGGCCTTGAGGGTGGACGACCGCTTTCTGCTGAGGAGACGGGGGTACGGCTGAATTTGACCGCCGAAGAGGTGCTTCGTTTCGAGGCAGAGGCACTGCAAAAACTGAGAAACCAAAAATAAGCGTGTATAGAGCGCTTTCATAAGAAAGAAGGAGCAAATCATGCCCAAAACATATTCCATCGCGATCGACGGCCCTGCTGGTGCGGGAAAGTCTACCATTGCAAAGCGCCTTGCCAAAGAGCTGGGCTATTACTATGTCGATACGGGTGCGATCTATCGCACAGTCGCCTATTTTATGGATCTTTGGGGCGTGAGCCCGAAGGATATCGATGGCGTGACGCGCTATATCGATGAACTCACCGTCGAGATCGCATACGACGAGGACGGCTTACAGCACATGATCATGAACGGCATGGACGTGACCGAGGATATCCGCACGCCCGAGATTTCGCAGAAAGCGAGCCTCATTTCTGCGCACGCCTGCGTGCGTGAGATGCTGCTGGATATGCAGCGCGAGGTCGCTGAGCAGCACAATGTCGTGATGGATGGGCGGGATATCGGCACGGTCGTCCTGCCGAAAGCCAATGTCAAAATTTTTCTGACTGCATCGGCTGAGGTCCGTGCACAGCGCCGCACCGACGAGCTCCTTGCCAAGGGACAGAAGGCAAATTACAACGAGATCCTCAAGCAGATCCAGCAGCGCGACTATCAGGACACGCATCGCGAGATCGCACCGCTCAAAATGTCCCGCGACAGCGTAAAACTCGATACCTCGGAGATGAATATTGATGAGGTCGTGGCGGCGATGAAGAAGATCGTTGCGGAGAAGATCCCCCTATGAGCGTAACGGTTGCAAAAAGTGCGGGTTTCTGCTTCGGCGTGAACAGAGCGGTCGAACTTGTGGAGCAGGCAGCCGCGCAGGGGAAAAAGGTGGTCACATATGGACCGATCATCCACAATCGGCACGTGGTGGAGAAATTTCGCGCGCTTGGGGTCGAGGTGATCGATACCCCTGAGCAGGCGTGCGAGGGCGATACGGTCATCATTCGCTCGCATGGTGTCACGCGCGATGTGGTAGAGCGCCTCGAAAAGAGCGGCGCGCAGATCGTCGATGCAACGTGCCCCTTTGTCAAGCGCATCCATGGCATCGTCAGCCGTGCCGAGGAAGAGGGGAGACTTCCCATCATTATCGGCACGCCAACGCATCCAGAAGTCGAGGGCATCGCAGGCTGGTGCGGCGATCATCGCGTTTTTGAGAGCGCAGAGGCACTCGAAAAATGGGCAGAATCGGGCGAAATCGACAAAGATTCGGCAATCTGTATGGTTTCACAAACAACGAGCACAGAATTTTTGTGGAAAACGTGCGGTGAAATTGCAAAAAAACAGTTTACTAACTTGAAAATTTTTGATACAATA
>CAZVJJ010000023.1:0-23152 GCA_964627295.1 uncultured Oscillospiraceae bacterium | reverse complement strand
TGATGCCCAAATCCATGTCCTGCTCTTTCAGAACGCCTGTAAAGCTGGATTTGCCAACGCCGTTGACACCGCCAATGATGGTATAGGTTTTCATCTTGCTACCTCCTGCGTATTATCACGATCCATCTTTTCGTCAATGGCTGCGTTAATATATGCGTTCACGCTCATGTTGTGGCGGCTTGCCTCAGCTTGCACTACCTCTTTCTTTCCTTTTGGCATGGTGAGATTGACACGATCCAACTTGTCAGCAATCCATTTGTTTCTATATTCGGAATTTCCAGCCATGTGTTTGGCCTCCTATTGCTTAAAATATGGGGTGGCAGCGATAAAAGCTCACCTTTTCCACCGTAGCTATATTATAGCATAGATTGCAATATTACGCAATACACAAAATGCACGAAATATTACGCAATATATTGTGCAATATCCCAACTTGATATATTGCGCAATATATGATATTATATAGACACAAAGAGAGGGGACAACAGAGGCCACCCGGTAAGCGACCCCCGAAAAAACACTACAACATGGGTGAAACAAAATTTAGGAGGAAACAAAAATGAGCATGAACGAATTGGAAAGCAAGGTCAACGAGTTACGGGAGCTGCGCCGGATGGCTGACGAGTTGGCCACCGAGATTACCGCCACAGAGGACAGCCTCAAGGCGTACATGACCGCCAATCAGGCGGACGAACTGCATGGAGCAAACTTCAAGATTACATGGAAAGAGGTCACAAGCAGCCGTCTGGACAGTAAGGCATTGAAAGCCGCCGCTCCGACGATCTGGGAACAGTTCACCAAGCAGACCACCACTCGCCGCTTTATTGTTGCATAAGAAAAGCCCCTTGCATCACAGCCGGTCAAAGCACGATGCAAAGAGCCTGTAACCCACGGAGGGGTTACGGTTATTATAGCCGCCACCCCTCCCAATGTCAAGAATTTATGGAGGAATTAACTATGAAACTGAACCTTGTAAAAGCTAATATCAACACCATCCCCGATGTTCCCCGTGCTATCTTGGGATTTTTGAATGAGCCGTTCATTTTTGCCCGCTATAAGGACACGGTGTACATGAAAGAGGATCTGACAGATGCGGACAGAATCGTTTCTGCAATCGAAGCGATGTGGGAGAATACTGTGGTTGAACCGAGCGAAGATAATACAATGGCTATCGATAAGGCCTACGATACCGTTGTAGAGCTGCAAGGAAAAACCGCGGCAAAGCAAATTGACCGCATTCGCTGTGATATGGCGAAAGAGTACCGAGAGAAGGAAGCAACAATAGAAGCAACGGCATGGATCGAGCGGGTCTATGAAAACCTGACAGAGGAACAAGCGGATGCACTATGGGACGGTGGTTATCGTACCCGGATCGCAGAAGACGGAATGTGGCGGGCGATGGTGCAAATCCATAAACAGGACAAGAGTAGATACAGGAATTGGAGTTCTGCATCAGCGGACGCCGCTGGGGTCTATGGTTTCCTGCTGGGTATGGAATATGGAAAGAAAATCAGCATAAAAGAGCCGGGCGCAATGAGTGACCGGGAAAAGCTGATCGCAGAGATCATAGAAGGGCTGAACGATTTAGACGAGAAATCGTTGGAAGTGGTTCGGGAGTATGTATTGCTCCCCTTTATAGAGAAATAAAGCAGTGGGCGGTGGGCGCAATGTCCACCGCCTTTTGCTGTGTAAATTTTGTCCGTTATTTGTCCGTTAAAGCTGTGCAACGGCAATGCAAGATGTGAAAGATATGCAAGGTTTTACTGCTAAAATGCGCCGATTATAAAAGATAATACACATAATTCAAAGCTATTTCAAGCACTTTTTACTACTCGTAATGAGAAGGTCGCCTGTTCGAGTCAGGTCACTAGCTCCAAAATTTGTCCCCGGAAACGTTATGTTTTCGGGGATTTTTGGCATTTTAAGGACTTTAGATTCTAAAAAGCGCGGCAGCACCGATTCTGGTATTGCCGCCGCATTTTGGGGCTTTTATCTTGCAACAAATCCGACTTTTTTATAGACCTTACGCAATGTCTTTTCCGCGACGTAGCTTGCCTTTTCTGCGCCGTCACGGTAGACCTGCTCGAGATATGCCTTGTCTTTCATAAGGCGCGCGGCCTCTTCGCGGATCGGGCGCAGGGTCTCTACGACTGCTTCACCAACGGCGGGCTTGAATTTTCCGTAGCCACAGCCAGCAAACTCCGTCTCGATCTCCTCGAAGCTCTTGCCCGTGACGGACGAATAGATGGTCATCAGGTTCGCAACGCCGGGCTTGTTCTCCTTGTCGTAGCGGACGCAGTTTTCCGTGTCAGAGTCGGTGATGGCGCGCTTAAACTGCTTCATGATCACATTCGGGTCATCCATCAGTAGGACGCGGCCTGTATCCTCGTTTTCAGACTTAGACATCTTCGCCGTCGGATTCGTAAGGCTCATGATGCGTGCACCGACCTTGGGAACGAAAGGCTCGGGGATCTTGAACACATCGCCATAAATGCCATTGAAGCGACGCGCGATCACATGGGTCAGCTCCACATGCTGCTTCTGATCCTCTCCAACAGGCACAAGATCGGGCTGATACAGCAGGATATCTGCCGCCATCAGGCTCGGATAAGTAAAGAGACCACCATTGATATTGTCCGCATTCTTGGCAGACTTATCCTTAAACTGGGTCATACGGCTCAATTCGCCAAACATCGAATAGCAGTCAAGCACCCATCCAAGCTCCGCGTGCTGATGCACATGGCTCTGGATAAAAAGTGTATTCTTTTCAGGGTCGAGGCCGCAGGCGATGTACTGCGCAAGCTGCTCGAGCGTGCGGCGGCGCAAGTCGGCAGGATTCTGGCGCACGGTGATCGCGTGCAGATCCGCCATAAAATAGAAGCACTCATACTGGTCTGCGCGCTCAGCCCAGTTCTTGACCGCGCCGAGATAAGAGCCGAGGGTGAGATCACCCGAGGGCTTGATGCCCGAGAGCATCCGCTTTTTGGGAGTTTCGTTGATCATTTCGCTCATTGTTAACGCATCCTTTTACACTTGATTTTGTTATTTTATCATAGCTTCCCCTATTAAGCAAGGGCATTTTCCGTTCCGCATAAAACAAAAACGGTGCAAGCAATCCGCTCACACCGCAATACCAGCATTTCCCGCTTTATGCACCGAAAAAAGAGTACAGCAATGTAAGCCCGTTCCCATGCCACCAAGCAGAAACGAGCCAGTATGCGCAAGCGACATATCCATTCATGCACACCATCCTGCACCCTCCCTTTTTCCATCATCTTAGCACCGCAAATATGGAAAGTCAAGCTTTTTTGCGCGCAGGAATTGATTTATGAGAATAAATGTGCTATGATGGATGCATTCACACGAAAAGGACAAGATCCTTTACGACATTTGAATTTTCAGATAAAAGAGGTAGAAAACAATGGACTATCAGGCTTTAGCAGAGCTTTTGTTCCCTAACGTGACCGAAACGCCCGACGAGGTCGAAGCGCGCTTTCCCAAGCGTGCGCTTCCCGAGGGTGCAGTCGTCACCCGTATGGCTCCCTCCCCCACGGGCTTTGTCCATCTGGGCAACCTTGTGCAGGGCATGATCTCCGAGCGTATGGCACACCAGAGCGGCGGCGTGCTTTTCCTGCGCGTCGAGGACACGGACGCAAAACGTGAAGTTCCTGGGGCTGTAAAGGTGCTGATCAATTCTCTCAAGCACTACAACATTCACTTTGACGAGGGCGCGACCATCGACGGCGATAACGGTCTTTACGGTCCGTATCGTCAGCGCCAGCGTGCATCGATCTATCACGTGTTCGCAAAGAAGCTCGTCTCCGAGGGCAAGGCTTACCCTTGCTTCTGCACAGAGGAGGATCTTGCAAATATCCACACCCAGCAGGAGAATGCAAAGGAAAACTTCGGCTACTATGGCAAGTACGCCATTTGGCGTGACCGCCCCATGGAAGACATCCGCGCGCAGCTCGATGCAGGTAATCCTTGGGTGCTTCGCTTCCGTAGCGAGGGCTCGATCGAGAATCAGTTCAAGTTTGACGATCTGGTAAAAGGCAAGCTTACCGTCACCGAGAATGACATCGACCATGTCCTTCTCAAATCCGACGGCATCCCCACCTATCACTTTGCGCACGCCGTGGACGACGAGCTCATGCGCACCACGCACGTTGTGCGTGGCGACGAGTGGCTTCCCTCGCTTCCGTTCCATATCCAGCTTTTCAAGGCACTCGGCTTCAAACTGCCGAAGTACGTCCACATCGGACCGCTGATGAAGATGGATGGCAATTCCAAGCGCAAGCTTTCCAAGCGCAAAGACCCCGAACTTGCACTCACCTATTATAAGGCAGAGGGCTTCCCTGTTCAGGCTGTGCGCGAGTACCTCATGACCGTGCTCAACTCGAATTTCGAGGATTGGCGGCGTGCAAACCCCGATGCAAAGATCGAGGACTTTACCTTTAGCCCGAAGAAGCTCAATCCCGCAGGCTCGCTCTTCGACTACGCCAAGCTGATCGACGTATCGAAAAATGTTATCTCCCGCATGGATGCGCAGACGGTTTATACGCTCCTGACCGAATGGGCGCAGGAGTTTGACCCCGACTTCGGCGAAAAACTGACTGCCGATGCAGATTTTGCAACCGCCATTCTTGCGATCGGTCGCGGTGGAAAGAAGCCGCGCAAGGATCTGTCCACGTGGAAAGATGCCAAGGACTACATGGGCTTCTTCTACGACGCGTATCTTGCCACCCCTGTGTTTGACGAAAAGTTCGACAACGCAACGGTTCAGGACGCACTCGAGCGTTTCCTTGCAAGCTTTGACATTGCAGACGACTCCGCCACATGGTTCGACAAGGTAAAAGCCATTACCGAGGCAATGGGCTTCACCACCGACATGAAGGCATATAAGCAAGATCCCACCGCTTTCCGCGGGACCGTCGCCGACATCTCGACCATGATCCGCGTCGCCGTGACTGGAAAGACAAATTCCCCCGATCTTTATACCGTGATGCAGCTCCTCGGCAAAGAGCGCACCGAAGCGCGCATCCGCAATGCTATCGCTTCTCTGAATTGATTTTCCTATTTTTGTATGTAAAACGACGGTTTTCACGAGAAAACCGTCGTTTCTTTATTTCTTTGAGGCAATCATGCCAGTTCCATAAATTCACCGATATGGAAGAAGTAGAGAAGTTTTTTCTTGATGGGCATTTCATAGATCCTTGCAAGTGCTTCTGCGTATGTCTGCACCTGTGGAGCATAGCGGTGCGCAACTGTCTCCAGCGTTTCGGGTGTAACGTAGTCTGTCTTGAAATCGAGCACCGTGATGCCATCCGCTTCGATCAGTGCACAGTCTACCACACCTTGCAGCAGGACCTTTTCCCCCGCAAGATCATCTGCGTAATTTCCCGCATCGTCCAGAATCGAAAACTTGAATTCGCGCAGATGCTCCGCGCCCTGCTGCAATCTTTGCCCGATCGGCGTAGCAAAAAACGTCGCGATCGATGCGCAGTTGACCACCTCGGCGACCTCTGCCGAAAGGAATCCTTCGCGCACGAGCCGCTCGACCTCGCACACCACGCCCTCGGTGCTGTCGCACGATGCATAGCGGACATACTGCATCACAGCATGGATCGCGCTTCCATACGCCTTTCCCTCGATGTGCTTTTCCGCAAAGCTCGGCTTTCGCCATGTGCGCTGCACCTGCTTCGGAGCAGACGTATTCTCTGCCGCTTCCTCGTCCTTCTCGCGACCCTTTCGTTGCGTTGCAGTCTGCTTCGATGGCGTGAGTGTCGCCGCAATGTGGGGATAACGGAACGAAAGTGCTTCTTGAAGCGTTTTTAGAACGCCCTCATCGAGCTTCTCCTCCCGAATTTCTTCCGCTTCTACATTCCCCTGCTCGATTTGTGGCGCGGTCGAAACGGTGATCTTCCACGGATGATCCGAAATATGGGTATCGTCAAGTTTCCTGCAAATCGCAAATAACTCACCCGCTTCCATCCGTTCCATCGCCGCCTTGAGCACCCATGTGCCCGCGCACGACACCTGTTCGCACAGCAACGCGCCACCGCCAAGGTCACTGGAAAGCGCAATGTTCTTCACCTGCGTCCTGAGATACTTCGACGCATACACCATGATAAGCCTGTCGCGGGCACGCGTGAGCGCCACGTAGAGCACACGTAGTTCCTCTGACGCACTCTCTTGAATATATTTCGCCGCGATCGCACGTTTGGCGATGGACGGATAGCGTATGCGCGCCTTTGCATCCGTAACATCCAAACCGATCCCAAGCTCCTTATCGCACAATATCGCCGCATTGAGGTCTTGTCGGTTAAAGGTCTTTGCCAGTCCCGCAACAAAAACGACAGGGAATTCCAATCCTTTGGATTTGTGGATGCTCATGATCGTCACGCACCCCGCCGCGCTCGCACCCTGAACCGTCAGTCCTTTCACCGCAAGTGCATCCAGATGCGCTAGGAATTCGCCCAAAGAGCGATTCCCACCCGCTTCATAATCTGCCGCAAGCGTGAAAAACGCCTGCAAATGCTCCCGCCGAAGCGTTCCATCCGTCATCGCACCATAGATGCTGTCAATATGCGTCAGCGTGATGCATTTTTCGATGAGCTTCGTCAGCGTATCCATTCGCGCCTGCTCGCGGAGCTGCCGCAGAATATCCAAAAAGTGCTTCACCTTTGGCATCTCCGACAATAGAAGCGCTTCGTAGAAGCTTCCCGTTTTCTGCACGCTTCGGATCGCCGCAAGGTCATCCGCTGTAAAGCCGAACACGGGATTTGTCAGCGCAGAAAGAAGCGCAATATCTTCCCGCGGGTTATAAACCGTCTGCAAGATCGCACGAATGGCGACCACCTCGTCCGTTTTCAGCAGATCTTCTCCGCCACCAGATGCACACCGTATGCCATGCGCCGCAAGCGCCCGCTCATAGTAGGCTGAAACCTTGCTCGGCGTGCGCAGTAAGATCACGATGTCGTCCGCTGTCACAGGGCGAAACCCATCCCCATCACGCACGGTCGTCCCATCTTTTAGCATGGTATCGATGCGCTCAGCGACGAACGCCGCTTCCTCAGCATAGGCATTATTCACCGTTTCGACTGCATGAAGCTCAACAGCGGCATCTGCAAACGGCTCGTGCGTGATGCCCTCCCGCAGGGCTTCTCCCTCGCCGTAGTGCAGGCCACCAACGCGCTCGCTCATACAGCTTGCAAACACATGATTGACCGCTTCGATCACTTCTGGTCCTGAGCGGAAATTGTCGCTGAGCAGGATGCGCCGTCCCTCTCCTGCTTTCGCCTGCGCCACATCGGCATAGTTTTGATACTTTTTCAGGAAAATACTCGGGTCAGCAAGGCGGAACTGATAGATCGACTGCTTCACGTCGCCGACCATAAAGCAATTTTTCCGTTTTTCCGTCAGCGCGGCAAAAATCGCATCCTGCACCTCATTGGAGTCCTGATATTCATCCACAAGCACCTCGCGGAATCGTGCACCGATCTCAGTTGCCGCCGCAGTCGGCGCTACACGCGCCTTTCCGAGGAGCAGATCGAGCGTGCGATGCTCAAGGTCGCTGAAATCAAGGCATTTTCTGCTCTTCTTCATACTGCCATACGCCTGATCGAACGCATTGACAAGCGCGATCAGTCCTGCCGTGACCGATGCACTCTGCCGCAGGTCTGCAAGCACCTGCGCCGAGGATTCTGAAAACCACCCCAACACCTTTGCAAGCTTTTTCTTTCCGTCGTTTCTTGTCGCTTTTACGCGCTCGATGAGCTCAGGATCTTCTGTCTTGCGCGGGAAGAGGAGTTTGTCGTAGGTAATGTTCCGACTTTCATGGATGGCGTCCCACGTTTTGCAATTTTCGAGGGCGTACATATCATCGAGCGTCTTTTTTAGATTCAAAATCGGCTTTTCGAGCCCCTCGCATCGCTCAAGATACTGAACGCTTCGCTCCAGAACACGGATCTGATCCAAAAGCGTCTGCTTCATATTCCCGATGAGGCAATCGCCCCAGACCGTCTCCGACGCATCTTTCACATCCGCAAGTTTCCCCGCCCGCAAACAGCTTTGTAGCCATCCATCGGGGTCTTTGTGACATTTTGCGCTGTCGTAAACTTTTTCCACGAGCACAGGGATCTCGCGATCATCACGCCCGATGCCCTGCGTATCGATAAAGGTACGAAAATCTTCATCAGGCTCGTCATACGCCCGCTCCAGCACCGCCTGCATCGAAAGTTCGCGCATCTCACGGCATTCATTTTCGTCCGCAACGCGGAAATCCGCATTCAGATCCAGTCGATACGCATATTCACGCAAAATGTCCGAGCAGAAGCCATGAACCGTCGAGATTTTTGTCAAATACAGCCGTTGCATCTGCTTTTGCAGATGCTTATTTTCTGGCTCTGCGGCAATGCGCTCTGTGAGTTTTGCTCCGATTTTCGCGCGGAGCTCCGCCGCCGCCGCTTTGGTATAGGTAATGATCAAAAAATCGTCAATATTTGCAGGGTCATTTTCGTCCGTAATGTACTTCATCAGTCGATCGACGAGCACCTTCGTCTTTCCCGAGCCTGCAGCCGCCGATACGAGCAGCATCCCGCCACGGTCATCCACAGCTTTTTTCTGCTGCTCAGTCAGCTTCTCAGCCATCGCACGTCACCTCCCGTTCAACTGCTTTCCAGAATTCTTCTGCCGAGATCTTGCGAAAATCTCTGCGCCCCTCTACGCTGTCCTTATGGCACACCGTAGCATAGGGGCAGAATGTGCAGGCATCGTGATTACTACCGCGGGTGTAGGGATTCGCCGTCACATCGCCCGAGGCAATGCCATCGACCATTTTCGCAAGCGTCTGAAACACATATTTTTCCAGAAGTTTGAGCTGTTCTCTGTCAACATTTTTCTCTTCACCGCCGAGACGTTTGGGCGCACCCTCGGGTTGCATGGCGCTCAGCACCGCTTCATCCGCAAGCACAAGCCCATTTCGCACCCATTTTTCATCCCGCGCTTTCGCGATCTGTGCCTCATCCATGCGCCCATCCAGCTTGATATACGGAGCACGCGCAGGGAAATACTGCACACCCGCAGGAACAGGAACTTCACCGATCATCTCTTTTCCCGCTTTTTTCAGCGTGAAGAGATAAACGAGCATTTGCAGTCCCACGCCATTGAAAATGTCGCAGAAATCAAGTTCCTTTTTTCCTGTTTTATAGTCCACCACGCGGTAGTATGTGTTTCCGTTTTGCTCCCAAATATCCATTCGGTCGATAAAACCACGCACAAATGCCTGCATCGCCGCATGTTCGATCGGAATGGAGGGAAGCTCCTTATCCTCACCAAAACCAAGTTCATATGCTTTCGGCGCAAAATAGGACTTACTCAGCTCATTCCAAAGTTCGCCCACCACCGCATCCAGCTCCTGCACATTGCGCTGGAACAAATACTGCATTCGTTCCGAATCAATGCCCGCAAAATGTTCCTCAGCATACGCTTTTGAGAATTCATGCGCAATTTCGAGCGTCTGTTCCTGCGTGACTGCGTGAAATCCGCCAAGTTCCGCAACGCGCCGCGCTGTATTTTCGAGCACCGCGTGCACATACGTTCCAAATTCCGCAGGATCGATCTTTGCTTCCTTTCGCTCCCGCGCACGAAGCCCGTACTTTAAGAAATAGCTCATACGGCATTGTGCATAGCTGTCGATCTGCGAAGCAGAAAGATTGAGTTTCTTTCCGTAAAGCCCCTCGACATTTTCCTGCGAAATATTCCCGATCGCATACGTCGCGCGATCTAAGACTGCCTCATATGCTTCCTGTGCGCCGATCTGTATCGCAGCATCTTTCGCCCGCCGCCCTGCAAGATACGCGCCCGCCTCCAAACGATCTGCGCAGGCAAATCCGAGCGACCCCGTAGCCTTTTCCTCCCCACCTGCAAGCTCTGCAAGGCGGCGGAAAATATAGGACGGTTGCTCTGCTGAAGAATAGACGCGGATACTCTGCGTCGCACCGCAGAATACGCCATAGATTTCCGCAAATTCCGCTTGGATACCCTCAAGGCTTCCACCCGTCAGCGGCACGCCCATTTCACGGAGCGCATCGCGTTCCAGGTCGCTGAGAACACCCGAAGCACCCGAATAGCATGGCATTTTTCCTTCGTCCACGCCAAGCACGATCAAATGCTTTTCCGTGTGACAGCGCATCGCACTTACCGCACCGACCTGCACCGCATCGAGCACAGGCGGGATCGTACCAACATCGTACTGGCTCAGGAGCAGCGAAAGAAGATGCACAAAATGCTCCGTTTCCCAAACCGTATCCCCAAGGACATCATACAGCTGTTCGAGCGCCGTCAGCACGATTTCCCAGAGCTGATTCAGGATCTGGGCGCTCCGCCCATCCCCCGATGCATCCATTTCCTGTGCAAGCATGCCAAGCTGTTTTTCAAGTCCAATATCGCAAAGGAACATATAGAGCGCATTTACCTGCTCGCGTAGCGCCTTTGCGTCCTGAAATCCTTTTTGCAAGCGCACGAGTGGCGCTGTTACCATTTCCCGCGCTATGTTGAGCCTTTCCAGACGCGCATATGCCTTTGGCTTCCATTCTGCGCTCAAGCCATCAGGATGCATCTTCCATTCCTGTGCCCATGCCTTTCCGCGGATCCCCCAGACGATGCAGTAATTTTCAAGCTCGTCACAGGTATCGGCATCCAGCGGTGAAAGCGCCGAGCGCAGATACGCAAGCATTTCCTTTTGTGAAAATCCACTCAAAACCGCATCCAGCGCACGCATGAGCGTGCCGATCACGCTTTTTTGCAGAACTTCTTCCATTCCCGCTTCATACATCGGGATACCCATGCGATGAAACACAAGGCTCAGTAGCGGTGCATAACTTGCAAGATCACTGCAAACGATCGTGATATCGCGGTAACGGCAACCACCACGCACGAGCGTGAGCGTATGCTCTGCGGCGTCCATGCATTCATCATATGCCGATGCCGCACAGCAGGCAAAAAGCTTCCCGCCTGCCGTGCCATTTTCAATGCTCCCCTGAAACAGGTGCTCACAGGTCTGCATGAGCGCATCCGTGCGCCCCTCGATTACTTGTATTTCCACCGCGACACCTGCGCGCTGGGCACATTTTAGTATTTCCTGCGCCGTCGCACCCGCTTTTTCAAATGCCATGCGCCCAGATGCAGGTGCATCGCAGTTCAGGCTCACCGTCACATCCTCTGCATAGCAGATCATGTGCTCGAGGATCGCCAAATGTTGCCGCGTAAAATCAGGAAAACCGTCCACGTAAAATACGTGCTTCTGTGCAAAGTCGCTGTCCTCGAGTTGCAGTAGCAACTGCGTCTCACGGTCGCGCGGGTCACGCTTGCCACGTGCACAGATGCTGTCATATGCCTCCATGATGAGTGAAAGTTCTTCCAGCTTCTGCGCGAAACTTCCCTCCACCTGCTCAGAAGCAGCTTTCAGGTCGCTCGGCGAGATACAGCATCGTTTGAATTCGTCCACCGCATCAATCAGCTGTGTCAAAAATTCGGGTTTTGTTTCAACAGAAGCATATGCTTTGAGCTTGCTGTGCAGTTGCCGAGCTGCCGCCGCCATCGCGACCACACGACCACCCTGATCTAAGCATTCGATCGCACCGCCAACGCTGTCCGATACCCGCCGTGCAAGGCGCGTAAAAGAAAGCACCTCCGCGTAGCGGCTGGCGGTATCGCCCGCCTGCGCCGCGAGCGCGCGCTCCGTTTCATGGCTGATGAGCTCAGGTACCATCAAAATACGCCCGCCTTTGCGTGCGTGCACATCCGCCGCTACACGGCGCATGATCTCTGCGCTGTTCGCTGTCCAGTCTTTTCCTAGGATCAAATGCAGCATCCAATCGACCTCATTTCTGCTTTTTCTACATGATACCACATAATGTGTCCAAAAAATAGGGTCAATTTACACGATTTTCATAAATTAAAAATGTCCGTACCGAGTTCACGGTACGGACATCCAATTTTCATTACACAGGCTTTGCGATATATACGTTGGGATACTGATCTTTGAGCATATTGCAAAGAACCGCTGCTATTTCAAAAAATACAGTCAACTATATCGAGGAGCTTTTTCACCCATTCAAATAGGGCATTCCTAGCATATCCCGCATCGCGTAATAATTATCCAGTTGCCGCCATCCGTTCCCTGTCGAACTCGCCCCTTTGTAGTTGATCACCGTGTTTGGAAGAGCCGATACTAAATCCATCTTATCCTGATAGGAAACCTTTGTCGTAGCAGGCATCCACAGATGTTTCAGCCAAGTCATCTTTTTTAGTGGTTCCACATTTTCAATCGAGGTTGTTCCAAGATTCAAATCTTCCAGTTTCGTCAGTTCAGTCAAGACTTCAGCCTGATCGAACCGTGTCATGAACAATTCAAGGAAAACTAACTCTTTGAGTTCCGCCAAAGGTGAAAAATCAGTTCCCTTTGTGTCACCCAAAATCAAATACTTCATTTTAGGCATATAGCGCAAAAAAGAGTAGTCACTAATCGCCATGTGACCCAAGTCCATACATTCAAGGTCCACCAAGTATTTCATTTCATCAGTTTGTGAATCCTTCAGTTTGCTATAACCATCATAGCCGTATTTATATGGCATAAAGGAGGTGATATCTGTACGCAAATGGGCAACACCAACATCTACCGACCAAACAAATCGGACTTCAGGATTACGTTTCCAAAGCGCATCCATTTCTTCGCTGGAAATGCCACAATCGCACATATATACCTTTTCCAGTTGGTACAAAAATGGAAGCATTCGTTCCAACATATCTGTTTGTTCAATCTGAATTCCAGACAGATCAAGTTCTGTTGTCGTGCTGTCAACAGAGATACCATAAATATCAAAGGTTGCAAAAACAGTAATTTCAGGATGAAGTGAATGCAGTTTCTCTACCATTTCCAAATCAGAAATTCCTTCTAGCACTATTGTGGTAACGTTTGGCAAATAGCCTAGCACATGATCCAGTTCATCAACATCTATATTCTCCAAAGTCAGTGAATTAGTGTCATTGGGATACAGTTGATCATTTATAGGTACAACATATGACACCGTCAAATCGGGTCGCAGAGTTCCCAACAAGCGCAGTACATCCAAATCTTCACACGCCTCAGCCTTAATGTTCGTTAGGCTTGGGAAATACACCAGTTTCGAAATATCCTCCTCACTTAGTTTGCTGATTGTCAAAGAAGTTGCGTCATTCTTGATCAGGCTCTCTTGGAACGGAACGTACCACGTGATATGGCATTCTGGTAAGGTTGCCTGCAATGCATCAAACTCCTCGATGGTCAACTGAGAATATTGCAAATCCAGTTTCTCTAGACCCACGAGTTGGGATAACTGCTGTATATCCATTTCATTTTGAATAGTGAACGACAAAGATGTGCTGTTTTTCTCCACTCTTCTACTACTCAAATAAACATAGTCTTTTTTCTGATACAGCGAAAACGCTATAGCACATAAAAGTAGTATCAGTACCAACGCTCCGATGATAATCTTTTTCCTTTTCATAATGTTACTTCTTTCTATTACCGCCATCGACAATGCTTACTGAGAAGCGGACACGGCAAAAATAATGCACTTCTTATGTTTATTCCAACAAAGTCATCATGCCGTACTGCTTTGTAAGCCAAGGCAAAAAAACTTTTCAAGGCACTCAACATTGCTGTACAATAACTTTTATCATACAGGCTTTGCGATATATACGTTGGGATACTGATCTTTGAGCATATTGCAAAGGACCGCCGCGACCTCAAATTCCGAGACGATCGCAAACACCGCCGAACCAGAGCCCGTCATCTGATAGCCGATCGCGCCATACTGGTGGAAAATCGATTTGATATAATTCAGCTCCAGATGCTCCTGCGTGACCACAGGGTCAAAAACATTGCACAGCCCGTGCGCAACCTTTTCAAGATCCCCAGCAAGTAATGCACTTTCCATTGCGCTGTTATCGGGACGCTTTGCGATCGCTGTTTCGTCTAACTTACGGTAAAGCTCTGGCGTAGAAACAGAGAATTCGGGTTTCACGACAACAAAAATGCAGTCAGGCATATCAGGGAGCTTTCTCAGGCGTTCCCCGCGTCCCTCACACATCGCTGTACCGCACAGCACGCAAAATGGTACATCGCTTCCGATCTGCGCACCGATCTCCGCCAACGCAAGGATGGAAAATGGCTCGCCATAGTGGCGATTGAGCGCACGCAGGACCGCCGCCGCATCCGCACTTCCGCCCGCCATGCCCGCGCCAACGGGAATGCGCTTATTGATGCGGATGGCGATACCATCGGGATTTTTCTTCGCGGCGGCAAAGAACGCTTCTGCGGCTTTCCACGCAAGGTTCGACGCATCGCATGGAATCGCTTCATTACTGCATGCGATCGTCCACGGCTTCCCAGTCCCAATGTCGATCTCCACATCATCACGGATGGAGATGGTCTGCATCACACTTTTCAGATCGTGATAGCCGTCTTCCCGCTTTCCAAGCACATCAAGCGTCAAATTAAGTTTTGCAAATGCGCCTTCATAAAGTGTCGTCATGGCAAATGTCCTTTCATAGGTGCAAAATTTTATATTGTTATTATAGCGAAAATTCTTTCATTTTGCAACAGGCAATGTATATTTCTCTACCGCTTGTGGGATTCTAATACAGATTTCAAATTGAACTCTTTAAGTTCAATTTGAAAGGCATCGCCGATTGGCGCTGTCGATCGTGTGATTTTTGGAACAAAAAATCGCACAATGCCGTCTCATATGAGCATTCAGGAAAAGGAGGAAAACTGCATGGATACACTCGCGCTGATCATTTCCATCATCGGCTGTATCAACTGGGGACTTGTCGGTATTTTCCAGTTTGACCTTGTCGCATGGCTTTTTGGCGGTACGGGGGCTCTCCTCAGCCGCATCGTGTATACCATCGTCGGGCTTGCGGGACTTTGGTGCATCTCGTTTCTTCTGCGCCGCAATACCCTTATCGAGGGTGAATGATCCAAGGCGGCAGCCCCCACTCGGGAACTGCCGCCAAAAGTTTTTCTAAAAATCGCAAGAATTCGCAAATACCATCAAAAACCGCTTTGTTCTCCTAGAAAATGTTGACATTTCTTTTGCATTCTGCTAAGTTGATCGTGGCGCAGAATTCTGTGCTGGGTGCTGCCATATTGCGGTAAACCTGCTAATAAAAGGCAAGAGATAATTTGGGAAAAAACAAATTTTTTATAGTAGTAGAATTGGGACGCACTGGGGTAAGCCACTTTGCGTCTCTTTTTTTGAAACGGTTGCTGTCCACACAGATTGGATTCGTATCAGGCTTTCTCTAAAGTGTCCATATGTGCTTTTACAGAGACATAAACAGAATAGACCTCCCCGAATTTGTCGCGAAAATGTAAAATTCATAAAATGGTTCGATTTTCAAAAGCAGAAAGGGACAAAGTAGTGTTTTTTGCATTTTTTCAAGTGAAATAGAATTGTTCGATCCCTATATCGCCGTTTTTCTCCTATTTTTTTGATCTTCGCCTCTCCCCTTTCCCCATTTTCTGCAATTTTTTCAAAATTCCGCAAAAAACTATTGACAAATTATCTTCCTCATGCTATCATATCTAGGCATTCAGGAGATTCTTGTGCACATGGGCGAGTGGTGGAATTGGTAGACTCGCTAGATTCAGGTTCTAGTGTCCATTACGGACGTGCGGGTTCAAGTCCCGCCTCGCCCACCAAAAAGAAACGACGATTTTCTTACGAAAATCGTCGTTTCTTTTTGTTCTTTTCTCTTTTCTCTCTTCCCTTTTAACTATTCTCTAGCAATCGTTGCTTCTTTTGTTCTTCCCCCTCTTCACTACAAATTCTTCTCTTTTCCCCAAAAATCACCGCTTCATTTTGCGTATTACGTGATTTCTGAAACAATTTTGGTCAGGGAGTTTTTTAGGTCAAACAAATCTACAAATCGAGTTTTTAAGTACATCCACGACCGCTCCGCACGCTTTCCCTTGCAAAACTTTGCTAGATATGCTATGATAAAAACAAAAAACAGGAGAACCTTATGGAAAAGATCACAAGCTTCACCATTGATCATGTAAAACTCCAACCGGGGTTATATGTATCCAGAAAAGACAAGGTCGGCGAGCAGACGGTCACGACATTTGATTTACGGCTGACGAAGCCGAACGGCGAGCCAGTTATGAATACTGCGGAAGTACACACGATCGAGCATCTGGCGGCGACTTATCTGCGCAATGACCCCGAATGGAAGGATCGTGTGCTCTACTTTGGGCCGATGGGCTGCCGCACGGGATTCTATCTCCTGCTTGCAGGCGATTTGTCTTCACGCGAGATCGTACCGCTCGTGCACGACTGCTTCGCATTTATCCGCGATCATCGCGGCGACGTTCCTGGGGCAAGCGCTCGCGACTGCGGAAATTATCTCGACATGAATCTGCCGATGGCAAATTACTGGGGCGCACGCTATTCGGCGCTTCTTGAAAACATCTCGGACGACCGCCTCGTCTATCCAGTATAAGGAGAAAATTATGAAAAAACTTGGTATCATCGGTGCGATGGCGATCGAAGTCGCCACGCTGAAAGAAGGAATGCTCGATCTGACGGTATCGACGCGTGCGGGCATGGAATTTTATGAGGGCACACTTTGTGGCACTTCTGTAGTCGTAGTGCAATGCGGTGTCGGCAAAGTCAATGCCGCGATGTGCACGCAGATCCTTTGCGCCTGCTTTGGCGTGACGCATATCGTTAATACAGGCATTGCAGGTTCGCTCAGCGCTGAGCTCGACATTGCTGACATCCTGATCAGCCGCGATGCGATGTACCATGATTTTGACTGCACGCAGTTCGGATATGAAATGGGGCATGTGCCGTCCCTTGACGTGACGGCGTTCCCTGCAACGCAGAGCATGATCGATGCTGCTTACGCGGCGGCAGAAAGCGTCAATGCGGGGCACACGCGCATCGGACGCGTCGCAAGTGGCGACCAATTCGTCGCCAACGCCGAGCAGAAATCGCGCATTATCGCCATCACGGGCGCAATGTGCACCGAGATGGAGGGTGCAGCGATCGCGCAGACGGCGTATCGCAATGGCGTTCCGTTCGTGATCGTGCGTGCCATCTCCGACAAGGCGGACGATTCAGCAGAAATGGATTATCCCACATTTGAGCGTCTGGCGGCATTGCGCTGTGCTCAAATCACAAAGGAGCTTGCAAGAACGTTATAAATATACACGGCGGGGTCACTTCGACCCCGCCGCATCTTTATTTTGTGGCATTGAGCGCGCCGTATAGGGGCGTTGCAATGCCGAATCCACCTGAAATGGTCAGGATCTGCCCCGTTGTACTCGCCGAATCGTCGCTTGCGAAGTAAACAGCCGCGGCGGCGATCTCCTCGGGAAGCGTGATGCGCCCGAGCGGGATATTTTGCAGGAAAAGGGCGCGAAACGCATCGGGTAGATTGCGCTCTACGGCATCGGTCGCGGTCATTCCTGGGAGAATGGCATTGCAACGGATGCCGTTTTTTGCTTCATGCACGGCGATGAGCTTGGTCAGATAATTGATCGCCGCCTTGCTCGTGCCATATGCGACCTGTGTGACATCGGGCACGAGCCCACCGACGGAAGAAATGTTGATGATGCTCCCGCCGCGCGGCATATACGGAAGCACCGCCTGACTGGCAAGATATACACTACGCAGGTTAACATTGACCGTATCGAGAAATACATCGGCATCCGTATGGCGAAAATCGAGATCACGGCTTCGGTTCGATGTGCCAAAATTGTTTACGAGGACATCGATGCGACCTGCATCCTTCGCAGTTTCCGCGACCATAGAGGAAAATGTCTCCTGCTTGGAAGCATCAAGATAAACTGCGTGAACATCGGATCCTTTTTCGACTTCTTCCTTCGCGATCGTTTGGGCGCGATCCAGATCGCGCCCCGCGAGATAGACACGCGCACCCTCAGCGGCGCACGCTTTGACGATCGATAAGCCGATCCCGCGTGTGGATGCGGTGACAAGTACAACTTTATTCTTTAGTTTCATAGCCATGCTCCTTTTTTTGCGTTTCTGGAAGAAAAATCACACCAACTGCGGCGATTAGCACGCACATCAGCTCAACAAGCGCAAGAAGATGCATTGCCGCAACTGCGGCATCGGATGCCTCTGTGCCAAAGGTGATGCGTGCGCTGACTTGATTGGTAAATAGAGGCAAAAGGATCGCCACGCCGAATGGGGCGGCAAGATCGCGGAATAGTCCATACGTTCCCGTTGCACCGCCAGCGTCCTGCGGTGGGAGATCCGCAAGGACGATCTTCATTAAAACCGTTCCGTTTCCACCGAGCCCAAGACCGAGCAGACCGAGCGAAAGCATCATATGCGCGGGCGCGGTGTCCTTCGAGAACAGCAGGAGCGTCGCACACCCGAGCCCCGTCATTGCCAGTGCACCGAGTAAGACGCGCTTTGCACGGACGCGGTCAGAAAGCGGGCCAAGCGTGACCGCACCGATGGACATTCCAAGATATAGAACTGAAATCGCATATCCCGAAACAGCGCTATCCTCGGGGCGCGTATAATTGACGAAGACGATACTGCTTGTGATATTCACCTGCATGAGCCCCTGCGTCAGGAAAAGGACGAGCACGCTCAGAATAAATGCCCTTTTCCGAATAAATCCAGCAGGGAGAATGGGCTGCTTTGCCTTTCGTTCCAGCGCGATCAGAACGCCAAGGCTGATGACCGCACCAAGGGCGACCGCGAAAAATACCCGCGTCGTCCATCCGATATTCTGCCCGACCGCAGGGAGGCAAAGCATAAGGCTGAAAAATACAAGAACTGCCGCCCCACCTGCAATGTCAAAATTTGCAAGCGCTTTTTTATTTGCTTGATTTTTCTCCCGAAAGCAGGCACATATCAAAAGCACGATCGCACAAATGCCGACGCAAACCCATATCATCATTCGCCAGCCGTATGCGGCGATCAGTTCAGCGCCAAGTGCAGGGCCGAGAATGACCGATGCACTCGAAATGAGCATATAAAGAGAGAATCCCTTTGCAACTTTGTTTTCAGGAAATTCAGAAACGATGAACGCGAGAATGAGCGGTGCCATTGCCGCCGTTCCGATGCCGATCGTGAAACGCGCAACGACCATCGCCGCAAGCGAATTTGACAGCGCAGAGAGGATATTTCCCACAGTAAAGATCACAATGCCGAGTAAAAGTGTCCGTCTGCGTCCCCACAAATCGCCGAGTTTGCCGAGGATCGGCGCACAGGCGGCGGTGGACATCGCCTGTGCAAGCGATGTCCATGTTGTATTATTATAGTTGATGCCGATGTCTTGCACGAACGCAGGACCGAGCACCGTTGAAAATCCGCCCACAATGCCGATCAAAAATGCCGCAAGCGCATAGGGAATGAACTGTTTGCGATAGGAAGTGTTGTTATTCATGTGTTGCACCCTCTTTTGTGGTAGTATATCAGCATTTTCGATGTATTATTCACAAAAAATCGGACACACTTTTCACGAAGCATTTTTTATGGAGGGAAAAGAAATGTCAATGATCAAAAAAGAAATTGCAGATTTTGAGGTGCAAGCATACCAAAATGGGGAATTTATGACCGTTTCCCGTGCAGATGTACTTGGAAAGTGGAGCGTTTTTTTCTTCTATCCTGCGGATTTTACCTTTGTTTGTCCGACGGAGCTTGAAGATCTTGCCGAGCACTACGAGGCAGTTCGCGGTATGTCCTGCGAGATCTATTCGGTATCGACCGATACCCACTTCGTGCACAAGGCGTGGCATGATGCATCCGCGCGCATTCAGAAAATCGCATTTCCGATGCTTGCCGACCCGACCCATGCCCTTTGCCGTGATTTTGATGTACTGATCGAGCGCGACGGACTTGCTGAGCGCGGTACGTTCATCGTCGATCCCGAGGGGAAGATCGCCGCATACGAGATCAGCGCAGGCAATGTCGGGCGCAGTGCGCAGGAGCTGGTGCGCAAGCTACAGGCTTGCCAGTTTGTCTATGAGCACGGAGATGAAGTCTGCCCTGCCAACTGGCAGCCGGGTGGCGAGACGCTTCGCCCGAGCCTTGATCTTGTGGGGCGACTTTGATGGATGCGCTTTATGATGCCGTGATCGTTGGTGGTGGTCCTGCGGGACTGACTGCGGCGCTCTACCTTTCCCGCGCGAAATACCGCGTGCTCGTGCTCGAAAAAGAGCAGTTTGGCGGTCAAATCGCGATCACAGAGGATGTCGTCAACTATCCGGGCGTAAAGAAAACAAGTGGAAAAGCGCTTGCGCAGACGATGCTCGAGCAAGCAAAAGCATTCGGTGCGGAAATGCGACTGGAAGAAGTCGTGCGTTTTTCGCTTTCGGAAGATATCAAGACGCTCTACACGCGCCAAGGCGCATACCGCTGTCTGGGTGTGCTCCTTGCGATGGGCGCTGCTCCGCGAAGTGTCGGATTTCTGGGTGAAGAAACGTATAAAGGGCGCGGCGTTGCTTACTGCGCGACCTGTGACGGCGAGTTCTTTACGGGCAAAGATATCTTTGTCGTGGGCGGTGGCTATGCGGCGGCGGAGGAAAGCATTTTCCTGACGCAGTTTGCGCGCCATGTTACGATTTTGGTTCGGAAAGATGATTTTTCCTGCGCCGCGTCTGTTGCAGATAAGGCAAAGAATCACGAGAAGATCACCGTGCTCACGAATACTGTCCTTGAAGAAGTAGCAGGAGAAGATGGGCTTAATTATGCGCGTTACCGCAATACGCGTACAGGCGACGTGACCGAGTACCGCGCAAAAAATGGCGAAAACTTTGGCGTTTTCGTCCTTGCGGGCTATGCACCCGATACACAGCTCGTGGCGGATGTAGTCACGCTCGATGCGCAGGGCTGTCTTGTCACCGACAGCGGTGGAAAAACGAATCTTGCGGGCGTGTACGGCGCAGGAGATATTTGCGCGAAGCCCCTGCGACAGGTGGTAACGGCAACGGGCGATGGCGCGCTTGCCGCAACACAGCTTGAAAAGTATCTTGCGAAGATGTGCGAAACGCTCGGCGTGAAAGCAACACCCGCACCTGCTGAGAACACGCAGGATATGCAGGGTTTTTCCTCGCAGGAGGAAGACACACTTCACGCCCTCTTTGCAAAAATGAAAGAACCTTTGCTCCTTCGCCTGACGCTTGACGATCGTCCTGCAAGCGCGGAGCTCAAATCGCTCCTCACGCGCCTTGCTACTATGACGGATAAATTGACCGTCGAAGCAGGTACAAGCGCGGATGCACCGTGCGTGCAAATATGCCGCGCGGACGGCACACCAACGGGACTTGCCTTTCATGGCGTGCCCAACGGGCATGAGTTTTCCTCGTTCCTGCTCGGACTTTGCAATGCATCTGGCGCAGGGCAAACGCTCGATGATCGTATTTCTGAGAAAATTCGGAATATCGACCGTCGCATTGATATGCAGATCCTTGTCACGCTATCGTGCTCCATGTGCCCCGAAACGGTCGTTTCCGCCCAGCGCATTGCGGCAGAAAACGAAAATGTGACGGCGGAGGTGTATGATGCCATGCTCTTTCCCGCACTTCGGGATCGCTATCGCGTTATGAGCGTGCCGTGCCTTGTCATCAATGGAGAAAAAGTCGTTTTTGGCAAGAAGAATATCGAGCAGATATTAGGCTATCTATAAGAATATCCCCCTTTGTGCTTGACAATACGCCTGTAAAAGGGTATTGTATTTACGCAAAAGGGGGATATTTATGCAAAAAACGAGAAAAATGGTATTATCTGCGCTTTTTTCGGCGCTGATGGCGGTCTGTGCATGGGTGACGCTCCCTTTGCCGCCTATTTCCTTTACGATGCAGACGTTTGGCGTGTATTTGGCGCTTTTTGTTCTGGGTGGAAAGTGGGGAAGCATCAGCATCGCGACATATTTAACGCTCGGCGTGATTGGACTGCCCGTCTTTTCTCTTTTTCAAAGTGGCGCAGGCGCGCTCCTTGGCGCAACTGGTGGCTTTCTTTGGGGCTTTTTCGCGGCGGGGCTCGTGTTCTGGTTGCTCGAAAAATGGAGCAAAGTGCTTGCAGTCGCACTTTCTATGCTCACCTGCTATGCCGCGGGGTGCATCTGGTACAGCATTTATGCAGGAAATGTGGGCATTTTTGCTGCAGTGACTACGTGCGTGCTTCCGTATCTTGTCCCCGATGTGCTCAAGATATCCCTTGCGCACGCGTGTAGCCGACGGATCAAACGTCAACGCGGATTTGCAACGATCATGGATGAATGACGTGATTTTGGATACCCTCATAAATAGGAGGGATCGCTATGAACGAAAAAGAATATGCAAAGCTCGTGCAGGAGATGATGCCAAAATCGCCCATGTGGCGCGACTGCCTGAATGCCTTTTGGATCGGTGGGCTGATCTGCACGATCGGTCAGGCATTCGTAAATCTCTATGCCATGTTGGGACTTGAAAAAGCGGATGCATCGACTGCGGCATCCATGAGCCTCGTCGCGCTCTCCGCGGCGCTTACTGGACTGAGCCTGTACGATGACATTGCCAAAACCGCAGGTGCAGGCACGCTCGTCCCTATCACAGGCTTCGCCAACGCCATCGCCGCCCCTGCCGTCGAGTTCAAAACAGAGGGCATGATCCTCGGCACAGCAGCGAAGATGTTTACCATCGCAGGGCCTGTTATTGTCTATGGAGTGACTGCATCTGTACTTTACGGCTTTATTTATTGGCTTACAATTATCATTTGATGTAGAAATCGGCGATTTATAGGCGATTTCTTTCAAAATGAAAAATCCAGCATAACTGGATTTTTTTGACCGTCTGTAATTCGCTTCGCGAATTGTGGAATTTTCTGCTTGGGCAGAAAGTGAGATGAAATTGATCCACCTATGCCCGCAGGCATTTCACATGGCGAAGCCGTTTTTCTCTCTTCTCTTTTAACTTTTCTCTGGAAACGACGATTTTTTAGAGAAAAGTGAGCAGTTAAGAGTGAAGGGGGAAGAGAACAAAAAGAAGCGACGATTTTCTTACGAAAATCGTCGCTTCTTTTTGTCATTTGACTACATACGAGATACTTTTTCCTGATTTTTGGCCGTAATTGAACTCATACAG
>CAZVJJ010000022.1:0-23211 GCA_964627295.1 uncultured Oscillospiraceae bacterium | reverse complement strand
TGGACAAGGTCGAGAGCATTTGTCTGGCACTGAATTGCGGTGCTGATGATATACTGGAATTTAGTAGAAACGCGGAAAAAGAGTTGTAATAATTTTGAGAGGAGTGTGAGGACAATGAAAAACAGACGTGCCAATGCGGTGCTATTTGGGTTCGATTTCCAGAGAAATGCTGCTATTGTTCTCATGCTGGAAAATATCAAGGATTTGCGTTCCGTCCGCCTTGAGGGCAATGAAGAAGATATTGAACTGACTTTGGAGAATGGTCGAAAGATTTTCGCCCAGGCAAAAGCGGTCGAAAAGAGCAGTTCTGATTTCTCTCATGTGCGTGAAAACCTTAAAAAGGCACTGGTTTCTCTTTCAGAAGGCGCGCAAAAGACAGATGCTCAACAGTTGATTTTTATTACAAACTCACCGAATCCTTTTAATGACACAGATTCCAGAAGCGTTTTTGGCGGATTGCCTACGCACCGCTCTTTTGATACCCTTCCACCGTCTGCACAAAACATTGTGAGAAATTACCTATCGAATATTGAAAAACCCCTTGATTTAGACAAATTTACGGTACAGGTATTTCCCTTTGAAACGGATGATGAAACGGAACGCTATAAAGCAGTTGCACAAGCGGTAAATGATTTTATTGGAAGTCTTGGTGTGAATGTATCCTATGGCCTTGGCAGATGGTTGTTACAAGTATGGCAGAACGAAACATTTATTAATGGTTCGAAGAAAGACGCATCCGTTCAGTTGGAAAAGAAAGATGTGATTTGGCCCATTCTGGTATATGAAACAGATATCAAACGGTGCGACGATGGATTTTTAAATCAATTTGATATTGGGGTCTATGAAGAAGTTACACGGCTGTATGGAGATATTATTAATTCCTGCTGTGAGCGTGTCGAATTTTTCACAAAGATTCTATACGACTATGCGCAGTTTTTCAGCACCAAAAAGCCAATGGAAAAGTGTCAGGACTTCATAGAGCATTCATGGGAGAATTACAAGTCAGAATTCTCAATAAACGATATTGATAATGAAACATTGGAGGCTCTCACAAAAATCGTATTATACAATGTAATTCGCCGAGGAATTACGATTGACAAGGTTCGGCGGGGGGTGAATTTATGATTTTTCAGTCAATTCAGATAAAAGAGGGATTTGCAGAGCGTACTATTGATTTTGCGGATGGTGTAAATCTGATTTTTAGCAATGGAAATAGCAAAGGAAAAACAACTCTATTACGTTTCATGCTATACTCTCTTGGCTACAATATACCCAATACCAGAAAAATCAAATTTGACCGCTGTGAGGTAGTTTCGACAATCCTTGTAGACAATGTTGGGGAAATAGTATTGGCTCGCTACTCCAATGATTTTATTGAAGCAACCATTGCCGATGAAAAGAAAACATATATACTGCCTGATCAACTACATGATTTGCATAAGATCATATTCGGTACAGACAACACCGATGTCCTGAACAATATTCTTGGTGCAATTTATGCCGACCAGGAAAAAGGTTGGACTCTTCTTAATCGTGGCACAGCCATCGGAAGTATCAGGTTTAACATTGAAGAATTGATTCGCGGCCTTTCCGGTTGTGATTGCAGTGATTTGATTCACAAGGAAAAACAGCTTGCTAAGGAACTCTCTAAATACCGCCAGATGGCCAGTGTGGCAAAATACCGCGAACAGGTCGTAGCAGAAAGTGGTTCTCTTGTATCGGATTCCTACTCTGTAGAATCTGATGCTGCCATAGCACAATTGCTGATGCAGCAGAAATCTCTTCAAAGCGAACTAAAGCGAATTGACAAAAGCCTTTCTGATAACAAGCGAGTACGTCAGTATGTGGCGGAAATGAAATTAACGATTCAGTTGCCGGACGGAACGATATTTCCTGTTACTGCCGATAGTATCGTTGGACTGTCCGACACAATCGACTTTTTGATTGCCAAGCGTAAAATTATCTCTGCAGATCTGCGTTCGGTAATGCACCAATTGGCAGCAATGCAGAAAGAACAAAGCAATGAATCCGAGCAGCTTACACTATTCCAATCTGAAAGCATGATTGATATTTTTGATAGGCAGATATCCTCTGTACCAATCAATGCAATCGCCATAGAAAAAGAAATCAAACGCCTTGAAAAGTCGTTAAAGGCTATTAAGCAGGAAATAACGCGGCAAACTCGTTCGGATGCAGGCGTTACAAAATCCCTGTACGACAATATGGTGAAATATGTTACGGAGTTAGGTGTAGGTAATAGTGAAACAATAGCGTCCTCATATTTGTTTACATCAAACTTGAAGGAACTATCCGGCGCAGTGCTGCACAAAACCGTTTTTGCTTTCCGATTGGCGTATATCATCGAAATTGAAAAATATTTGGGGATCAAGTTGCCGATTATTCTGGATTCCCCCAGTGGCAAGGAAGTGGATCAGGCTAATATCCAATTGATGGTAAATATACTGAAACGGGACTTTTCAGACAACCAAATTATCATTGCTTCTATTTTCCAGTATGATTTTGAGACGGTAAAAACGATTGAAATAGTAAATCGACTGATTGAGGATTAAAAACAAAAAAGAGAGAGCTGACCTACCGTAATATACGGTGGGCTGTATCTCTCTATTCGGAGGTATATTGTATGGCTATTCCATTAAACAAAAATATTACTATTCTGCTTGATCATCCTGTTGTGAACTCGAAAGCTTCTGAAGTTTATGTATCTGTTAGATTTACATATGCGGATTATATCTGGGAAGGATATGTTCCCATCGAATACAGGCGCACAGGAACATCTATTGATTTTGGTGACAAAGAGAAACTCCATCCGTATCTGAACATGATTTATGTTCAGATGAAAACGGACAAAATTGCAATCTGGAAAGAAAAACAGGCGAAATTCTGGGAAACAAAACCCAATGCAACAACTACAAAAGAATTTTTTGATACACTGGCAAAAGGCGGATGGAAATGCGGTGCCTGTGAAATGCCCAGAAATCCTAACCCACAGCGAAGAATCCAGGATTTGAAAGAGTTTGGCTATACTATCGCAACAAATCTGTCCCGGTACTGTCCACACTGTGGCAAGAATACCAGCCAGCGCATTTTACTACCTATTCCCAGAGGTGTCAGCGAGGGTAATGGATATGAAACTTGGTCTCCCGCATTGCGCCAGCGAATTATTGATGTTCTGGGTAGCGTCGATGTATATGAGAATACTTACAACCGCAACTGTTTACCTGATCACAAGTTTTCAGAGATTCGTTGGGATGCTGATACCAAAACAGAAAATCCTGACACTATGTCCGATAAGGAAATCCGTCAAAAGTTCCAGTTACTTACGAATCAACGTAATCAGCAAAAACGAGAAGTATGTCGAACCTGTTTTCAAACAGGAAAGCGCGGTTACCCGTTTGGTATCAAATATTATTATGCTGGAACTGAGGATTGGGACCCCGAAATCCCTGCCAAAGGCAAAAAGGCTGAGTGTGGCTGCGTTGGCTGTGGGTGGTACGATATAGCTGAATGGCGTAGACAACTACTAAAGAAATTAAAGTAAGGATAAGCCTTGCTTTAGTTCGTTTTCCTAACGCAGGAAGGAGTAGTTTCAAAATATTATCAAAGTGATTTGAAATACAACTTGATATATGCGTGAACTTGAGCGAATATATAAGAAAAAGCCTTGGAGCGAAACTATGGAAATAAAAACTGTTGGTAGTGTTTGCTCTGGAATCGAAGCGGCATCTGTTGCATGGGAACCATTAGGATTTCAATTTAAATGGTTTTCGGAGATTGCTTCATTTCCAGCGGCGGTGCTAAAAGAAAAATACCCGAGTATACCAAACCTGGGTGATATGAATGATATCCCTGATGCCATCATATCAGGTAAAGTTGATGCCCCGGATATGATTTGTGGTGGTACGCCTTGTCAGGCCTTTTCGCTTGCCGGATGGAAAAATGGCCTTAACGATGATCGTGGAAACCTAACCCTTCGATTTGTTGACATTGTTGATGCAAGTGATCGAGTCAGAGTTTCGACAGGTAAAAGACGTAGTGTTGTCTTTTGGGAGAATGTTGAGGGGGTATTGACTGATAAGACAAATGCATTTGGGTGTCTTGTTTCGTCACTGGCAGGCTTGAACGATGTGATTAATTGTCGTAAATGGCCAAACGCTGGAATGGTAAGGGGTCCCAAGCGTAATGTTGCATGGCGTGTTTTGGATGCCAAGTATTTTGGCCTCCCGCAACAACGCAGACGACTGTATGTGCTTGCTGGCGATACCAACTTTCATCCTGAAAATGTTCTATTTGAAAAGCATCAAGGCAAATTAGCGGAATATCCACAGGCCGAACTCGTGTTCAGCAAAGATGGGCACAAATTTGAGGTATTCAGAGAGTATACGGATTGTCTGTATTCAGCATATGGTACCAAATGGAACGGTAATGCTGCTGCGAATAATGGCTCATTGTTTGTGGTGCAGGACAGCCGTATCCGTCGACTATCTCCCCTTGAGTGTGAGCGACTTATGGGATTTCCGGATCGATATACCGATTTGCCCTGCGCAAAGAAAACCAATCGATACCAGGCCACAGGTAATTCTTGGGCAGTGCCTGTAGTGCGTTGGATCGGTGAAGAGCTTAAGGTACACTCCAATGACACCACAAGTATAGTCCCGCATGATTATTTCACAGACTGCTATGTGCAATGGAATTCGGAAGAAGGCTGTTATTTCAATTTTGGAAAGGACATCATCCCTCTTGGCAGTGGTGATTCTATAAACTGTACTGCAATCCCAGAGAAGAGCGTTTTTGGGCATATGAGAGATATCGTTTCACCTGATGCCCCAGAGGATATATATATTTCTCCTACCGGTTGCTTTGGCATTGTTCGACGTAGCATTGAACGAAGTACTTCCATCAACGAGCGTCTGAAAGAGGTACTGTTGAGAATTTCTTCGGAATGGAGTGCTGAAGCGATAGAGGAACGATCCAGGGTTCAAAAACGCGGAAGGTTCAGTTCGTCTGGCTCGAATGAGAAAAGCGTAAGTGTAGTAACAACATCGGGCATAACGATGGATGGATATCAACTGACATTGTTCGATATTGCAAAATAGCAATTGTCATATACTATTCATTTCACATTTTGGATAACAGTTAAGTTTATGCTTTATTGAAGGATGACTGATATACCTGTAAATTAATTGTAGTGTGCCCATTTTGAAAGGAGTGAAATATATGTATAATATCGATCCGAATTTGTACGCAACCAATGCGTTTTATCGTGAACTTGTCAATCAAATGCGCATATCAGAAAAGAAACAGCTCCAATTACGAATGGAACAGGATCGATTAAAAGCGGAGAGAGATATCTTTTATCGGCAACGAATGATTGAATATGCAAATCAAATACCGTACTCATGTATGACACCTGTAAGTCCCTATCAATGGAGGGCACCATATACTATGATACAAAATAATTTTGTGTCTTATTGGGAACGGGTGGGGTATGAAAGAGAGCCAGCACGCATAGCACAGCACCGCTCTGAGCAAGCAGAAAATCTCCGCCATGCATTTCGAACTGCAGCGGATATGGCTGCATATTCCAGCAAGCAAGATGCTCCCGTTGCATCAATTGTCTTTGACGGAATTGGACTTTTAACGGCTGGCAATTTGTTAGAAGCCGCAAAATCAGTTGTATCTATCATTGACACAGCAATGTATCTATCTAATAACAATTCGGTGCGGTATACAGATGACAACACCACCAAATAATCTAATCTAAAATAAAACGATAACCCATAAAATGTGGAAAGACTGACCTATCGTTATAAATGGGTATCTTGTATCGAAACAAGGGTGCTAACACAAAAAGAAAAGTCGCGTAAGCGGCTTTTTCTTTTTGTTCTTTTCGTTCTTCTCTTTTCAATTTTCACTTTTCTCTTGATCTCCCACGCGACTTTTCCAGAGAAGAGATAATAGTGAAGAGAGAACAGTTGCTTTGCTTCGCAAAGGTTCAAATCTCTAACATGGTTGGATAATATCTTTTTGGTTCTTTTCTCTATTCCCTTTTCACTCTTATCTTTTCTCTAACAAATCGTCGTTTCCAGAGAAGAGATAATAGAGAAGAGAGAACAGTTGCTTTGCTTCGCAAAGGTTCAAATTTCTAACATGGTTGGCGAAAAAGATATAAAAAGCTCCTCCGCAGGAATTTCTGCGGAGGACTTCGTTTATTTAATGGTTTCGCTATTATTGAGCACGAGCGTGCTGTAGAGGAACAGGACATCCTGCCCATGGAAATCGATGAATCGGGCAAGGTTCGTGCTTGGCAGATATCGGATATCCACGAGCGTAATGCTCCGATACCCCTGCATCAGCAACGGCGCAAGGGCACTGCCAAAGGAATCGCGGAAGATGATAAGTTCACGATCAGTCTCAGCGTTCGGATTTTCGACTTTCAGAAGGGACACAGGACCAGAAAGGAACACTTCATACAGGTCTTTTGCCTCGAGTTTCTCCATATCATAGACAGTTCCCGTCTTGTCTGTCTCATAGTTATAGACGGTGCAGGCATCGAGAAGATCGCTTCGCAGAATGTTCATCTGCTCAGGCTGCATCGGAAGCGCCGCCTGCCCGTAGTACACACCGTAGAACGGGCGCGAGAGGGTTTCCATCGTGTAATTCTCACTCTTTGGTTCAGCGATGCCAAGCGCCTGCGCGATTTTCTGCGCCGCAGGGACGATGCATTCCTGCCGCCAATGGGTATCAGTGCGGTAAAAATCGGTATAGTCAAGCGTATCGCGGATATCTACAAACGTTGCATACGGCATTCCGTCTGCCATCGTCTGATAGAGCGCATCGTAATCCATCGAAAGTGCCCCACTCTGCTCGGCAAGGTATAGGCTCTTATCGGGCACGACGCAGGAAAATACCTGCGAACCCGCTTCTTTCAGGTACGTTTCATAGATATAGGAAAAACGGCTAAGTGCATATTCGAGCTTATCAGCCTTTAGCGGGTATTCCATCTTTGCCGCATACCCATCCGAAACATAGATGCCATTGTTGTCGCCCTGTCTGAGGGCATAATAGTGAAAAATAGATTTCAGTTCACGAAATTTGTCACGAAGTGGGAACTGGTCGAGCGTGTACGATTCAAAATCAGACATAAAACTGCCAGAAAATACGCTCTCGCTTCCCACCTCAGGAAATTGCGCCAACGGACGGCGCTCCGCTTCCGATGTCGCCTCTGCGGGGGAAAACCACGCAAACGCAGAAAGTGCAAGCCAAACCGCGACGAGCACAAGCGCGCCAAACGCGCGAATGGTATTCGGTTTCATAGCAAGCACCTCCTTAAAAGCGGAAATAAAGGAACGGATTAAACGACCCATCCACAAGATACGCCGTGCACAGCAACAAAAGCATGATCATCACGATCGGTTCAAGAAGCGCGATCACACGCGTATTTTCGACTTTGCGGCAGGCATTGCGCACGAGCGGTGTCGCGCCAACAAATCCGAGAACGAACAAAACGCCATAGCTCCGCAGGTAGTAAAGCGTTTCCTGCGTCAGCGCAGGCACACCGCCAATGCCGAGCATTCCTGCAAGATCCGCGCCCGCCTGTGTCATATCTGCGGCGTTGAAGATCACAAAACTGACGATCACGAGCAAAAGCACATAGATATGCGACAGTACGCGCGGAAGCTTACCAAGCGCAGGAACGAATTTTTCCAGCATCAAAAGCACCGCAAACATCAAGCCCCAGATCACAAAATTCCAGCTTGCACCATGCCAAAGGCCCGTGAGCATCCATACGACGAGCGTGTTGAAGATCCATCGTCCAAGCGGAACACGGTTGCCGCCGAGCGGGATATACACATAGTCGCGAAACCACGAACCAAGGCTCATGTGCCAGCGCCGCCAAAACTCGCGAATGGAGCGCGAGAGATACGGATAATCAAAATTTTCGATAAAATGGAAGCCGAACACACGTCCTAAGCCGATTGCCATGTCCGAATATCCCGAAAAATCGAAATAAATGTGCAAGGTGAACGCAATGGCATACATCCAGTAAAAAAGGACAGATTTTTCATCCGATGCCCGAAAAATATTCGTAAGCTCACCAAACTGGTTCGCAAGCAGAACCTTTTTTCCCAGTCCGACAAGGAATCGGCGCAGTCCGAGCGTCACATTTTCCCACGTATGCGTGCGCGTTTCGAGCTCAGTCGCAACATCGACATAGCGCACGATCGGTCCTGCAATGAGCTGAGGAAAAAGCGACACATACGCACCGAACGAAATGAGATTTTTCTGTGCCTTTGCGTCGCCACGGTAGACATCAACGGTGTAGCTCAGGCATTGAAAGGTATAGAAGCTGATGCCGATCGGGAGCGCCAGACGCAAAAGCGGAAGCGAAAGCCCCGTCACTGCATTGAAGCTTCCAATAAAGAAGTCCGCATACTTAAAAACGGTAAGAAGCGCAATACTGATGACGACCGACACCGTCAACCAAAGCTTCTTCCCCCGCTTTGTGCCGCTGTGCTCGATGGCAAGCCCACACGCATAAAAAAGCACGATAGAAAATACCATGAGCGCCAGATACTTCGGCTCGCCCCATCCGTAAAAAAACAGGCTTGAAAGCAGAAGCACGGTATTTTTTAACTTGCGTGGCACAAGGAAATAGACGATCAGCACCGCTGGGAGAAAATAATAAAGAAAAGGGATACTAGAAAAAAGCATATCGATTTCCTCACTTATAAGAAAGGCAGCACCATCGGGTGCTGCCATTTTTTATGGATCAGCCAAGGATCTCTTCGCTGATAAGCATCTGCGTCTGGGGATAGACAGCGGAAAGATGCGTCTCGATCGCGGTCACATTGTCGGTAAGACCGTAGCTCACGACCACGTACTCGCCAACGGATGCGATATAAAGCAGCTCAGGGAAGCCACACATCCACTGGGTGCTCTGGATGGAGTCGCGAATGCTCTGTGCAAACGTAGCCGCATCCGTGCCCTCAGCAAGATGATACGCAGCAGTCGTCATGGAGTTCGCATTCATGCCGTGGATCAGAGAAGCGACCTGATCGACGCTTGCGTGCAGTTCCTCAGGGAAGTGCAGATTGTAGATCATATAATCCGTATCGGCGACAAGACCTGCGTCCCCATCGACCATGTTGTTCATATCACCGCCGCCGACGAAATACTGCTCGTCCTCGGCAAAATCAGACCAAACAGCACTCAGGAGCTTGTCTGCACCCTCGATCTCTGCCACCGCCTCGGTCGTTTCGGGCTCGGTCGTCTCAGGTTCGGTCGAAAGCGTGGTCTGCTCTTGAGCACCGAGCGTCGTATCATTCGTATCGCCATTGCCACAGGCAGCAAGCATCGCAGTAAGAAGCGCAAGCGCCATTGCAAGAGTCAAAAACTTTTTCATGTGTGGTTCCTCCAAAAATAAACTAGGTTTTTGCGGGTATTTCCCTTTCCGTCTTTCGCTTTTTCCGCAAGGAAGCATAAGCGCAGCAAACAAAGCTAAATCCGATGCCCACGCACACGCCAGCCGTATCGATCCAAACATCGATCACGCTCGGTCCGCGGTCGGGCGTAAAGACTTGGATCGTCTCATCACAACAGGCGGCGAGCAAGCCGCAAAGAAGCGGCATTGCAAACGCGTGCAATTTCGTTTCCCCGCTATAGCGCCAGTACAGGAAAAGAAGCGCGCCAAGGCAGGCAAATTCCGAAAAATGCCCAAGCTTGCGCAGGACATATTCCCCCCAGACAAACGTGCCGAAGAGGTCGCGCAGGAACTGCATCAGTCCCCCGCTGATTTGTCCAGAAGTCTCTCCCGAAAGCGCAGAGTTGCCCCATATGAACGCAAGATTCAGCGCGATCAAAATGGCGATCAGATGCTTTTTCTTCACGCGATCACTCCCAGATGCTCCAGCAGGATCTTCACTCCGAGCAGGATCAGGATGATACCACCCGCGATCTGTGCTTTCTTCTCGTAGCGCGAGCCAAAGACATTGCCGATCTTCACGCCGCAGGCAGAGAATACGCAGGTGCACAGTCCGATCATGATGACCGCGGCGAAAATACCGTCAAGTCCCCAGATGGGCAATCCAGCCATAGCAAGCGAAATGCCAACAGCAAGCGCATCGATGGATGTTGCGACCGCCATGATGAACATGGTCTTTACGGAAAGGTCGGCATCGTCGGTGCTACTATCTTCGTCTTTGCCAAATGCCTCACGCAGCATATTGATGCCGATGATGGCAAGCAGGATGAATGCAACCCAGTGATCGACCGCTTCGATCGCGCTTGCAAACAGCGTTCCGAGGAAGTAGCCGATGAGCGGCATCAAAAACTGGAATCCGCCAAACCAAACTCCGCAAGTAAGCTCCGCTTTCAGCGTTGCCTTTTTCATGGCAAGTCCCTTGCAGATGGAAACAGCGAATGCGTCCATGCTCAAACCGACGGCGAGCAGCAAAAGTTCAAAAATACCCAAAATAATTCCTCCACATATTTTTTCCATCCATGCAGAGGAGCGTGTGAAAAGATCCAAATTTGAATCTAAGCATATTCTGCTCTTCACGGGTGGGATTATAACAGCAAGCATTGCTTTCGTCAAGCAAAAATCGGTGAATTTGCAACAAATTAAAGAAAAATTAAACTTTGATCAAACAATTTGGGAAGTTCTGGTCAAATCAGCATCCCGATCACTTCCACGACCAAGACTGCCGCGGTCGTGCCAAGTGCGACGGTAAATAGGCTCTTCCCGCAGAACGAGAGGATCACCGAGCAAGCAAGCGCCGCAATGCCGCTCGTGACCGATGGCGCATCGAAAAGGATCGCAGGAAACGTCATCGCCGTGAGACACGCATACGGCACATAGTGCAAAAACGAACGGATAAAGCGGTTTTTGATCGGCTTACGAAAGAGCGCCATAGGAACTGCGCGCAAAAGATAGGTCACGACCGCCATCGTAAGAATATAGGTATATGTATTCATCAAACCGCCTCCTCATCCGAAATAGGAAACAGCAATGCGCACGCTCCCGCCGCCACGACTGTGCAGATAACGATCGAAATACCCGATGAGATATCGCGCAGGACGGGCATCCAATGCAGGGCACAGCTAAGGACGAGCGCAAAAACGACCGTAATGAGCACAGATTTTTCTTTCCGCGCGGGTGGCATCACGATGGCAACAAACATTCCATAGAGCATCACACCAAACGCCATGCGCAGTAGCGGTGGAAGCACCGAGCCTGCAAGCGCGCCAAAAAGCGTTCCCGCTGTCCAGCCGAGCAGAGGGCACGTGCCAAGTCCGACGATATAAGAGGTCGAAAGTTCCATCCGCTCCGCCATAAGTAGCGCAAAGATCTCATCCGTATTGAACACAGCGATCGCAAGCCGCTGAAAGAATCCGATCTTCTCCCCAAGCTTCTGGCTCAGCGCAAGGCTCATGAGTGCATAGCGGCTGTTAATGACGATCAATGTTAGGATCATTTCCCAAAGCGTGACCTGCGCGACCATGAGCGTAAGCCCCGCCACCTGTCCCGCGCCAGCAAATGTGGTAAGCGAAATGAGCGCCGCGTCGATCGCGCGCACGCCATTCGCCGCCGCCATTGCGCCAAAGCCAAAGCTCACCGACAGATATCCGATCCCGACGGGGAAACCACGGCGAAATCCCGAAAAATAAGTGCTCAATTTCATCACATCATCTCGATTTCCGATAGATTTCACCATTATACCAAGCTATCCGCCACTTGTCAACAATTACAAGCAAGTGTCTTTCTGTGCAGTACGTCCGCAAAATCAGGCGTGCCACAAGCGAGTGTGGCACGCCCCAAAAAGTGACTTTACCCGATATATTCCCGTTGCGTCGGGCTTTCTAGGATCGCCCGCACGACATTTGCACAGCAGCGCCGCAGATCTGCTTCCGAGATCGTGCCTGTTTTGACCGCTTTTACGATATCGCGCTTCGCTTTCCCGCTTCCTGGCATGATGAGATCATTGCCCACGCGCATACACAGGGCGTTATCTGCCTTGTTTCCACCCGTCGAATACCAGTCCGTCATCACAACGCCTGTAAAGCCCCATTCATTTCTAAGCACCTTGGTGCAAAGGTCATAGCTATTCGGCGACCAGATGCCATTGACACGGTTGTAAGAGGTCATGATGCTCTTTGCACCGCCGTCCTTGATCGTAAGCTCGAATGCACGCAGATAGGTCTCCCGCAATGCACGCTCTGTCAGGTTGCTACTGACATAGTTGCGGTTGTCCTCCTGATTGTTGCAAGCAAAATGCTTCACCGTAACATAGTAGCCATCCTCCTGCTGTACGCCCTGCGTCAGCGCCGCCGCCATCAGACCTGTCAGGCGCGGGTCTTCTGAATAATACTCAAAGTTTCTGCCACAAAGCGGATTTCGGTGGATGTTGATCGCAGGCGCAAGCCAGAATGTACAGCCATATTCGCGCATCTCGCGATAGATCGCCGTACCGACGCGGTACATAAGCTCCGTATTCCAGCTCTGTGCAAGTGCCGCCGTTACAGGGAACGCCGTCGTATACTGGTAAAGGTCTGTTCCCTTTTCGGGGTCGCCCATGAGGAGCTTCTTAACGAAGCTCGGAAGTGCTTCATAGGTGGTCATTGCAAGCTCGACCGCCTTGATCTTGCCACTCGGGGTAAGTGTGGAGCGCTTCTGGATGCGAAGTCCCGCAGGACCATCACAAAGCGCAACATTGGCAAGCCCACGATCCCAGAATTTGCTCGTCGTGTTGCCGACCGAACCCGGCAGATCAAATCGCTTCTCCCCTTTAAACATTCCGATACCCACGACGATCTCCGCCATATCGCTTACATTTAACTTAGAAAGGAACTGCTGTACCCACGGATTTGTGCATTCTTCAGGCGTTTCATAGCGATGCTCCACGCAGGCAAATGCTTCTTCCTCCGCATAAAGGCGCGGAAGTCCAGCGGCAAGCACCTCTTCTGCACGCGGTGCGGCTGTCAGCACGTCCATTTCCTCGCGGAGCGGGCAGATATTTTCATGTTTCGACAGAACGATCTCTTTTGCAACATTGACTGCACCGATCACAAGCGTATTGCGTGAGGAATCGCCAAGGCGCAAGATATATTCGCCCGCTTCAAGCACATAGGACGCATCCGCTTCCCGATAGCTTGCCATCGCGCCAAGGTCGAAGCTGAGCGTGAGCGTTTCGCGCTCGTTCGGTGCAAGCGTGCGCGTCTTTGCAAATGCCATGAGCGACTGATATTCTTTCTTCAGCGCCCCATTGGGTGCAGAAACATAAAGCTGTGCGACCGCCTTGCCCGCATACGTTTCACCAATATTTGCAACGCTTGCCTGCACGCAGACATTGCGCCCATCCATCTGCAAGCCAGAAGAATGGATATCAAATTCCGTATAGCTCAAGCCGAAGCCGAACGGATACGCAGGCGTTACACCGAACGAATCAAAATAGCGGTAGCCAACATAGATATCCTCGCGATAGTATTCCTCCTGCGTATTGCCATTGAGACTGCTATAATCCGAGCCGAACGGGATATCAGCATAGCTTCTTGCCCATGTATCGGTCAGGTGTCCCGAGGGCGTGACCTTGCCACTTACAACATCGGCAAAGGCATTTCCGCCCTCTGTACCGAGCTGGCAGAGGTAGATGATCGCATTGATCTGCGGGATCTCCTCCACAAACGACATATCGATCGACGAGCCACAGTTGATCGCAAGGAGGAATTTGCTATAATGCTCTGCGCAAGTGCGGATATTCGCGATCTCCGCATCTGTCAGCAGATAATCGCCCTTTTCCACTTTGCGGTCACTTCCCTCACCCGCCTGACGGCTGATGACATAGATACAGCTATCGGTATCGCTTGCAAGCAGATCGCGCTCGGTGACGGGCACAGTATCGCGGAACGCAAAGGGCGCAAACATGCTCGTGAAGTATTCCGTCGGCTTTTTCAGCGCGCGCCTTTTATTCTCGCGGTCTTCGCGCTCTGCGCGGACAAATGCCGCTTCGTATCGCTCGATCCAGTCATGGGTCGTGACTGTGAAACCACGGTTTTCCAGTCCTTCCAAAATGGTAACGGAATACCGCTCGTTCACCTCGCCCGAGCCTGTGCCACCCTTGACGGTTTTTGCCGCTCCTGCGCCGTAAAGTGCGACCTTTTTCGACACAAATGGCAGTGCTCCGTCATTTTTTAGAAGCACCATACCTTCGCAGGCGGCATCATATGCCACACGACGGTTTTCCAGTTCGCGCGGATTCGGTTCTGAGGTCTTTCTCGCTTTTGTGTAGATTTGCATTATTTTTTCCTCCTTGTTTCGGGGGTCAGTTTACCATATCGCGAATGGTGCTGAGGATCTCGTGGGCAGCCGCCTCCTTGCTCATGATGGGCATTTCCCGCTGTGCATTTTTCGTAATGAGCGTAAGAATGTTGGTATCCGTGCCAAAACCCGCGCCCGCAGTGCGCAGGGAATTCGCGCAGATCATATCGCAGTTCTTACCTGCAAGCTTCTTTGCAGAATTCTCGAGCACATTGTCTGTCTCCATGGAAAAGCCGCAGATAAACTGCCCCTCGCGCTTATGCTCGCCAAGATATTTTAGAATATCCTGCGTGCGTTTGAGGGGAATAGAAAGATCGGCATCCGATTTCTTCATTTTGGAATCGGCAACGGTTGCAGGCGTGTAATCTGCAACGGCGGCGGCTTTGATAATGATGTCATTTTCGTTTGCGTGAGCGGTGACAGCATCAAACATCTCTTTCGCTGAGGTCACGCGCACAAGTGTGACGAACATCGGCGGCTCGGCATCCGTATGCGCCGCAACGAGCGTTACCTGCGCACCACGGAGCATGGCGGCTCTGGCAAGTGCAAACCCCATTTTCCCCGAAGAGTGATTCGTGATGAAGCGGACAGGATCGATCGCTTCGCGCGTTGCACCCGCGGTAATAAGGATGCGCTTGCCCGCAAGGTCTTTTTCAAATGCGATCTCTTTCAAGATATAGGAAAGGAGCACTTCAGGCTCAGGCATCTTGCCCTCACCCACATCACCGCAGGCAAGATACCCGCTCGCGGGGGAAATGATCTCATAACCGAAGCGCGCAAGCTTTTGCAGATTCTCCTGCACGATCGGATTGCGGAACATATTTGTGTTCATCGCAGGCGCAAGGATCTTTTTGCACGTACACGCCATCACGGTGGTCGTGAGCATATCATCGGCGATGCCATTTGCGATCTTGCCGATCACATTCGCCGACGCAGGTGCAATAAGGACGATATCTGCCTTTTTCGCAAGCGAAACGTGCTCGACATTGAACTGAAAATTGCGGTCAAAGGTATCGATCAGGCATTTGTTGCCCGTTAGCGTTTCAAACGTGATGGGCGTGATAAAATTCGTCGCATTTTGCGTCATGAGCACGTGCACATCGGCACGGAGCTTTTTGAGCGCACTTGCAAGATTCGCGATTTTATACGCGGCGATACTGCCACTTACGGCAAGCACCACAGTTTTTCCCTGAAGCATAGGACATTCTCCTTTTTGCTGAATTCTTACCTTTATTGTAGCACAAAAAAATGCAAATGGATATATAGATTTTTACATTTTTTGTGCTATAATACATCCAAGCGCATGATATCCAGATTCTCGGAATGATAGCGCTGAAATTAAGGAGGAATCTATATGAAAAACAGGTTTAAGCCCAGAGAGCTTACGCTACTGGGACTTCTGACCGCTCTGCTTCTCGTGATGTCCGTGACCCCGCTGGGCTATCTGAACATCGGACCGCTCGCAATTACATTCAACATCATCCCCGTTGCCATTGCCGCGGCGGCGCTCGGTCCGTTTGGTGGCGCGATCGTCGGCGGTGTGTTTGGCATCACCAGCTTCCTGCAATCCCTCGGCATCGGCGGTTCGAGCGCCATGGGCGTGATCCTTCTGGAGATCGATCCATTTTTCGCATTCGTACAGCGCTTCGTGCCGCGTCTATTGGCAGGCTACCTTTCGGGACTTATCTATAATGGACTGAAAAAGACGAAACTTTCGTCCGTCGCAGGCTTCATCGTCGGTTTTTCATCCGCTTTTTTGAATACGGCGCTTTTCATGCTAGCACTTGTGTTGCTGTTTGGAAGCACCGAGTACGTACAGGGACTGATCGCAGGACGAAACATTCTCGTCTTTATCTGCACATTCGTCGGCATCAATGCCGTTGTCGAGATGTTCGCTTCGACTGCGATCACAGGCGCTGTCTGCACAGCGCTGGAACACGCTAGACTGATCGGGAGGAAATAAATGGTACTCGCTGCGGATATCGGTAACTCAAATGTGGTGATCGGTTGCTTTGAGGGGGAACGCATCTTGTTTGTAGAGCGGCTTGCCACCAATCGCAATTCCACCGCACTTGAATACGCGGTGCTCATCAAAACGGTTCTGGAGCTCGGTGGATGCGCTGGTTCTAGCTTCGAGGGTTGCATCATCTCCTCCGTCGTCCCCTCCGTGACCAACATGGTGCGCCTTGCCATGCAGAAGCTCACGGGCAAAACGCCCCTGATCGTCGGTCCCGGTCTGAAAACAGGCTTAAAGATACGCCTTGACAATGCCGCACAGCTCGGAAGTGACCGCGTTGCGGACGCTGTCGCCGCGATCGCCGAATACCCCTGTCCCCTCATTCTCATCGACATGGGCACGGCAACGACCGTTTCCGTGATCGATAAGGAGAAGAACTTCATCGGCGGTATGATCCTCCCCGGGCTTCGCATCTCCCGCGATGCCCTCGCGGGGCGCACTTCTCAGCTTCCGCAGATCAGCCTTGACCCGCCAAAGCACGTCATCGGTCGCAATACGGTCGAATGTATGCAGAGCGGACTGATTTACGGCACAGCCGCGACGCTCGATGGCGTGATCGCGCACATCGAGGACGAGCTCGGCTATCCCTGCACCATCGTGAGCACGGGTGGCCATGCCCATATCATCACGCCCCATTGCTCGCGCTCCATCATCTGCGACGATCAGCTCCTGCTCAAGGGTCTGATGCTTCTCTATTACAAAAATTGCGAATAAATGTAGCGCCTGTCCGCATCTTGGACAGGCGCTTTAATACTCACTTTTCTGCAATGGCTTCGATCTCGCAAAGCACGCCCTTAGGGAGCGTCTTTACGGCGACACAGCTTCTTGCGGGCTTGCTCACGAAATATTCCGCGTAAACCTCGTTAAATGCGGCAAAATCTGCCATATCGGCAAGAAAACACGTGGTCTTGAACACATTATCAAACGACACACCTGCGCATTCGAGGATCGCACCGACGTTTTTACAGCTCTGGTGCGCCTGCGCGGTGATGCCCACAGGGATCTCACCCGTTTGGGGATCAACAGGGATCTGCCCCGAGGTGAATACGAGATCACCGACCGAGTACCCCTGCGAATAAGGACCGATCGCGGCGGGTGCATTTTCTGTATAGATGGATTTCATATCGTTTCCTCCTCTATTATGTTCGCAAGCAGTTTTTGCTCACGGCTCTGACAGGTAAATAGAATGATCTGGTTCTTCTGCGAGAGCGAACGCAGAACTTTGAGCGCCGCGCAAAGGCGGTCATCATCAAAGCGAACAAGCGCATCATCCAAAATGAGCGGTGCATCGGGCGCAAGCGCCTGCGCGACCGCAAGGCGAAGCGCAAGGTAGAGCTGATCTGTCGTTCCGTCACTGCGCCAAATGGCATCATGGAGAGTGTCCTCCTCCCCTGCCGCGCTCCGCAGACCCATATCCTCGCTAAGTGAAAGCCGCTCATAGCGACCGAGGGAAAATTCCTGCATGAGTGCCTGCGCTTGCTGAGCGATCTGTGGCGCAAATCGGCGCTGAAGTGCAAGTGTTGCATCTGCAAGCGTCTGCTCCGCGATCACGAGCGCTTCTTCCATATCCTTGAGTTTTGCAATGCGCGCATCCAGCTTTTCGCACGCGGCAAGCATTCCCTCTCGGTCACCGAGCGCTTCCATGCGACCCTCGTACTGATTTCGTCGGGAACGCGTTTCTGCAAGCTCTGCGCGCGCTTTTGTAAGCGCAGAATCGGTTTCCTTTTCCGTGAGGGTAAGGGTATCCGCGTTTTGCGGTTTCTCCGCTCTGCGCGCCATGGAAGAAACGGTTTGCAAATGCGCCTGCGCATGCATAAGTTCCGTCCGCGCCACTTCAGCTTCGTCCCACGTGGCGATCACGGATGCATAATGCCGCTCCGTATCGGCGATCCCCATGCCATTCGTCTGCTCCTGCACACGCGCACGCCAGTCCGCAATTTTCGCATCCAGCATCTCACGCGCACGTTGCGCATCCGAAATGGCGCGCTGTGCCGTTCGATCGCGCTCAGCCCAGATTTCAGCAGATGCGCACCAACGTGCTGTATCCGCACTACCATATTTTTCTTCGAGTTCCTTGCGTGCACGGGCATGGTTTGCATTGGTGACAAGGGAAAGCACCATCACGACCGCACCGACGAGCGCAAGCGCCACAAGCGCGGGCGTGACAAAAAAGCCGATCACACCGAGGATCAGAAGGGTCGCTCCCAAAATGATCCCCAAATGTCCACTTTTTTGCGACTGATAGCGCTCTGCGTCCGCACGCGCCGTTTCACACGCCGCATCCGCAGACATTCCGCGAAATACCGCAGGTGGCTCTGGACGCTCGGGCATCGCTCCTCGCTCGTGAAGCATCTCCTGTAATGTCAAGCCCTCGGCATTGAGCTTTTTGAGGGTAGAAAGTGCCGTATCCGCGTCTTCACGTGAAGGTAGCGCTTCACACGCTTCCTTTGCCGCATCCGCACGCGCTTGCGCCGAACGTTCTGCACTCTGCGCCGCGGCAAGACGCTCGGCATCCGCCTGCGCACCTGCGTAAGCAAGGTGCTTCTGGTGATTTTCAAGCTGAACGATCGCATCGGACGCATTGCGCGCACGAATTTCCAGCGATGCCGCCTGCTCTTCCAGCGTTTTCAGTTCGCGGAGCTTTGCTTCCAGCGAATCGCGTTCATTTAGCGCCTGTGGGAGCTCACCCGTGCGGTTGTGGCGACATTTGTTCTTCAAATCATGGAGCTGTGTGGCAAGGCGCTCGGCATCACCGCTCTCATCTCCCGTCGTTACAAGGGCATTGAGGCGCTTGCGCAGCAGCTCATCCTGCGCAACAGGCATATCCGTGAGCCGCACAAAAGAGCTACGCAAAAATACGCTTCGCTCCACGCCGAGCAGAAGCTCGCCACAGTTTTGCGCGTTCATCTCGGGAATGCTGATACCGCTCTGCGTCTCATAGGCTGAAAACTGCCCCATTGGCACGCGCCCTTTTGTGTGGCGCTCAATGGTGATATCGCGCCCATTCCAGTTCAGGTCGATACGCCCCGCCATCGGGCTTCCCGACCACGGAAGATAGTGCTCTTTGTCCGCAAGCGCGGTTTTCGTCGTCTTTGTGCGCGTCTCAATGCCATAAAGCATCGCAACAAGGAACGCACACCATGTACTTTTTCCCCATTCGTTCGGTGCTTCGATCACATTTAATCCGTCTGTTAAATCCAGCGTGGCGTGTTCAAGCTTTCCAAACGTCGCTGTCATGGAATATATCTTCACGGTAGCACCACCTCCCGTCCATCGAGCAGATCCTGCGAGATCTCCGCCGCAAGACGGATATGTTCGCGCGCTTCCCCACTCGCGGCTTCATACGCCTCTTTCAAGAGGGAGAAATATGTCCCCTGAAGCGAATCACCACTTGCGCGCTCCCAAAGGTCACGTTTTTCACGCCGCTGATCGCGCAATTCAAGATTCGGGATGTGCTGGAAATAGTCATAGATCTCCGTGATCGTCCCCTCGCTGCTTCCCGTCAGGGTGATGCGGTAGAAATCCTTATTTCCAAATCCTGGTAGGACGCGCTCAAGTGCCTCCGTCGCATTGGGGGTCGTGTCGATCTCAAGTTCGTGAAAACGCAGGGTATTGAGCGGGACAAAGCGGGTATCATGCCCATCGCCAAGCGTGGTGACATATACGCCACATTCGTCCGTCTCGTCAAAGCCACGTCCCATCGGACAGCCAGACCACGCGCAGATCGTCCCACCCGCATGGAACATGCCACGCTTATGGATGTGACCGAGTGCTACATAGTCAAGCCCCGATGCGCGAAGCTCATTTGTCGTAATGGGGTTATAGTGCGAGGAAGCATTGAGCGGATCGCCGTGCAGAACAGCCACACAGAAGCGCTCACTGCTCTCCGTATGGAAATCCGCAAGCAGATCAGGGCTATCCATGCTCGTAAATGCCGCACCAAACACACGCAGATTTTGCTCAGGCAGGGCGACGGATTCCATCGTTCCCTTTGTAAAAATATGGACATTTTCGCTCCAATGCTCCTGCATCCACGGCGAACCCGCCGCATAAAAATCGTGATTTCCTGGGGCGATAAACACGGGCACTCCGCACAAGGCAAGTGCACTATACACCGCCTCGTACCCCTCGCGGGTATATGCACCATCAAAGATGTCGCCCGCAAGCAGCATGATATCGCACCCCTCCCGTTGGCAGGCATCGGCAACGAGTTGCGGGATCTTGAGCTGTGCACGCCGCAGGATATCCCGCTGCTCTGGCGTTCTGCCTGTAAACGGAGAATCGATATGCCAGTCAGCGCTGTGAAGGATCTTCATAATACTCATCCACTCTTTCAACTGCGCGACACTTGCCTGTGTCGCTGTCTATGGTAAATAAAACTGCTTCTATCTTCGTCGGTCCATCCGCCCATTGATAACGGCTCGTCAAATCGCCACGGAACTTCGCAATGGATAGCTCTGGGCGAATGCCAAGGATGGAGTTTTTCGGCCCTGTCATTCCAAGGTCGGTCACATATCCTGTTCCTTTGGGGAGCACCATGGTGTCGGCAGTCGGCACATGGGTATGCGTGCCCCAAACCGCACTCACGCGCCCATCGAGCATATAGCCCATTGCAAGTTTCTCAGATGTCGCTTCTGCGTGCATTTCCACGAGAATGATCTTTGCATCGATCTGTTTGAGGATCTTTTCGACCAGAAGAAACGGATTGTCGGGCGTATAGTCCATATTGCACCGTCCGATCAGGTCAATGAGCGCAAGATCGCCCACTTTTGTTTCAAAGATCTGCCATCCACGGCCGGGGATCTGCGGTGCAAAATTTGCAGGTCGCACAATACATGGGCAGTCGTCGAGGTAATTCACGATCTCGCGCTTCCCCCATGTGTGATTGCCCAACGTGATGGCATCCGCGCCCGCATCGAGGATATCCTCCGCCTGATCGGGCGTGATCCCGACGACCGCCGCATTTTCTCCATTCACGATCACAAAATCTGCATTTGTCTTTCGTTTCAACTGCCGGAGCGAGCGACGAATGCGCGAAACACCGGGGTTTCCGACCACATCGCCGACGGCAAGCACTTTCATATCCATCGGAAGTTCCTCCTTTTTCTATAGTATATACCATGATCGAAGATTTCGCAAGGAGAAAACGCAAATAGGAAAGCCCGCACACGTGCGGGCTTTCTGGGAAAACTCTGATCCGAGCATCACGAGCGCAGTCAGAAGATGATCGTTTCAAAGTTCTTTAGCGCTGATATTCAAATTCGAGGTCATAGATATCCACGGTGTCGCCGTCCTGAATCCCCATTTCCTCCAGTCTCTGAAAAAGACCGACCTTACGAAGCTGCATATCAAAGTGATTGCGCGATTCGTAATCATCAAAATTGATATTATTCACAAGGCGCTCCAGCCAGCGACCCGTGACGAGCCACGTGTTTCCATAGTGCTCGATATCGAATTCCGAGGGATCGACGGGCGCTTCCACGATCTCCACATACTCAGGCTCATAGATCGTGACAGGCGGGAGCGTGCTCAGCTTCTGCGCGACCACACGCATAAGATTACGCGTGCCCTGCGTCGTGCCCGCCGAAATTTCGTAAAGCTCACATCCAGCTTCTGTCACCGCGGCACGCAGGCGCTCAAGATTGTCGCTGTCAGGCGGCAAAAGATCGACTTTGTTAGCGGCAACGATCATAGGACGGTCACCAAGATCGACCGAGTAGCTGTGCAGTTCCTCACAGATCGCGTGAAAATCTTCAACAGGGTCGCGTCCCTCGCTTCCCGAAACATCAACAACATGCACAAGCAGACGGCAACGGTCAATATGGCGCAGGAAATCGTGACCAAGACCCGCGCCCTCTGCCGCACCTTCGATAATGCCAGGGATATCTGCCATAACAAAGGAAACGCCCTCATCCACGTAGATCACGCCGAGGTTGGGAAACAGCGTCGTGAAGTGGTAATTTGCGATCTTCGGGCGAGCATTCGAGGTGACGGAAAGCAGTGTCGATTTGCCAACATTCGGGAAGCCGACAAGACCAACATCCGCAAGCAATTTCAGCTCCAGAATGATGTCACGCTCCTGACCTTTCAGACCCGCTTTCGCAAAACGGGGCACCTGACGGGTCGGGGTCGCATAGTGGGCATTTCCCCAACCACCGCGACCACCGCGCGCGATCACAAAATCCTCATCCGTAGACATATCCACGATCACGGCATTCGTTTCCGCATCACGCACGACCGTTCCACGCGGTACTTCGATCACGAGATTTTCGCCGCGCTTTCCCGCCATTTTTCTGCCAAGACCGTTCACGCCCGCCTGTGCGGCGTATTTGCGCTTGTAGCGAAAATCGAGAAGCGTCGTCATATGGTCACTCACGCGCAGAACGACGCTGCCACCGTGACCGCCATCGCCGCCATCGGGACCGCCCGATGCAACATATTTCTCTCGGTGAAATGCCACCGCGCCGTCACCGCCGCGTCCGCCGATCACCGTGATGCGCACTTTATCAACAAACATAATAGATCCTCCTAACGTCGGAATAGAAAATTGACATTTGAAAGTAGACGATCGAGAAGATGGCGAAATCATCAATTTTCAATCGTCAATTTAAGTAAAAAGCTGCCGCAAAAAATTTGCGGCAGCTTCCTATAACCAATTACTGCTCAGCGTAAACAGAGCACTGGCGGCGATCTTTGCCCTTGCGCTCGAATCTGACAGTACCGTCAACCAGAGCGAACAGGGTATCATCCTTGCCGATGCCAACATTGACACCGGGATGGATGTGAGTGCCTCTCTGGCGAACGAGAATGTTGCCAGCCAGAACGAACTGACCGTCAGCACGCTTGACGCCCAGACGCT
>CAZVJJ010000021.1:0-23265 GCA_964627295.1 uncultured Oscillospiraceae bacterium | reverse complement strand
AAAAGTACACCTTTTTGTAAACGATGCGTACCGAGCGAAGGAGGGGTGGCGGATGAAGTATGATCGAAAGTTAAAAATCGTCCGCATTTCTGCGATCGTTCTTGCGATTTTGCTCTCAGTCAGCGCGACAGCGCTTGCGGGGACGGTTTTGCACGGTCGTTCTTCGCAGTCGCAGGCGACTTCTGTCGTCTCGGGCAATGTGATCGCGCCCCAGAGCGCGCACGCGGTCGCGCCGTTATCGCTTTCTTCGCGCACGTATCGCCTGTCGCCTGTCGCGCCTGTCGCGCCGCTTGCGGGCAAGCCTGCGGGATCGACGATCGTCGATCAGGCGGAGGGCGAAACGGTCACGTTGCAGATCTACCGCTTCCACGCGGAGGACAGCACCCCCTTTCGGGTGGAGAATATGTTCCCCGGGGATATCGAGAGCAAGTCGTATTACCTCGAAGTTTCCTATAAGGGCAGCGTGACAGTCTGCTTCCATGCGGATATCCGTAGCGGGTACGAAAAGCTCGCCGAGGTGCTAAAATGCCGCATCTCGCTCAGAGATGGCACGCTCTTTTATGATGGCCTCATGCGCGATATGCCGCAATGCATTTACCACACGCTCCCAGAGACCGCGGGCGCAACGAAAACATTCATCTATGACATTTCCGTTTACTTAGATACGAGCGTCGGGAATGAATACATGGCAAAGGAACTGCGTGCAGATTTCCGCTGGTGGGTGGACGAGGACAACTCGGAGATCCCGAGCGAAACGACGAAGCCCAGTACCCCCACAGAGCCGAGCGAACCGAGCACGCCGACCCAACCGACCGAGCCGAGCGTACCGTCTGAACCGACCGTGCCAAGCACGCCGACCGAACCGACTGTGCCCAGTATCCCCGACGAAACGACAGAACCCAGCACCCCCGATGAAACGACAGCACCTACGAAGCCGAGCGGCTCGGGAGAGCTGATCCTTCCGCAGACAGGAGTTAATATGCATCTATTTTGTATTTGGTTTTGGATCGCAATGGCTTCTCTGCTTCTGAACATCCTTCTCCTCTTGTCGAGATCCCGTGACAAAGGCGGTGAGCGGGGGGATCGGGAATGAACAGCAAAGCGGACGAGACCCTAATTAGAAAATTGACCGTCGGCGGCATCGTGATCGCCGTGCTGACCCTTTGCCTGTGCATCACGACCTATGCGCTCGTGATGGTCTCCGTTTCCGTGCCAGACAATTCGTTCAAAACGGGTAGCGTTGGCGTGAATCTCAATGATGGCAAGCCCGTGATCGAGGAGCACGAATTCCTCTTTGAATCGGGCATGACGGTCACGAAAGAATTCTTTATCGAGAATCTCAGCACCTGTGATGTCTACTACAGGCTCTATATGGACGAGATCAAGGGCGGCCTTGCCACGATTTTGGAGATCACGATCTCCGACGGCGAAAAGACCCTCTTCCACGGCACAGCCGCGGAACTGTCCAAGGAGCGCGTGGTCGCGGCAGATGATGTGCTGAAAATGGACGAAAAGCGCGATCTGACGATTTCCTTTCATTGCCCCGAAGAGGTGGGAAATATAGCACAAAATCGCACGTTGTCGTTCACCCTCTGCGCCGAAGTGGTTCAGACGAAGAACAATTCGGACAAGGCGTTCGACTGATGGAAAGGAAACGCAGATATGAAAATCATTAAGAATATTTTCGCGTGGCTTCTGCTGATCGTGACGGTCGGCATTATGATCTTCACCGTTTTCTCGGTCACGACCTTTGACCGAAACGACCGTAGTGTATTTGGCTACAAATTTTTCATCGTCCAGTCCGATTCCATGAGCGCGACGGACTTTGCATCGGGCGACATCGTATTTGTGAAAGAAGTCGATCCCGCGACCTTGCAGGTGGGCGATATCGTCGCCTATACCTCGCAGAACACGAGCAATTTTGGCGAAACAGTCACGCACAAGATCCGTAGCCTGACCGTGAATGAAAACGGCGAGAGCGGCTTCATCACCTACGGCACGACCACCAATACAGACGACGCGACCGTCGTTACATATCCCTATGTCCTCGGCAAATATGTCGGAAGATTGCCAAAAGTTGGCACATTCTTCTCTTTTCTCAAAACCACGCAGGGCTATATCCTCTGCATCCTCGTTCCGTTCCTGCTTCTCATCGGCTACAGCGGGTTTAGCTGTATCGGTCTTTTCGTTCGCTATAAGAACGAGCAGATGGAGGAGCTTCGCTTGGAGCGCAAGCGCCTCGCCGAGCAGCGCCGCCAGTCGGAGCAGATGCTCAAAGAGATCGAGGATCTCCGCGCATGGCTCATCGAAAACGGTGGCATGACCGAAAAACTCGACCGCCTAACCAAATCCTGACCCCGCCCCTCTTGCCCCCGCGGTGATGCACCGCACTCTTGCCCCCCGCATTTATGAGGGGGGTGTCAGCGCCCAAAGCGCTGACGGGGGGAGTATACAGCACCGTACCTACGTCCCAGACCGTAGGGTGGGGGTACACCCCCACCGACGCACCCTCGGCATCTGCACTGTCGGTTTTTCGCACTAACCGACGACGACTGAGAAAAGGCTTCTCCTTGGGGAGAAGCTGTCACAAAAAATCTATCTGATTTTTTGTGACTGATGTGGGGAAGCAACGTCGGATTCCCGCAAGCACCCGCGTTGATGCACCGCACTCTTGCCCCCCGCATTTATGAGGGGGGTGTCAGCGCCAATAGCGCTGACGGGGGGAGTATACAGCACCGTACCTACGTCCCAGACTGTAGGGTGGGGGTACACCCCCACCGACGCACCCTCGATATCTGCACAGTTGTTTTATTGAACTAACCGTCGATGACAGAGTTACTTGGCGCTCCCGCGCCAGTAGCAAAAACGCGCATTTCCGTGGTCGCAACGTGGTCGGTTCGTTAAATTCGTAGGGGACGATGCCCACATCGTCCCAAACATAACGGTCAAGACGCGCCAAAATAGATGCACTACGCTCCGATAATGGGGCGATGTGGGCATCGCCCCCTACAAGAAAAGGGGAGAGCCAAGGGCGCTCCCGCGCCGTAAACCCGTTATAAGCGCCCAAAGGGCGTTTATATAATTCGTCAACCCAAAATTAATTAAGGAGGAAAAACAATGACGAATAGCAAACACACCAAGAGAGCATTGTTAAGCAGTGTATTGGCACTCCTTCTCTGCTTCACCATGCTTCTCGGAACTACGTTCGCGTGGTTCACCGACAACGCTTCTACGGGCGTGAATAAGATTCAGGCTGGTAAGCTGGATGTTGTTCTCGAAATGGAGAAAGACGGCAAGTGGGTATCTGCTGAGGGCGAGACCCTTGACTTTGTTGCAAAAGATGGCAACAAAAATATCCTCTGGGAGCCCGGTTGTACTTATGATTTGCCCAAACTGCGTATCCGCAACAATGGCAACCTCGCTCTGAAGTACAAGGTCGAGATCACTGGCATCAAGGGCGATGCAAAGCTGAATGAGGCTATCGAGTGGACGATCAATGGCGCTGATGTTGGTACTGAATATCACCTTGCCAAAGGTGCAGAAGCGGAACTCACCATCAGCGGTCACATGAAAGAACAAGCAGGCAACGAGTATCAGGGCCTTTCCATTGATGGCGTTGCTATTACTGTTTATGCAACTCAGGATACCGTTGAGTACGACAGCACTACCAATGAGTACGATAAGGACGCTGAGTACCTGATTACTTGGGACGGCAAGACCATGACCGCTCCTAGCAAGGATGATGAGGGCGTTTATCACATTACCAATGCTGCTGAATTTGCAGAGTACATCACTACCCTGAACTGTGGTGAGGCAAGCAAGTATTCTTCCGCACATATCGTTCTTGAAAACAATATTGACCTTGGTGGTCATACCTTTACAGTTTCTGGCGAAGGCTATTCTTTTGAAGGTATTTTTGATGGTCAGGGTTACTCAGTAAGTAACTATACCATTAAGCGTACAGATAACGAAATGTACACAGGTTTGTTCAGTGTTTACCTCGACACACTGGACAGCAATGTTGCTACCATCAAAAACCTGACTGTTAAAAATGGTACGGTTATCGGAGGAGCACAAACTGCAGCGATTGTTCCTGCTGTTTATGTTGGTGGACTTGTTGACAACTGCCATGCTATCAACTGCACCGTTATCGGTGAAAAGAAAGTTGGCGCTGTGACTGGTTATGTTCAGACCAACGGTACTGTAAGTAACTGCTCCGCAAGCGGTTGTAACATTTATGCTTCCGATTCTCGCGAGGATCAGGCAACTCTGTTCGGCTTTGATAATGGCGGTACGTTCACCAACAACACCGATAAGGGCAATAACACGGTGAAAACTGGTGCAACGAATGTCTCTGTGATTTCTGACGGCGTCGTGCTGAACAATGGCGTTTATGAGATTTCCAATGCACAGGGTCTTGTTTACTGCGCAAAGACGTTCAATAATGGTGCAAAAACCAACAACAAGAAGTTCGAACTCACTTCTGACATTGACATGAGCGGTATCGAATGGACTCCTTGGTGCAATGAAAAGCAGTACTTTAATGGCAACTTCAATGGAAATGGTCACACTATCAGCAATCTGACCATCGTTGATGACCATACCGCGGATGACGGTCATGCCGTCGGTTTCATTGGTCGTCTCGGCGGCGGTGGTGCTGACCATCAAGGTAATAAGACTATTGAAAACGTAACATTTGATAATGCTGCCGTTAGCGGTCATCAATATGTCGGCGTAGTCGTTGGGTACAATGAGTATGGAACGATGGATAATGTTAAGGTGACCAATTCCAGTGTTACCGCTACTCATGTTAACAAGGATGGCTCCTGCGGCGATAAGGCTGGCGCTGTGGTCGGTATGTGCGCACCTAACATCTCAGTTTCTGTCACCAACTGTTCTGCAATCAACTGTACTGTAACTGCGGCTCGTGATGCTGCTCAGCTCATCGGCTACGGTTACGCCAACAACACATTCACCAACCTGTCCGCTACTAATGTTACTGTGACCGCTGCGAAGGGTGCTTGCAACCATGAACGTGCTGGCGTTGTGAGTGCAAATGCCCTCGTGGGTAACGGTACTGTTGAAGGATTGGCGCTGAACTGATTTTTAATAGCATCATATCGAATGAATCAAACCCTCTCCACCCCTCGGGGTGGAGGGGCAATCAAAGGGTACAAATTCGTTTGCACCTTTTGATTGCTCACGAGATACGCTACGAAAGGAGGACCTGCCTGAATGCTGAGAAAATTCTACCGCGATTTTTTCTACATTCCCAAGCACGCAAAAATGACAGATAAGGTATTCAAGGCACGCACCGTCCTTTCCATCCTGTCCATGCTTGTGTGCTGTATCATTTTCTGCTCCACCACATTCGCGTGGTTCAATAGCCAGCAGAGAGTTTCCGTCGCTTCTATCGAAACGGCGAAGTTTTCGGTTGCTATTGCTGTAAAATACAATGATGAATTAACGACTTATGACCCCGAAACAGGCGCGTTCTTCCTAGACGAAGCAGGTGAACACGAATTGGTATTAACTGCCAACGGAACTGCAAGCACAGGCTATTGTGAGATCAAAATCGGCAACGATACATACACGACCAAGGCACTTAAAAACGGTGAATCCATCACCTTAACCATAAAAACAGCAAGTTCTGTGCAAGTGTTTATCAACGCACTTTGGGGCACGCCCCCCGAAGATGCCGTGCTCTACCCAAACGGCGATACAATCGAAATCGAGGGCACAGAAGATATCACACCGTCGGAAAACCCGAACGACGATCCTGTTTCGGATGATCCTGAAATTGGCGACGACAGCTTCTTTAACCCCTCTGACGAAACCAGCCCCACCGACACCACCACCCCAAGCACAGGCGATTCCAATAACACCACGGATGCCACAACAGCACCACCCAAGGGCGATCCCGAATCCTCGGACGAAACAACAGACGCGACCGACGCATCAACTGACCCAAGCGCGGAAGATCCTACCGAGGAAACGACGAAACCAAGCGAGGGCACGACTGAGCCTAGCAAGGAAACAGAACCCGAAGAAACTACGACCGACCCAAGCAAGGACACTGATCCCACCGAGAATACGACTGAACCGAGCGAAGATACTACACCTGAGAGCACGACAGCCCCCTCAGAGCCGACTTCTGAGCCGACAGGTAATTCCACTACTCCAACCGAGCCAACCCCCTCACAACCCGCTACCGACCCCACAGAAGCAACAACTGCTCCATCTACAGAAGAAACCACCGCTCCATCTACGGAAGCAACGACCGCTTCAACCACGGAATCGACCACCGCTCAAACTACGGAAGCAACCACCGACCCCGAGGCGTGATCTTCCACCCCCAGCCACCACAAAAGCCTTCTCCCGAGGGAGAAGGCTTTTTTCGTATCCCGCACCCACTTCCGACGACCGCCAAAGGCTTCTCCCCCTCTGGGGGTAGAAGCTGTCAGGAAAAATCTATTTGATTTTTTCTGACTGATGTGGGGGTAAACGTTGCAAATTTAGGAAGCAGTTGCGGTGATGCACCGCTCCAAACTGTAGGGTGGGGGTACACCCCCACCGACCACGTTGCGACCACGGAACTGTTCGTTTTTCGCACAATTTGCCGACGACCACCAAAGGCTTCTCCTCGGGGAGAAGCTGTCACAAAAAATCTATCTGATTTTTTGTGACTGATGTGGGGAAGCAACGTTGCAAATTTAGGAAGCAGTTGCGTTATTCATACTGCGGTAGCCCCACATCCGTCAGCCCTTTGGGCTGCCACCTTCTCCCCAAGGAGAAGGCTTTTTCTCAGTCATCGGCACTCAGTTCGACAAAACCGACCATGCAGAAATCGATACTGCGTCGGTGGGGGTATACCCCCACCCTACGGTATAATGGGCGGGTGCGGTGGCTTCCTCATCCGACCATATAGGGTCTGCCGAGGGCGTCGCGCATATCGTAGTAATTCTGGTGCTCGCGCCATTGTCCGCCTGTCGAGGACTCTCTGCCCACGATCTCGATGTATGTATCGGGCAGGCTGTCGCGGATGAACTGCTCCTGCGCTTTGCTGATGCGGCGCTCGTCGTTATTTGCCCAGCGCAGGAATTTGAGCTGCTGCATTTGGGCGATCACCTCGGGTTGACCGTTCGTGTAGGAAATATTCAGCGATTCCAGATTGGACAGGCTGAGAAGCGGGGTATAATCCGTGATCGGATTGAGGAAAATTTCCAGATACACAAGCTCCGAAAGCCCCTCGAGCGGGCTTAGATCCGAAACGCCCCCCTCGGCGAGGATGAGATATTTGAGTTTCGGCATATAGCGCAGGAATTCGACGCGCTCGACCGTATTGTGCCCGAGGTCGAGGCATTCCATATCCGTCAGATATCGGAATTTTTCCGCTTTTTCCGCATCGATCCATAGCCCGAGGGTGATGGGAATGAGGGCTTTCGTGTCGGTGCGTATCCACGTGTCGCTCAGGCGGATCTCCCAGACGAATTTGATGTTCTCATAGCGCCGATTGAGGGCATCCATCTCCTCGTCCGCGATGCCACATCGGCACATATCGACCTGCTTTAGGTCGGGAAGTCGCGAGACGATGCGCTCAAATGCATCCAAATCGTCGATTTCGATGCGCGAAAAGTCGAGAAATTCCGCGTGCGCGTCAATGCTTACGCCGTAAAGCTCCGTTTGCCACGAAAAGGAAATGTCGGGGAAGGCATCCATCGCTTCGAGCAGGGGCGCAACATCCGTCTGCACCTCGGTGAGCGTGACCGAATTCAGCTGTGGCAGGAGCGGGGCAACGGCGGAAAATTGCGCCGTATCGAGATCCGCAAGCGTGAGCGCGGTCGTGTCCTGCGGGTACGTTTCGCCACCAAGGGAGACGTTGTAGATCAGTTCGCACGCGGGGAACTGCGCGCGCAGGGCATAAATCACCACGCTGTCTGCGCAGGCGCGCGCGTCGATCTGCGAAAGCGCGGGGAAATAGCCGAGCGCGTCAAGCGTGGCTTGCGAAAAATCGCTGAGCGTGAGGGATGCGCTCGCGCTGTCGAGCCGCTGCCCCTGAATGGGCACGCTCCAGCGGATACTGCAAGCGGGGAGCGCGCTCTGGAGCGCGTCAAATTCCGCGCTCGTGATATCTGCCTCGCGCAGGTCGAGCGTTTCCGTGGAAAGGGGAATGGATATTCCCGCAATGGTGATGCACACTTCCTGCGTTTGCGCGGATGTAGTTTCCTGCTCCGATGGCGCGGAACAGGCGGTGAGCGCCGTGAGCGCAAGCAGGAGCAAAATTGCCGTGAGCCATTTTTTCATGTTGTCCCTCCGTCGAGAAAATGATCTGAGTATCTATATTATGCGCGCGAAAAGTGGAAAAATCAACCCCTTTTTCCTTTTTTAGCAAACAAGCGTAGATTTGAAAGTTTACCTTGCAATTCTTGCGCATATCGGGTATAATTTTATATTATGAGGAAGTGAGGTTCGATTTATGGACAAAAAGATCCGTCTGATCGTTGACACAGCGGTCATGCTTGCGCTTCTCGTTGCGCTTCAGGCGATCACGAAGCCCATGGGGCAGCTCGTGACAGGCTCGTGCGTGAATTGCGTGCTTGCGATTGCGGTGCTGATCGGCGGCATGGGTTGCGGCGTGATCGTGGCGCTTGCATCGCCTGTGCTGGCATATCTGCTGGGCATCGCACCGCAGATTCTGACCGTTCCTGCGATCATGCTTGGAAACGCGGTGTTTGTGATCTGCCTGCGCCTGCTTGAAAGCAAGCTTCCCGCACTCTGGGGGAAAGCAGTCGCGTGGCTCAGCGCCGCGGTGTGCAAGTTCGCTGTGCTGTATCTCGTCGTTGTGCAGGTCATCTGCGGGGTCGCCGCGCCTGCGCTCCTGAATGGCGGACAGCTCAAAGAGCCGATGATAGCCGTCCTGTCTGTAAACTTTGGCGTGATGCAGCTTTTCACCGCGCTCATCGGCGGTGCGCTCGCACTTGCCATTGCACCCATTGTTCGCAAAGCGTTACACCGATAATTATAATATGGAGGAAATTACCATGGAAAACGAAAATCTGATCCCTGAAGAAGAGGAAGAGGGCAGCGTCCTCACCCTCACCGACGAAAATGGCGAGGATGTCGATTTTGACTATCTTGACTGCCTCGAGTATGCGGGCAAGGAATACCTGATCCTCTCGCCTGTGGAGTCGCCCGAGATGGAGATCGTCATTCTTGAAGTCGAGCCCGTGGACGAGGAGAACGAGAACTACCTCGCAGTCGAAGACGAGAAGACCCTCGATGCGGTCTACGCACTCTTTAAGGATAAGTATAAGGACGTGCTCACCTTCGAGGAAGAGTAAAGCAACGCGGGGACTGCTACATGCGTAGCAGTCCCGATTTTTTGGAGGAAAATATGCACGAACAGTTTTTTCGCACCCAGATGCTCCTCGGCGAGGACGCCATGCGGCGCTTGCAGAATGCGCGCGTAGTCGTATTCGGGCTTGGTGGCGTAGGTGGCTACACCGTTGAGGCGCTTGCGCGCGCGGGTGTCGGGGCGCTTACGCTTGTGGATAACGATACGGTGAGTGTTTCCAATATCAATCGGCAGATACTTGCCACGCACGCGACCGTTGGGATGTGCAAGACCGAAGCGGCTGAGGCGCGGGTGCACGCGATCAACCCCGAAGCATCTGTTTGCACGCGCAATGTGTTTTTTACCCCAGAGACGGCGGATGCGTTCGATTTTTCGCAGTATGATTATGTCGTGGATGCGATCGATACGGTCACGGGGAAACTCTGCCTTGCCGAGCGTGCATTTGCCGCAGGCACGCCGATCATCAGTTGCATGGGCACGGGCAACAAGCTCGACCCGACGCGCTTCGAGGTCGCCGATATTTCCAAGACCACCATGTGCCCCCTTGCGCGCGTGATGCGCAAGGAGCTTGCGAAACGCGGCATCCGCCATATGAAAGTGGTTTACTCCCGCGAGGAAGCGCTTACGCCTACGGGCTGGGAGGAGGAAGCCGCCGCCATCGGCAAGCGCCAGATCCCGGGGAGCATTTCGTTCGTTCCCGCGGTGGCAGGGCTGATCCTCGCAGGCGAGGTCATCCGCGATATCGCGCTGGGCGGGGAATGATTTCAAGCATTAATACTGATTTCAAATTAAACTCTTTAAGTTTAATTTGAAAGACATCGCCTGTTGGCGCTGTCGATTGTGTGATTTTCGGAATAGAAAATCACACAATCCCGTCTCATATGATCTTCATATTAAAAACTTCAATCCTTTTGGATTGAAGTTTTTAATTGAATATCAGTATAAAAAACGGAGCAGGATAAATCATCCTGCTCCGCGTTTTGTTTATTCCATGATCGTTCCGTCGGGGTTGAAGAGGGGGAGTTTTTCAAGGTAGATGAGGTCGGGGCGCTCCTGTGCGTCGCCCTCGGCGAGGATCGCCATGCGTCCGCAGATGTTGCCGCCTGCTTCCTCAACGAGCGTCTCGAGCGCTTTCAGGCTCTCGCCCGTGGAGATCACATCGTCCACGATGAGGATGCGCTTGCCCTTCATCAGCGCGGCATCCGAGCCGTCGAGGAAGAGCTTCTGCTCCTTGGCGGTGGTGATGGAGTTCACGCCCACGGAGAAAATGTCGCGCATATACAGCTTCGGTGCTTTGCGGGCGAGGATGTACTTGCTGTCGCCAGCCTGACGCGCCATCTCGTGCGCAAGGGGAATGCCCTTTGCTTCGGCGGTGATGATATAGTCATACTCGGGGGCACGCGCGAGGAGCTCGCGGGCACAGGCGACGGTGAGCTCGGGATCGCCGAAGATCACGAAGCCTGCGATATAGAGCTTATCGTTTACAGGACAGATGGGGAGGTCTCGCTCGAGGCCTGCAACAGTCATATGATAGTACATGGGGAAACGCTCCTTTTCCATAAAAATCTAATTTTATTATACTACCCGCAGGGTAAATGTCAAGAATGCAATTCCTTATTCGCAACATGACAGAGAATATGCGTTTTTTGACAAACTGGAGGGGTCAGCGTGGCTGACCCCTTTGGAATATTAGCGACTGCCCTTATCGTAGGGGATGCCCTCTGCTTTGGGGGCGCGAGATTTCTTGGATGTGAATGCAAGGACGATCAGGGTCACGAGGTACGGAAGCATTCTGTACAGGTGGGAGCTGATGCCCAGTTCCGCCAGCAGGAACACACCGTCACCGTTGATGTCGATGCTGGTGTATGCCGCGGCAACGCACTTGAACAGACCGAACAGTAGCGAAGCACCCGCGATATTCAGCGGTTTCCAGTTGCCGAAGATCATGACCGCAAGCGCGAGGAAGCCGAAGCCAGCCACATCGCCGTTTGAGGTGCAGTTCGTGGTGGTGAGGGCGTATACGAATCCGCCCATGCCTGCCAGCGCGCCCGAAATGGTCGTGCCCGCATAGCGCATCTTGTAGACGTTGATGCCAAGGCTGTCCGCTGCCTGCGGATTTTCACCGCAAGCGCGCAGGCGCAGACCGAAGCGGGTCTTATACAGGATCACCGACAGCACGATGAACAGAAGAATGCAGATGTAAGTCGCGATATAGACCTTGTTGAGGAACGTTTCCCCGAAGAAGCCGAGATCCGTGCTCTTATCGATGCCGAACGTGGACTTTTTGATCATGAACCACGTTGCCGCGTCGCCACGCTCCATTTGCAGGATGTTCTGACCGTCGATGATGCGGATGAGGAACAGCACGAGCGCAGGTGCCATCAGGTTCAGCGCAGTGCCGCCAATGGTCTGGTCTGCTTTGAGGTTGATGGAAGCGAAGCTGAGCAGCAGCGAGAATACTGCGCCCATGATCGCCGAGACGAGCATCGCCAGAAGCTCCAAACCCTGTAGCGTCAGCCAGTTGCCCTGACGGGCAGCCATCACGAAAACATCGAAATTCTGCATCTCGCGCACAAAAAGCACGCCGATGAATGCGCCGAAGATCATAATGCCTTCCAGCGCGAGGTTGATGATACCGCTTCGCTCGGCGAAAACGCCAGCGAGCGCAACGATCATGAGTGGGATCGCATAAATGAGCGTCTGCTGAATGATGAACGTCACTTTGCGTCGCCTCCTTTCTGATCTTCGCCGTCCGTGACTTCGGTTTTTGGCACGGGCGCGGTGGTGACAGTAGAAGATCTCTTCTTGCCGTCGAGCAGCATACGGATCACGAGCGAGAACGCGCTGAGGTAGACGATCACGCCGATGATCACATCGGTGATATACTCGTTATATGCCGTGTAGCCAGTCAGATTCTGTCCGACGATCTTCAGCATTGCCATGAACAGACCCGAGAAGATCACGCCGATGGGGTTGTTGATCGCCAGAAGCGCGATGGGGATGCCGTTGAAGCCCTCGGCAGGGAGCGACTGGTAGGTAGACCAGTAAAATTCGGTGTTGCCCGAGAGCCAGTAGAGCGATGCACCTGCGCCTGCAAGCGCGCCAGCGATCGCCATGGACAGCACGATATTGCGCTTGTCGTTGATGCCAGCGTAGCGCGCGGCATGGCGGTTCGAGCCGCAAGCTTTGAGCTCATAGCCGAGCGTGGTCTTGTTGATGAAGATGTAGGCGATGATCGCAAATGCGATGGCGACGAGAATGCCCGCATTGACCTGCGAATTCGGGAAGAGCTTATCCAGACCGAGCTTTGCCGTTGCAACGCCATTGTGGGTGGTCTTGTAGATGTAGCCCGATTTCGTGCCCTCTTCGATGTTCTTGAAGTTGCTTGCATCGAATGCCCATGTGACGATGTTTGCCGCCAGCCAGTTGGTCATGATGCACGCCAGAACCTCGTTGATATTGAGAAATGCCTTTAATAGGCCGGGGATCGCGCCCCAGAGTGCGCCTGCGAGCATACCGCCGACGAATGCAATGAGCCAGATGAGCCCTGCGGGGACGACATCGCTCGGAATGCCCAGCGCGAGCATGAGTGTTGCCATCGTGCCCATGAGGTACTGACCGGGAGCACCGATGTTGAAAAGACCCGTTTTGTTTGCGATCGCGACGGAAAGACCCGTCATGATGATCGGGGTCGCACGGAAGAGCATATTGCCCCAGTTGCGCGCGTTGTAGCCCCAGTCGAGCTTACCTGCGGCATCGCGTCCCTTGCAGAAAATGCCCACAAATACGATGCGCACGCCGTCCCACATGGCGCTGAAGCTGATGGTGCTTTTCGCCAGACCGACGATCACGACGATCAGCGCGCCGACGAACAGACCGACGAGGATGGAGATCAGCGAGGCAAGCACCTTTTTCGTGCCCTCCTGCTTATAGATGTTCAGCAGAGAATTCTTCATGCCTGCTCGCCCCCTTTCGTATCGCGCTTTGCGCCAGACATATAAAGACCGAGCTCCTGAACGCTCGTGTTTTTCGGATCGAGCTCGCCAACGATCTCACCCTCGTACATAACAAGGATGCGGTCGGAGAGGTTCATGACCTCGTCAAGCTCAAGGCTCACGAGCAGGACAGCCTTGCCCTCGTCGCGCTGTGCCACAAGCTGTGCATGGATATACTCGATCGCGCCAACGTCCAGACCGCGCGTGGGTTGCACCGCAATGAGCAGGGGATTACCACGATCGACCTCACGGCCGATGATCGCTTTCTGCTGGTTGCCGCCCGACATGGAGCGCGCGACCGTGACAGCACCCTGACCCGAGCGGACATCGTACTGCCCGATGATGCTCTGTGCATATTCGCGGACAGCGTCGCGCTTGATAAAGCCCATTTTCTGGAAGCGGGGCTCATTGTAGCGCTGAAGGACGATGTTATTCTCGAGCGAATCGTCAAGCACCAGACCGTGCTTGTGGCGATCCTCGGGGATGTGGCTCATGCCCGCCTCGGCGCGCTTGCGGATGCTTGCCTTGGAGATGTCCTGCCCGCAAAGCTTCACGCTGCCGTGGCTCGCTTTTTCAAGACCGGTAAGACCGTACACAAGCTCCGTCTGACCGTTTCCATCGATGCCAGCGATGCACACGATCTCGCCCTGACGCACTTGGAACGACACATCGTTCACAGCGTTCTTCTTGCTGAGCTTGGAGGGGACGGAAAGCCCCTGCACATCGAGGATCACATCGCCAGGATGGCATTCGCCCTTTTCGACCTGAAGCTGAACGGGACGACCGACCATCATGTTCGACAGTTCCTGCTTGTTCGTGTCCTTGATATCGACCGTGCCGATGTACTTGCCCTTGCGCAGGACGGTACAGCGGTCAGCGACTGCCATGATCTCATTGAGCTTGTGGGTGATGAAGAGGATGGATTTGCCCTCGCGCGCGAAACCGCGCATGATCTCCATCAGCTCATCGATCTCCTGCGGGGTCAGCACGGCGGTCGGCTCATCGAAAATGAGGATCTCATTGTCGCGGTAGAGCATTTTTAGGATCTCTGTTCTCTGCTGCATACCGACGGTGATATCCTCTACCTTGGCATCGAGATCGACCTGAAGCTTGTATTTATCCGAAAGCGCCTGTACCTTCTTGCGCGCTTCCTTTCTTTGCAGGAAGCCGAACTTGGTATCTTCAGCACCGAGGATGATATTGTCGAGCACGGAGAAGACCTCGACAAGCTTGAAGTGCTGATGCACCATGCCGATATTGAGCGCGGTAGCATCGTTGGGGTTGTTGATCTGGACGACCTCACCGTTCTTTTTGATCACGCCCTTTTCTGGCTGATACAGACCAAAAAGGACGCTCATGAGCGTGGACTTGCCCGCGCCGTTCTCACCGAGGAGCGCATGGATCTCGCCACGGCGAAGCTGGAGCGTGATGTCGTCGTTGGCTACGATGCCAGGAAACTCCTTCCTGATGTTGAGCATTTCGATTATGTATTCCGACTGCATAATCTTCTGCCCCTCCTTCCTGTGTGTATAACACAAATATACATCGATATTGTAACATCGAATAAGGCAAAATGCAACAGAATTCTTCACGTAATGTGCAAAATATTCGTCACAACGCAAAAAAGCCGTCTCCAAATGATTTTCGCAAATCATCTGGAAACAGCTCTTTTATCATTTGTTCAGTCCTCGTCGGCAACACGCTGGATGTCAGCGCCGAGGGCGGTGAGTTTCTCGATCAGGTTTTCGTAGCCACGTTCGATATAGTGGATGTCACGCACGAACGTCGTACCCTGTGCGGCAAGACCTGCGATCACGAGCGCCGCGCCCGCGCGAAGATCGTGCGCGCACACGGAAGCACCGTATAGATTTTCCACGCCTACGACCGTTGCGGTCTTTCCGTTGATCTGGATGTTTGCGCCCATGCTCTCCAGCTCCGCGCAGTAGCCGAAGAAGCGCGTTTCGTACACGCTCTCGGTCAGTCTGCTCACGCCGCTTGCGAGGCTCATGCATACGCAAACCTGCGCCTGCATATCCGTCGGGAAACCAGGGTAGGGGCGGGTCTTGACCATGGTGCGGCGCAGTCTGCCGACCTGCTGGATGCGGATGGAATCGTCATAATTGGTGATTTTTGCGCCCATTTCCTGAAGCTTGGTGGTGATGCACTCCATGTGCTTCGGGATCACGTTCTGCACGAGCACATTTCCACCTGTGGCAGCGACTGCGGCAAGGTATGTGCCCGCTTCGATCTGGTCGGGGATGATGGCATAGGTGCCACCCTGAAGCGACTCGACACCGCGGATCTTTACCGTGTCCGTGCCCGCGCCATAGACGCGTGCACCCATGGTATTGAGGAAGTTCGCAAGATCAACGATGTGCGGCTCTTTCGCCGCATTTTCGATGATGGTCTGACCGGGGAGAAGAACGGCGGCGATCATGATATTCACCGTCGCACCGACGCTCACGACATCAAGGCTGATGCGTTCACCGTGCAGTCCATCCTCGTCAGGACGAAGATCCACATATTCATCTGTCTCTTCGATCGCTGCACCGAGCGCTTCAAAGCCCTTGATGTGCTGATCGATGGGGCGGGATGCAAAATTACAGCCGCCTGGCAGGGCGACGTGTGCCTTGTGGAAGCGACCGAGCAACGCGCCCATGAGGTAGTAGCTCGCGCGCATCTTGCATACGAGCTCTGCGTCGGGGCAGGTGCAGGTGACATCGCTGCTGTCGATCTCGACAACGTGGGGCTCGGGAAGTGTCACGTGCGCGCCCATCTGCCGCAGAATATCCAGCAGGATGCGGACATCGGAAATGTCTGGAACATTTTCGATGCGGCATTTCCCCTTCACCAGAAGCGCCGCAGGCAGGATCGCAACGGCAGCATTTTTTGCGCCGCTGATCGTGACGGAGCCATTGAGGGGCGTGCCGCCATGGATTTCATATCTGGGCAAGGAATATCCTCTCCTTGTGATGATTTCATGCTCTCTCTTACTTAAACAAACAGCCTATTTCACGGCGTAAACGTTTCCGCTTGGAATGAAAAAAGAAATTTGCACACAAGCAAGTTTAGTATATCATAATAATTACATTTTGTAAAGCATCAATTCCGTATCTGCCGTTTTTTATCGCCGAAGCCCCTTTGGATAGTGGTTTTTGAGCACCTGCCCGTCGCCTTTTGCCCAGCCGATCGAATATGCCCCCGCCTTGACAAGACACCAGCCCTTGATCGGGGCGGAAACCGTTTCTCCGTGCAGGTAGGCGCGGATCTCGGCACTTTCGGGCGGGAAAGAAACTTCCGTTTTGCACGCGCGAAGCCAAAGCGCAAGCGCGTGCGCAGGCTCGAAGCGGCCTTTCTTCACCTCGCCAAGTTCCAAGCATGGGCGAAGTACCTTGAGTTTTGCAATGCCGGGCATTTCGGGGCTGACCCAGTAAAGGCTCTGGCCAAACATCAGCGCGCGCCCTGCGGGCAGGTCGATGCCCAACTCCTTGGCAAAGTCGAGCCATTCTTTTGGAAGTTTTTCGCTTTTCGGCATGGGCAAGTTTTCCGCGTCCTCGTCTCCCGATTTGCGCAGGACAGCGGCAAAATGTCCCTCGCCGCGCAGTTTGTGTGGCCAGAGGCGATGCCCGCCGTTTTCTACAGGCGAGAACCAAGGCGTTTCGATGATTTCGGGCGTGAATTCGGGATGTGCTTCCAGAAATGCCGCGACTGCGCCCTCATCTTCCTCGGGCGCGAAGGTGCACGTCGAATATACGAGCCGTCCACCCGCGCGTAGCATTTTCGCGGCAGAGTGCAATATCTCCGCCTGACGGCGGGCGCACATCTTGACCATTTCCTCGCTCCAATCGGTGACGGCGGCTTCCTCTTTGCGGAACATACCCTCGCCTGAGCAGGGCGCATCGACGAGGATGCGGTCAAAAAAGCCCGCAAATCGCTCCGCAAGGTGCTCTGGGTGCTCATTCATCACAAGTGCATTGGAAACTGCCATGCGCTCGATATTCCGCGAAAGGATCTTCGCGCGTTTTGGGTTGATCTCGTTGCACACGAGCAAGCCTTTTCCACCCATGCGCGCGGCGATCTGCGTCGTTTTTCCACCGGGGGCGGCACAAAGGTCGCACACGCGCTCGTTCGGCTGTGGATCGAGTAGCGCTACGGGTGCCATCGCACTTGCTTCCTGTAAATAATATACGCCCGCCTCATGGTAAACGTGCAGTCCCGGACGCGCGTCGGGGTCGTAGTAAAAGCCCAATTTCTCCCATGGTACATTCTCTTCGACAAAGGGGAGCGCGGGAATATCGCCCTTTTGCGGGTTGAAGCGGAGCGCGACAGCGCGCGGGCGCGCAAGACTTTCGATAAATGCGGGATAATCCTCTCCTAACTGGGTCTGCATTCGCAGAAGAAACGCTTCTGGCAGCATACAATGCCTCCGTTCTGGTTTTTGATCCTATTTTTATCATTATAACATAAACACCGCCATTTTTCTACCGTTTGATACGGAAAAATGGCGGCGTTTTGCATAGTTTTGGGGTTATTTTTCTTCTGGGAACGCATATTGCGCCCTGTAGCGGGCGAAACGCTCGGAAAATGCGGCACTTTCGTGCAGTTCGCCCGATTTGAGCGCGCTCAAATATTCATGCGCTTCGAGTTTTCCCTCGGCGACTTGAAGCATCTCAACGGCGATGTTGGAGCAATGGTCTGCCGTGCGCTCACAGGCAGTCAGCAGATCCTCGAGCACGAAGCCGTATTCCACACTGCAAAGCCCGTCGCGCAGACGGCGGATGTGGCGGCTCTTGATCTCGCGCACGAGGGCATCGACGACCTGCTCCTGCGGCTCGATCTTGATCGCAAGCGAGAGGTCAAAGCCCGCGTAGGCAGAAACGGTGCGGTCGATCAGATCGAGCACGGCGCGCTCCAGCACGGCAAGCTCGCTTTTTGCCTGCGCAGAGAACGAGATCCCTTTCTCCTCGATCTCAAGTGCCGCCTTAGAAACGGATGTGGCGTGGTCTGCCATGCGTTCAATGTCGGAAATGGTATATAGCAGGGTGTTGAGCGTGCGGTTGTCCTCGGTGGAGAGCTTGATGCCCGAAAGCTTCACAAGATATGTGCCGAGGGCATCTTCATACTGATCGGTGCGCGATTCAAGAGCTTGAACGGATGCGGCATCGTCTGCATCGTAGTGCTTCATAAGCCCCATTGCAAGGTGCATTGCCTGCGCGGCATCGGATGCCATGTCACACGCGATCTCGTGCGCGCGCTGAACGGCAACGGCGGGCGTTGCAAGCAGACGCTCGTCGAGCAATGCCTGCTGCTGTGGTGTCTGCTCGCGGGGGATGACGAGGTAAGCAAGCTTCACAAGAAGACGGTTGAGCGGCATGAGCAGGCAGGTCGCGGCGAGATTGAACGCGGTGTGGATCACGGCGATATCCCACGCCGCGACTGTCTCGCTCAGAAATGTCCAGTCGATCACAAGCCCCAGCCCATAAAACACGACCACAAATATGATAACGCCGACTACATTAAACATCAGGTGCACAACTGCGGTGCGGCGCGCATTGCGGTTTGCACCGATCGAACCCATGAGCGCGGTGACGCACGTGCCGATGTTCTGCCCAAGGATGATGGGGATCGCCGCGCCGTAGGTAACAGCGCCTGTGACGCAAAGCCCCTGCAAAATGCCGATGGATGCGGACGAGGATTGAATGATCGCGGTGAGCGCCGCACCAAATACGATGCCGAGGAGCGGGTTGGAAAACGAGAGCATGAGCTGTGCAAACCATGCTTCGTCCGCGAGGAATGCCATGGAATCGCCCATGATCTCCATGCCCGTCATAAGCGCGAGAAAGCCAAGCGCGATCGTGCCGATGCCCTTTTTCTTCTCGCTTCCTGTGAACATATATAGCACGATGCCGACCGTTCCGATCAGCGGTGCAAGGGTCGCGGGCTTGAAAAGCTGAATGAGAAAACTGTCCCCCTCAAGCCCCGATAGGCTCAAGATCCATGCGGTGACGGTCGTGCCGATATTCGAGCCCATGATCACGCCAACTGCCTGCTGAAGCGTCATGATGCCCGAATTGACGAAACCGACGACCATCACCGTCGTTGCAGAGCTCGACTGGATCACGGCGGTCACGCCAAGCCCCAATAGGAAACCTTTGAACACATTCCCGCTCATTTTCGCAAGCAGAGTTTGCAGTTTGCCACCCGCTTGCCGCTCAAGCGCCTTGCCCATCGTGTCCATGCCGAATAGAAAAAGCGAAAGCCCGCCGAGAAGTGTGATGATGTTAAAAATATAGGTAGTCATAGCTATCCTCTTTTCTTTTATTCTTTACACGTTTCATTATAAATGAGCGACAATGCAAAAACCACGAAATCGAGGTATAGCTTGCGTAAAATCTTTGTAAAGTCCACATTTCCAAATTCAAAAATCCGCCTGCGAAAGCAAAGTATCACAGGCGGATTCTGAAATTTTATTCGATCGGGCGACCGATCATTTCTTTTCGCGCAGGGAAGCGCGGAATGTGGGCATATCGACGACTGTCCCAGTCAGGCGGGCGTGCTCGATGGCGCACGCCATGAGGTGACTTTCGACACTGCGGGAGATGGAACTGCGGGATTCGCCACGCGTTTCGATGCCTGCGGCAAAATCTTCCATGATGCCCGCGTCGCCACCACCGTGGCCACTTCCGTTCGTGCGGACATGGATCGTGCGGGTGGTAAAGGTGTCGGCGGGGCAACCGACGAAGTGACGGATCTCGACTGTGCGCTCGGCATCGTCCGCAAGGATCTCGCCGTTTTCGCACATGATATGGATATTGCGGTGGACATTGTTCGTCTGCGCAGTGAGGGAGAACGTTGCAGTCACACCGTTTTCAAATTCAAGGATGGTGCTCATATGGTCGCACACATTGTTGTCACAGCGGAATACACAGCGGCCGTAAGGACCGTTGCGCAGGGCTTCGTCCAGCGCTTCTTCGGTCGGCTCGAGGCAGACGACATCGGCAGGCCATTGCCCGAGGATGGGAAGATAGACCTTTTTCGCGTTGAAGCGGCAGGAGTCGGCAACGGGGCAGTCACAGCAGCGTGCAGTCGAGCCAGCGGGGGCATTTTCTTCCTTAAAGTAGCTCAGCGAGCCGAACGATGCCACCTTGGTGCAATGCGAACCTGTGAGCCAGAGCAGGATATCAAGGTCGTGGCAGCTCTTTTGCATGATGATGGGGCTGGAAAGCACATCGTTGCGCCAGTTGCCGCGCACAAACGAGTGCGCCATGTGGTAATTGCCGATATTTTCCGAATGCTTGATCGCGACGATCTTGCCAAGTTCGCCAGAATCGAGCACATCCTTGATCGTGCCGAAGAAATTCGTGTAGCGAAGCACGTGGCACACCGTGATCTTGCGCCCGAGCGCATTTGCTTTTTCCTCAATGTCGAGGCATTCAACGGGCTCAGGGGAGATGGGCTTTTCCAGCAGGATGTCGTAGCCACAGTCGAGCGCCTGCATCACGTGCGCATAGTGGTCGCGATCCATGGTCGCAATGATGGCGGCATCGGCGATCTTGCCAAGCGCAAGAAGCTCTGCACCGTCAGAAAAGCGCATATTTTCGGGCACGCCGAGCAGATCACCCGCATTTTTCAGTCGGTCGGGGCGCAGTTCTGCGACGGCGGCGATCTCGACACCGTGTTGCTTTGCCCAACTTCCATAGATAATTCCGCGCGAACCCGCGCCGATGAGTACGTATTTCATAAGATTTCCTCCAAGCGTATTATTTGCCGAGAAGCAATGCACCAAGGAGCTTATCATCCGTGAATATGGGCGAGAAATAAGCGGCATCGAGCAGGGCATCGACATTGTCGGTATCGTTTTCGATTTCTTTAGAGTATAGCTGTGCCGTGCGCAGGAGATCGCCACCGAGGTGGCGGAGCACGATGCACGAGATCACGAAGAATTTGACGCGCGAAATGAGATCGTAATCGGATATCGCCTGCAAATAGTAGCGGTCGATCAGATAGCGCGCGATCGCGCGGTCGCCCTCGTCCCACGGGCGCGGCTCGGGGGCAAGCAGGCGTGCGCGCCATTCGTCGGTCAGAATTTCAAGGTCGGCAAAAAATGCAAGCATCTGCGAAATATCTGCTTTTTTCGCAAAACGCATAGCGCCGCTAAGCGAAAGCGCAGGGCTGAATTCTTTCAGCATTTCACCGTCAATGGCGGATTGCGCGGTATAGCCGAAAAGGAGCAGGCTCGCAAGCGCTTCGGGGACGCTGTGGCGCGGATCGGCGATCAGATTGCGCGCTGTTTCGCGCGTGCGGAGCAGAATGTCCATCACGTCGGGGTCGTATTCCACATCGACCTGCGTGTCGGTATTGGTGCAGACGCACGTGCTGTCGCCTGAGAGGATGAGCCGCGCCGCTTCGGGACAGCTCAATTCCAGACCATACTCAATAACATCCCCATAGTCGTGCGTCAAGCGCGGAAATGCATCGCAGGTGTCGCACAGCGCGTCTTCGCCGAGTTCTGCCTGAATGCGACAAAGTCCGTCACTTCGCCACATCGGACAGCGCCCATCCACGATGGTGAGGTATGTTTCGCCGTCCTCGTCACAAAGCACTTCGCGCAGACGATCCCCAAGCGCCCCATCGAGCGCGCGATAGCGTGCGGCGGATGCGGGATCGACAGCGACAGCCCAGTCCTTGCAGCAGCTATCGGGGCAAGCGCCTGCAAGACAGCGAAATTGGTCGAAATATGCGGGTCTTCTGATCTGCATAGCAAACACTTCCTTAAAATGGGAGCGCATACTTCGATGCGCTCCATAAAAAATATCAGTCTTCTGCTTCTGCGTTCGGGCGAATGGTGTACATCGTCTTTGCAGCATCGGTGAGTGCTTCTTTGCTGCTTGCAACTGCGCCCTGAAGCTCGGAAAGCTGTGAGCAGACCATGTCTGTCAGCTCGCCGATGCGGGATGCGGCATCGTCCACCTTGACGGTAGCATCCGCAAGCACACCGTTGACGGTGTGATAGACCTTTTCGGCACGCTCGCGTGCAATGCGCTCGGTGCGCTCCGCGCGACGATAGGCGGCAAGCTCTTCCTCAGCGCGGCTCTTCGCGGCGCTTTGCTGCTCGGCATCACGCGCGGCGGCATCTTTCAGCTCGGTCAGCGCCGCTTCTGCCTGCGCCTTTTCTGCGAGAGCGGCATCGCGCTGATTTTCTGCCTGATATTTCTCCGCAAGGGCAATGCGGAGCTTCTCTTCGAGCTCTTCGACACTCGCCAGATCGGCCTCGGGACGCTGCTGGGTGCGCAGGAATTCGATCTCAGCGGTCAGCTCGTTGACCTGCGCCTGATGCTTGGCGTTCATGTATTCAATATAGTGCACAACGTCTTCGCGGTTGAAACCGTTGAAAGCGCTGCGGAAAGTTTTCTGCTCTGCCATGGAACATCCTCCTGAACGGTACATTTTCTGTATCATAGCATATTTTCTGCGGAAACACAACACTTTTTGCGCCCTCTGCTCGCCCTGCGACAAAAAATTTTGCCCCGCGCCCCCCTTTACAAAGCCCCGAAATCCTGCTATAATACGAGCGTTGCCAATACGCACCAGTGGCTCAATGGATAGAGCATCGGATTCCGGTTCCGAGGGTTGGGGGTTCGAGTCCCTTCTGGTGTACCAAAAAGAAAAGTCGCGTAAGCGGCTTTTTCTTTTTGTTCTCTTCGTTCTTCTCTTTTCACTCTTAACTTTTCACTTGATCTCCCGCGCGACTTTTCCAGAGAAGAAATAAAAGAGAAGAGAGAAGAGTTGCTTCGCTATGTGAAATGCCTGCGGTCGTGGGTGGATCAATTTTATTTCAATTTCTGCGCAAGCAGAAAATTTCCGCAAATTTCAAGAACAAATTGAACGCTTTGTAGAATGAAATTCAAACCTTGA
>CAZVJJ010000020.1:0-23978 GCA_964627295.1 uncultured Oscillospiraceae bacterium | reverse complement strand
CAAGGAGAAGCCTTTGGTGGTCGTCGGCAAATTGTGCGAAAAACGAACAGTTCCGCTATCGCAACGTTGGCGGTGGGGGTATACCCCCACCCTACAGTATAATAGTCGTGGTATGCTCCCCCCGCCCCTGTCGGGGCACCCCCCTCGTAAACGCGGGGGGCAAGAAAGTGCGTCACGCGGACACACGAGGATGGGTATCATTACGAGCGTGAATTGCAAAACGTGAGCGTAATATGAATTTGGAATCTAAGAGGAAAAAACGATGAAAGTGAAAGTAAAAAAGCACGTAGATGCTACGCCGCTTCCAATCAAGACGGAATACATCAAGCTTCAAGATGCGCTGAAATATGCAAATCTCGTCTATTCGGGCGGGGAAGCAAAGGAGCTCATTCAGGATGGTGCAGTTATGGTCAATGATGAGATCTGCACCATGCGTGGAAAGAAACTCCGCGCGGGCGATGTCTTTGAATTCATGGATATGAAATTCAAAATCGAAAATGAAGCTTGATAAGATCACATTGCGCGATTTTCGCAATTATTCGGAAGCAACACTCGAATTTGATGCTGGCGTGAATCTGATCGTCGGCGACAATGCGCAGGGAAAGACGAATCTCGTAGAAGCGATCGGATTTCTCGGCTCGGGAAAGAGCTTCCGTGCGCAACGGACGGCGGAAATGGTGCACTTCGGCGCGGACTTTGCCGACATTGAGGGGCAGGTATTTTCGCAGGAGCGCGAGCAGAGCCTGCGCTGGGTGCTTTTCCCAACGGCGCGAGCGCGCCAGATCTGGCGCAATGGTGTGCGGAAGAAAAGCGCATCGGACCTTGCGGGCGTTCTGCCGACGGTGCTGTTCTGCCCCGAAGATCTGATGGTGCTCAAAACGGGTGCGGCGGCGCGCCGTCGGCTCGGCGACCATGCCCTTTGCCAGATTCGCCCGAATTATGATGCCGCGCTTGCCGAATACAACCGCATTTTGGAGCAAAAAAACCGCATTTTGAAAGATCGGTTTGAAAATCCTGCACTTTTGGACATCCTGCCCGAATACAATGCGCGACTTTGTCAAGTCGGCGCGATGATCATTTCTTACCGCGCGCGATTTTACGATTCGCTTGCGAAAGCGGCGGCGAAGTATCACAGCCAATTTTCGGGTGGTGCGGAAGAATTTTCCCTTACGTATAAGACTGTTTCGACGGTTCGTGATCCATTCGCGAGCATAAAAGAACTGACGGATGACCTAAATGCGCACCTGCAAAGCCACTATCGCGCGGAACTGGAATCGGCGCAGAGCCTGACAGGACCGCATAAAGATGATTTTTCGGTGAGCCTTTCGGGGATCGACCTGAAAGCCTACGGCTCGCAGGGGCAGACGCGCACCGCCGCCATCAGCTTAAAGCTTGCCCAGCGCGAGATCATGGGGCGCGAATGGGGCGAAGAACCCCTGCTTCTGCTCGATGATGTGCTTTCGGAGCTTGATCCCGCGCGGCAGGACTTCGTGCTCAATCAGATCACGTCGGGACAGGTGTTCATAACCTGCTGCGAGATCGGTAGATTCACAAAGCTCGGAAAAACAACGGAAATCAAAAACGGCGCTGTTTTTGGGGAATAAAACCTGTGGGCGTTGTGATATGGCTTTTATGTGCTGTGGGGACACCCGCCTATGATACTGTAGGGTGGGGGTACACCCCCACCGACCACGTCGCGACCACGGAAATGCGCGTTTTTTTCTACTGGCGCGGGAGCGCCCTTGGCTCCCCTGAGTAAGGGGAGCTGTCAAAAATCTATTTGATTTTTGACTGAGGGGTTGCTACCGCAGTACGAATTCGCCGACGGCTATCAGTATTCGCAACATTTCCCCGCGCAATCCCTCAGTCACGCTGTTCGCGTGACAGCTCCCTTTACACAAGGGAGCCGTCCTCAGTTGTCGGCGGTTGGTGCGAAAAAAACCGACCGCGTAGAAATCGATAGTGCGTCGGTGGGGGTGTACCCCCACCCTACAGTCAAAAACGTCAAATTGTGCGCAAAAATGAACATAATCGCGTATCGTGACTACGGTACGCGGACACCCGAGGACGGGTGTCCCTACAATGGGATACGGACATTTCCGTTGTCGCAACATGGTGGGGGATACCCCACGCTACAGTAAGTAGACAATGCTTTCTCGAAAGAGGGGCTTTACAAATACATTCGTTTACTCAAATTTCTTGGAGGATATTATGTCTGAAGAAAAAGTAACACAAGCATATGGCGCGGAACAGATCCAGGTTCTTGAAGGACTGGAAGCTGTGCGGATGCGCCCTGGTATGTATATCGGTTCGACGTCTTCTTCGGGTCTGCACCATCTCGTTTACGAGATCGTGGACAATGCGATCGATGAAGCGCTTGCGGGCTACTGCAAGCACATCACCGTGACGATCAATGAGGGCGATTCCATCACCGTTACGGACGACGGCCGTGGCATTCCTGTTGATATTCAGGCGCAGACGGGTCGGCCTGCACTTGAGGTCGTTTATACCGTTCTGCACGCAGGTGGTAAATTCGGCGGCGGCGGTTATAAGGTCTCGGGTGGTCTGCACGGCGTTGGTGCGTCGGTCGTGAACGCGCTCTCCGAATGGTTGCGCGTGCGCGTACACAAAAACGGAAACATCTACGAGATGAAATTTGCCCGCGGAAACATCACGCAGGAAATGCGCATCGTCGGCAAGACCGACCGCACGGGCACAGAAGTCACATTCCAGCCCGATCCTGAGATGTTTGACACGACGGTTTATGATTACGATGTTCTGCACGACCGTATGCGCGAGGAAGCATTCTTAAATGCAGGTCTGTCCATCCAGATCACCGACGCACGCGGGGAAGAAATCAAGACCGACACCATGTGCTATGAGGGCGGTATCCGCGAATTTGCAACGTGGCTCAACCGCAACAAGACCGCCATCCATGAAGATGTGGTCTACATGAGCGGCATGAAAGGCGACGCTTCCGCAGAAATCGCGATCCAATATAACGACGGCTTCACGGAAACGATGATGTCCTTTGCAAATGATGTCCGCACGCCCGAGGGCGGTATGCACGAAACGGGCTTCAAGACGGCGCTTACGCGCGTGCTCAATGCCTACGGCGTGAAAAACGGCATTATCAAGGGCGACGACAAGGTTTCGGGTGACGACTGCCGCGAGGGTATCACGGCGATCATCTCCGTCAAATTGACGGATGCCCAGTTCGAGGGACAGACGAAAGCAAAACTCGGCAATGCCTATATCCGCACGCTCGTGGATTCCATCGTCAACGACCAACTGACTACCTATTTTGAGGAGCATCCGCAGACTGCGAAAACCATCCTCGAAAAGGCAATGATGGCAAACCGCGCACGCGAGGCGGCGCGCAAGGCGCGCGATTCCATCCGCCGCAAGACTGCGCTCGGTGGCGCGGCGATGCCCGACAAACTGCGCGATTGCAACGAAAGTGACCCCGCCCTCACCGAAATTTACATCGTCGAGGGTGACTCCGCAGGCGGCTCGGCAACGCAGGGACGCGATTCGCGCTTTCAGGCGATCCTTCCCCTCTGGGGCAAGATGCTCAACGTCGAAAAGGCGCGCGCCGATAAGATCTATGGCAACGACAAGCTCCAGCCCGTCATTACTGCACTTGGCGCGGGCATCGGCGAGGAATTCGACGTAACGAAGCTTCGCTATCACAAAGTTGTCATCATGGCGGATGCGGACGTGGACGGCTCGCACATCCGCACGCTTCTGCTGACGTTCTTCTTCCGCTTCATGCGCCCGCTCCTCGAAAATGGCTATGTCTACGCGGCAATGCCTCCGCTTTATAAGCTCGTGCGCGGAAAAACGACGCGCTATGCATTCTCTGACCCCGAGCGTGACGCAATTTCTGCCGAAATGCGCGGCGACAATCCCAATGCCAAGGTCGATATTTCGAGAAACAAGGGTCTTGGTGAGATGGACCCCCATGAGCTTTGGGAGACGACCATGGACCCCGAGCGTCGCACGCTCAAGCGCATCACGCTGGAGGACGCGGCAAAGGCAGACGAAATTTTCACCCTGCTGATGGGCGAAAAGGTCGAACCGCGCCGCGAATATATCGAAACGAACGCAAAATTTGCAACCAATCTCGATTATTAAGAGGTAGAGCCTTGATTTTTGAAAGTTATTCCATTCGCGAACACGCGCGCCTTGTGCGCTACGGCTACGAAAAAAGCAGCGAGATCGCCTACCACGACACGCGCCCCGCGGTCGTCGTGTGCCCCGGTGGTGGATACTGGTGGTGCTCTGAGCGCGAGGCAGACCCCGTTGCGATGCAGTTTTTATCCGAGGGATACCATGTGTTCATTCTGTACTATAGCTGTCAGGAAAATGCGGTTTTCCCCAATTCTCTGCTCGATCTTTGCGCGGCAATGAAGTTCATCCGCGAAAATGCGGAAGATTTTGGCGTGATCTCTGACCAAATTGCCGTCTGCGGCTTCTCGGCGGGCGGACATCTGGCGGCAAGTCTGGGCGTTTACTGGAATGATCCCGAAATCATGGAAAAATCGGGCTGTTTCAGCGGCGAAAATCGCCCTGATGCGCTCATTTTGGGCTATCCCGTGATTTCGACTGGCTGGATCCAGAATGATGGCTCGCTCGCGCGCATCATCGGCGGCGGAGATTTTGAAGCAGTCACGAAGAAGCTGAATCTGCACACCGCTGTGACCGAAACCTGCCCGCAGACGTTCCTTTGCCACACCGTGCGCGACAATACCGTGCCTGTGGAGGATAGCCTGAAATTCGCGTCCGCGCTTATTTCTGCGGGCGTTGCGTGCGAGCTGCATATTTTCCCGAACGGCGGCCACGGTCTGTCCCTGTCCAACGGACAGGTCTGCGAGGACGGCGGCGACGAGAGCTTCGCCCTCTGGATGCCACTTGCAAAAAAATGGCTCGCAAGAAAATGGAATGATCCCACCGAGGCAAATCGAAAAATCGAAAAGGCTGTGTATAGTTCGAAATACTGAGAAGTTATTTTCTTGCCCCCCGCATTTATGAGGGGGGTGCCCCGATAGGGGCGGGGGGAGTATATGTACCATGACAAGAAAAATGAACAGTATGCAAAACAACTTCGTTCTAACATGACCCCATGGGAAAGAAAACTGTGGTATTGTTTTTTGAAAAATTACCCGATCCGTGTTCAACGGCAAAAATGCATCGATCAATTTATCGTTGATTTTTATTGTTTTCAAGCAAAGCTTGTTATTGAACTCGATGGGGGCGGACATTACGACCCAGAGAAAATCGAATATGACCGTATTCGGACAAAAAAGATAGAAAAGTACGGATTAAAAGTAATTCGATTCTGTAATAAATATATAGATCAAAATTTTTACGGTGTTTGCACTGTGATCGATAGAGAAATTAGAAGCAGAATCGGGGGATAGACTCCCCCCGTCAGCGCTAATGGCGCTGACACCCCCCTCATTTATGAGGGGGGCAAGATCATGCATCAAAAGGAGGAAATTCTTTTGGCACAACACAAAAAGGATTACAGACCCGAGGATATTATGTATCCAGATCAGGCAATCGTTACCTCGGAGCTGGTAAAAGAAATGAAAACGAGCTACATCGAGTATGCGATGTCCGTCATTGTTGGACGCGCGCTGCCCGATGTGCGCGACGGACTGAAGCCTGTTCACCGTCGCATTCTCTACGCAATGTACGAGGACAATCTGACTTCCGACCGTCCGTTCCGCAAGTCTGCGACTTGCGTCGGTGACGTGCTCGGTCGCTATCATCCGCACGGTGATGCTTCGGTTTACGATGCACTTGTGCGTCTGGCGCAGGATTTTTCCATGCGCTATATGCTCGTGGACGGACACGGCAACTTCGGCTCGGTCGATGGCGACCCCCCTGCTGCATACCGTTACACCGAGGCGAGAATGTCGAAAATCGCCAACGAAATGCTGCGCGACATCGAAAAAGATACCGTTGACTGGGATCCGAACTTCGACGAAACGCGCAAAGAGCCGCGCGTGCTTCCCAGCCGCTTCCCAAACCTGCTTGTGAACGGTTCGTCGGGCATCGCTGTCGGCATGGCGACGAATATCCCGCCGCACAACCTCACCGAGGTCATCAATGCTTGCATCTGCGTGCTCGACGATCCCGAGGCGACCCTCGCCGACCTGATGCAGCACGTGACAGGTCCTGATTTCCCGACAAAGGCGATCATTCTTGGAAGAAGCGGCATCCGCGCCGCTTATGCAACGGGCAAGGGCAGACTGACTTTGCGTGCGCGCCACCATTTTGAAGAATTCGGTCAGAATCGCACCCGCATCATCATTACCGAGATCCCGTATCAGGTCAATAAGCGGATGCTTATCAAGAATATGGCAGATCAGGTCAACGATAAGCGTCTGGACGGCATTTCTGATATCCGCGATGAATCCGACCGCACGGGTATGCGCATCGTCATCGAGCTGAAAAAGGACGCAAATCCGCAGATCGTCATCAATAAACTCTTCACGCAGACACAGCTCCAGACGACATTTGCTGTGAATATGCTGGCGCTCGTGAAAAATCAGAGCCAGCCGAAAGTGCTCTCGCTTCGCGAGATCCTCGATGAGTACCTTGCATATCAGGAAGAACTCATCGTTCGTCGCACGCGCTATGATCTGAAAAAAGCGCAGGAGCGCGCGCATCTGCTCGAAGGATTGCTCATCGCGCAGGACAATATCGACGAGGTCATCAAGATCATTCGCTCGTCTTACGACAATGCGAAGGAAAATCTGATGTCCCGCTTCGGTCTTTCCGATGTGCAGGCACAGGCAATCCTCGATATGCGCCTGAAAGCACTTCAGGGTCTTGACCGCGAGAAGCTTGAAAATGAGTACAAGGAGCTCGAAGAGCGCATTGCGTACTATCAGCGCGTGCTGTCTGATCCCGAGCTCGTCAAATCCATCCTCAAAGAGGAGCTGATCGCCATCCGCGACAAGTATGGCGACGAGCGCAAGACTGAAATTCAGGACGTTGAGGAAGAGATCGACATTGAGGACCTTATTGAGGAAGAAACTTGCGCCTTTACGCTCTCAAAAGAGGGCTACATCAAGCGTATGCCTGTCGATACCTACCGCACGCAGAGCCGCGGTGGTCGCGGCGTGAATGCACAGAACCTCAAGGAAGAGGACTATGTAAAGTCGCTCAACATCGCATCTACGCACGACCATATGCTCTTCTTCACCGACATGGGCAGAGTGCACCACCGCAAGGGCTATCAGATCCCCGAGGCAGGGCGCACCGCGCGCGGCACGGCGATCGTCAATGTGCTTCCGCTCGAGCAGGGCGAGAGCGTGACGGCAATGGTCATCACGCGCGAATTTGACGATGAAGAATACCTCGTCATGTGCACCCGCAAGGGCACGGTCAAGCGCATTCCGTTCATCGCGCTCAAGACCAACCGCAAGGGCGGCATTCGCGCCATTACGCTTGACGAGGGCGATCATCTCATCAACGTCATCCGCACGAACGGAAACGACAATATTCTCCTTGCCACTCGCGAGGGCATGGCGATCTGCTTCAACGAAAACGATGTGCGCCCCATGGGACGCGACGCGGCAGGTGTGCGCGGCATTTCGCTTTCGGGTGAAGACTATGTTGTCGGCGCGCAGAAAGCGGAAGAGGGCAAGACGCTCCTCACCGTCACCGAAAATGGCTACGGCAAGCGCACCGAGCTGAGCGAATACCTGCGCACAGGTGCAAATGGCGAGCGCGTCGCGCAAAATCGCGGCGGTAAGGGTCTGAAGAACTACAATATCACCGCGAAAACGGGTCTTGTGGCAGGATGCTGCGTCGTGGGCGAGAGCGACGACGTTATGCTCATCGAAAACGGCGGTGTCATCATCCGCATCCCCGCATCGTCCATCAATATCTACAAGCGCGATGTGCAGGGTGTCATCGTCATGCGCATCGAAGAGGGCAACAGCGTCGTTGCCGTTCAGGGCGTGGAGAATTCGGACGAGATGACCGAGGAGAGCGCCGAGTGAAAACCGTAACGCTCTATACCGACGGCGCGTGCTCAGGAAACCCCGGTCCTGGCGGCTGGGGCGCGATCCTCGAATTTAATGGGGTCGAGAAAGAACTCAGCGGCGGCGAAGCAAACACGACCAACAACCGCATGGAGCTGACTGCCGTGATCCGCGGACTGGAAGCGCTCAAAGAGCCATGCAAGGTCGAGCTGTATTCGGACAGCAAATACGTCATCGATGCCCTCGAAAAGGGCTGGGCATGGGGCTGGCGCAAGCGCGGATGGGTAAAATCCGACAAAAAGCCCGCCCTGAACCCCGACCTCTGGGAAACGCTCTTAATGCTGACGATGAAGCATGAGCTGAGCTACCATTGGGTCAAGGGGCACGCGGAAAATCCAAAAAACAATCGCTGTGACGAGCTTGCCGTGAGCGAGTGGAAGAAGCTGAAATAAGGCAGGAGGGGTAATATGTATCTGTCGATCGGAAATGATATGGCTGTGCGCGATTCGTCGATCATTGGCATATTTGATCTGGATAATACATCGACCTCCAAGCGCACGCGCGACTTTTTGACCCGCGCGGAGCAGCTAGGCGAGGTCGTCCCCTGCGACGACTTGCCAAAATCCTACGTCCTCACCGCCGAATACGGCTTCTCCCGCGTCTACCTCACATCCCTCAGCGCCGCAACGCTGGAAAAACGCCTGCAAAGGGCAGAATAAATGCTCAAAAACCGCATTCCAAACGGTAGGGTGGGGGTAAACCCCCACCGACGCACTATCGATTTCTGCACGGTCGGTTCATTAAATTCGTAGGGGACGATGCCCACATCGTCCCAAAACCTGACGGTCAAGACGCGCCAAAATAGATGCACTACGCTCGGATAATGGGGCGATGTGGGCATCACCCCCTACAGAATGATGCGCACGTGGGGCAAAAAATAAAAAGCGGAGGAGCGATTTTGCTCCTCCGTTTTTGCGTTTAGAAATCAAACAAACAGGAAATAGGCAAGCACGATGATGCCGAGGATGATGCGGTAAATGCCGAATGCGGAGAACGAATGCTTGCGCACGTACTCCATCAGACCCTTGATGACCGCAAGGCTCACCACGAAGCTAACGACGCACCCGACGATCAGCACCCAAACTTCTGTGCCTGTGATGCCCGCGCCAGAGAGGACGAATTTCAGAGCCTTGATGGCGCTTGCGCCGAGCATCGTCGGGATCGCCATGAAGAAGCTGAATTCCGCCGCCGCGCCACGGCTCACGCCGATGAGGATCGCGCCGAGAATGGTAGAACCAGAGCGGGATGTGCCGGGAATGAGGCTCAGGCATTGGAATGCACCGATGAGAAGTGCGGTTTTATAATCGATCGCATGGACATCGTTCACGCGCATCTGCTTGCCCGCATTGCGGCGCTCGACAACGATGAATGCAATGCCGTAGACGATCAGCATGATCGCGACCACGAAGCCCGTGTGCAGATGGGCTTCCATCCAGTCGTCAAACAGAACGCCGACCACGCCAGAGGGAATGATCGCCGCAACGACTTTGAACCAAAGATCCCAAGTCTGCTTCTTCTCCTGCTCCGTTTTCTTCGGGGAGAACGGGTTCAGCTTGTGGAAAAACAGCACAACGACTGCCAAAATCGCACCGAGCTGAATGACGACATCGAACATCTTCTTAAATTCGTCCGAAGCCTGAAGCTGAATGAATTCGTCGAGCAGAATCAGATGCCCCGTGGACGAAACGGGAAGCCATTCCGTCACGCCCTCAACGATGCCAAAGAGCACCGCTTTCAAAATTTCAAAAAAAGTTGCCATATGTATCTCCTTAGTTACAGCATGATGATCCGCGGTCAAATTCCCGCGCCGTTGCCCACATTATATCAGCCTTTGCCCGCTTTCGCAAGGCGTGAATGGAAATTCAATCCTTAATTTTTGTGTGATCGTCCATATCAGACTGTAGGGTGGGGGTATACCCCCACCGACGCACTCTCGATTTCTGCACAGTTGGTTTGTTGAACCATCTATCGATGACAGAGAAAAAGCCTTCTCTTCAAGGAGAAGCCTTTGGCGGTCATCGGTAAATTGCGCGAAAAACGAACAGTTCCGTTGTCGCAACGTGGTCGGTGGGGGTATACCCCCACCCTACAGTATAATAGGCAGGAGGCATTTTGGGCTGTTCACAAATTGCGGGGCAAGTCTTTACAAATTGTTCACTCTAGATGCGCATTTTGCGGTATAATGTTAAATAAGAAAAAGTATTTGAAAGTAGGAGGTTTTCATATGGCAGTATCTGTTCTGGTCGTGGAGGACGACCGCAATATTGCGGAGCTTCTGCAAATGTATCTGGAAAAGGAGGGCTATGCCGTCACGGTGGCGAACGACGGTGGGCAGGGTCTTGCAAAATACCGCTCCATCAAGCCCGACCTTGTGCTTCTGGATGTGATGATGCCTGTTATGGATGGCTGGAGCGTCTGTAAGGCGATCCGTGCCGAGGCACAGACCCCCATTATCATGCTCACAGCCAAGGGCGAGACGGACGACAAAGTCAATGGCCTTAAAAATGGCGCGGACGACTACGTGACCAAACCCTTTGAAATGAAAGAAGTGCTTGCCCGCATCGAGGCAGTCCTGCGCCGCACATCTGGGGTGACAGCAGAGAAAAAGGCGCGCCGCCTTGTGTTTGACAAGCTCATTATCGACATGGACGCATTCGAGCTGACCGTCGATGGCAAAAAGGTCGATACGCCCCCTAAGGAAATGGAGCTTCTTTTCTACCTCGCATCCTCGCCCAACCGCGTCTACACGCGCAATCAGCTCCTCGATGAGGTGTGGGGATTTGATTACTTTGGCGACAGCCGCACGGTCGATGTCCACGTCAAGCGCCTGCGCGAAAAGCTCGAGGGCGTTTCCGAAAATTGGAGCTTAAAGACCGTCTGGGGCGTTGGCTACAAATTCGAGGTGCTATAAAATTAAATATCATAAAAAAGTGCTTGAGTTTCAGGCACTTTTTTGTTATTATATGGCTACAAACATTCAATTAAACTACCAAAAAACTACCTGTGTAACTATGGTAGTTTTAGGGCAAGCACTAGGGGGATTTTATAGCATGGCACGAAAAGACGAATATAAGGCGACAGACTATCCAGGCATTAAGCAACGGATCAAAGATGGTAAATATCTTGCGATCATTGACCTTGGCAGACAGCCAAAACTAGATAAAAAAACAGGACAAATAGTGCTAAAGCAATGCAAAACGCAAAAGATATTTGACACGCTCAAAGAAGCCAAAGCGTATCAGGGTGAAAACAACAAGACGAAATCTATTCAAAAGGTTTCAAAAACCGCAGGAAAGGTCACATTTAGACAAGCTATTGCGGACTATGACGCAAGATACAGCAAGGATTGGGGAGCTGCCTACACCGCACAAAAGCAGAATCAGGAACGGCGCATGATCGCATATTTTGGTGATACTGATGTCAGAAAGATTGATACACTTGCAATCGAGGAATTTTTTGAATGGTGTCGATCCCCAAATGAAATATATACAACAGCCCTTGGGAATAACAGCATACAGAAGTATAAAAGCCATTTGAATGATTTTTGGAAATTTATGAAAAAAGGGAAAAAATATGGGGTCACAGAAAATGTTGTTACCGATGCTGATATTGGTGAACTTGAAAAATATGAGGCGACCATATTAACAATTGAACAGGTTAAATATATACTGTGGTATGTCACGCATTTTGAAAAAGATTACTCTGTGTTCTGCTTACTTGCAATTCCAGCACTGGCTGGTTTGCGACGTGGAGAACTATGTGGTCTGCAATGGAAAGACATTGATTTTGAAAATAAACTCATTGATGTGCGACAGCAAAGAATGCAGGCTGGCTCTAAAACAGTCATAAAAGTCCCGAAAAATGGGAAAGAAAATGGAAAAACCCGTTTTGAACGAAGACAACGCTATGCTGCTCTCCCTGATACCCTTGCAACCTTACTGCTAAAAGTTAAAGAACAGCAGACGGAATTACTTGGAGCAGAACCTAGCCCAGAGGATTATGTGTATCGTACAAAATTGAATATTCTTTCAGGAGAATTGCCAAGACCAGGGAAAGTATCGAAACGATACGACGATCTTCAAAAAAGGTGCAATAAGCTACGAGAAATAAAAGGTCTAGAACCGCATCCAGAAATACGTCTGCATGATTTACGACACACATTCATTTCAACGTGCATTAACGGAAAAGTGGATCAGCTCCAGGTTTCAGCGAACTGTGGACACCGCAATGAGGATCGACACATGAGTACCACGATAAAAGTTTATTGGCACGACAACAATGACAGAACCGAGATTAGAGAATTTATCGACAAAACCTATGCTGATGTGGATCTAACCGTCCCCGATCTGTCTGAAAGTATTTTGGACGATTATATGTTGAAAACTTAACAAAAAAGTCGGATCAATAAAAATGATCCGACTTTTGCTATCGAAAAAGGTCGTAGATAACTTCATTCCTCTTTCAATTCCATATGATCGAGGGCATATTGCAACGCCATCCCGATCAGTTCGTTGCGGGAACGATTGGTTTTTGCAGACAGAATATTGTATTCTTCCTGCAAGGCTCGATCAATGCGGATCGTCATAGTAACAGTTTTATCTTCTTTGGGAGTAACAATAAATTTTTCCATAATGCAGCCCCTCTGTATTGCTTTGACACTATCATTATAGTATTCGTTGCTCCCTTAAGACTATAACACAATTACGCATTAAAATTTTACTGTACTTTTGTGTTACAATTTGCTATAATGCAGTTATCGAAAAAAACGAAAAATAAAAATAAAAAGGTGGCAATTCTTATGAAACACAAAAAGATTTTCTTCGTTGCACTCTGTGTTGCATTATCAGTACTCACACTATTCGGATGTTCTCAAAATGATGTGCCTATTTCTGATAGCAGCATAGAAAATAATGCAAGCGAAAATTCAATGACACAAAAAAATACAAGTCAAAAAACAGAAGTCGATCCTTTTGAAATCGTCGATTTATGGATCGGTGGAGAAAATGGAAAAGGCGAATTTTATTCAACATACGCCTATGTGTATGTTAGGGTAGGGGATACCCTCAAATCTACAAACGTCCATGTTGATATACCTGAAAATGATGGATCTTTGTCAAATGGTGACATTGTTCATGTATATTTCAGCGGAGCTGAGGGGAGTACTTTTCTTGAGCGGGAATATGGTCTAAAATTTACAAGAAGAGAAGCAGACATTGAAATTCATGGATTAAGAGCCTATGGTGACCCCAGCGCAAGTCAGGGTGAAAAATGTACGATCAATTTGAACGATTATGTATCGGTTCAAGTTTTAGGGACATATAATTCGACCGCAGCTATTCAGGTTTCGCTTGATAGGGACACTCTGGTTATGGAGCATTTGAAAAGTTTAAGAGAAGATGTAGCAGAGGCGGATATGTTTGAGTGCAGCACCATACAGGCTGCGGCAAAACATATTCTGGAGAATTTAAGACCTTTCAGTATTGAAACAGTTGGAACTGACAATACATTTGAATACAGTCACTCCAATGGTGATGTTTTCAATTTTACATGGTCGGTTGATGAAGAATTGTTGGCAACGCTTAAGCGAGTTATGAATGCGGATTTTGTATATGAAGACTTTTCATATACAGTCGAAGGACTGCTTGAAACAAAAACTTTTGACCCTTTTGAAAACTATGAACTAACCTTTGAGGGAGAGAACGGATCGGGATATGCTACAGGTGTATTCAGCTTTACATATAACAGAGGGAAAAAGGATGTACAGATGTCTATGGATATAGATATCATTTGCGATAATAATGGCTCTCTTTCTAATGGTGATGTTATTACACTTAGTGTAGCGTACACAGATAGTGAGAACTTTCTTTATCAATGGGGAGTAAGTCCGACTAGAACAGAAATTCAGGTTACGGTATCTGGCTTGAAATAAAGCGGATCAGCAAAGGAATGTAAAAAGTTTTTCTTAGACTTCAGAGAAAATATAGAATTGGAGGATCACAACATGGGATTTTGCAGACAATGCGGGGCGGATTTACAAGGAGCGAATTTCTGCCCTAACTGCGGTGCGGCGGTTAACGCAGTGCAGGTACAACAAGGCGGGTATATGGATCTACGGCAGCAGAGCATGGCAGAAATGGGAAAAATGCTGAACTACTTTACTTCAAAGAGCAAGGTTTACTATGATTTAGATGCTGTTAACGCCCAAATCGCAGAGCTTAACGAAAAAAGCAACGGCGGTTGGGTTGTTGCGGCGATTATTTCTCTTGCAATTGCGATTTTCAAAAAATCTGCATTTTTCTTTGTTGCTGCTGCCGTGCTTACGGTATTATTCGTCATACGCCATAAGAAAACCAAAGATGCGTTATCTGCTGCTATGAGGCTTCAGAGAAAGATTAGCAAACGTATGGAAATGAATTATGAAGCATACGGCTATTGTCCTGTGGGTTTGGCATACACAAGACCCGAAATTTTGATGCGGTTGGCTGAAATTATTGAAGATGGCAGAGCAAATACTCCAGGCGAAGCGATCAATATTATGAAAACAGATGAAAAAGATGCGGAAATACTTGCATTGCAGAGGCAAATGGCAATAGACACGGCGCAAATCAAGAAAGATGCAGAAAAAACTGCCACATATGTTGCGACGGATTTTTGGCTTGGAAAATAATCGGCATTAAAAAGGAGTGCTTATGTTATTTAATTTACCTGCAATTGTACTTATTTATTTAGTGCTTATTGCGCTGATAATCCTGCTTACTGGAATAACCATAAAGCTTGTAGTCACAATCACAAGCTGCGCCATATTGTTTTCAAGAGCGTCACTCGCCTTAATGACTGGCTATTTTGTTGGTACTCAATATGTAATAATAGCTGATTCATCATTTCTTAATTTTGTAGCATGGTCAATGATCTTTCTTGGCATTATTTATCTGCTTGCATTATTACCACGGGTAGATATTTCCTTAAGGTTTTGCTGTACAATTTTGATTTCGGTTTTGTTAATAACGATTCTTGGCATGATCGTTGGAGATTTGCTATTTAATCTTCTGAAAAAGGATTTTGAGGCTACAGCACTTTTTGAAATTATAATCAAGATTATTTGCTTGGTTTTAGCGATAGGCGCAATGTTCCCTGAAAATAAAAAAACGATATATACAACGAACAACCGTAATATGCTTTTGAATTTAGGTGATCGCATTTTAGCTTCGCTGTTCTATGGTATCGCAGTTACGTTCCTTGCACTACCCTTAAATGCAAAGTGGGAAATGTCGATAACTGGGGCAATTGTCGTGCTTGTCATTACCAGTTCTGTAGCATTTGCAGTAGATGTTTACTTGACCATGAAAAGTACACCAGAAATTGACACCTACAACGAATATCTTATAGAGTAAACGATATGGAGAGAACCCAAAATGAAAAAACTGCTTGCAATTCTCATGGCGTTTGTTCTCATGGTGTCGCTGGTAGCTTGCGGCGGGGCTGCTGATATTGCCCCTACCGACGAACCAACCGTCAGCACCGAGGAAACGAACGTCACCGAAGCAACTACCGAAGTACCCACTGAAGCATCCACTGAAGCTCCTACCGAACCTCATGAGCATGAATATTCCGTAGAAATCGTTGCCGCTACCTGCACCGAGGACGGCTATACCCTCTATACCTGTTCCTGTGGCGACACTTACACCGAGAAATATATTGAAGCTGAGGGACATGATTGGGGCGAATGGGAAACCACAAAGGAAGCTACCGCAACGGCAGAGGGTACAGCCCAGAGAACTTGCACGAAGTGCGGCGAAGTTGAGATCAAGAACCTGCAAAAAAACGACGGGCATACTTGTGATTATACAGAAGTAGTAACGAAAGAAGCTTCTTGCTCCGCCTCTGGCGTTAAGACTTATACTTGCAAGACTTGCGGTCATACCTATACTGAGAGCATTGCAAAGCTTGCTCATACTTATAAGGATATCGTGACAGAACCGACCTGTACTGCAAAGGGCTACACGACCCATACCTGTTCTATTTGCTCGTATAGCTATAATGACAGCTATACGAATGTCATCGCTCACGATTATACCTCCAATGTAACCACCGCTCCCACCTGCGCTGCCGTTGGCGTTCGCACCTATACCTGTCAGGTTTGCAACAAAAGCTACACCGAAAGCATTGAAAAGACTGCCCACAGCTATACATCTAAGGTAGTTGCGCCTGGCTGCGGCGAAAAGGGCTATACCCTGTATTCTTGCGTCTGCGGTGATTCTTATAAGGAGAATTACACCGAAGCCACGGGGCATAGCTGGGGCGAATGGGAAACTACAAAGAATCCTACTTATTTCACTACTGGCGTTGCACAGAGAACGTGCTCCAAGTGCGGCGAGATTGAAACGAAAACATTGGCAAAAACCAATCACACCTGCGAATACAGCTCTGCCGTCACGACAGAGGCTAGCTGTTACGCAGAGGGCGTGAGGACATACACCTGTACGATTTGCGGTGTGTCCTACACCGAAGCGATTGCGAAAACAGCGCACAATTACACGGATATCGTTACAAACCCCACCTGCACCGAATCTGGATATACCACACACAAGTGTTCCGTTTGTGGAGATTCCTACACCGATACGACGGTTGCAGCGACGGGTCACAGCTATAGTGTGATTTCCAATACGGCGACTTGCGCAAGTGATGGAATAAAAACAGAACAGTGCCAGACCTGCGGAGATACTAAGACATCTACATCAAGCGCAACAGAACATCTGCATACCACGACGGAAACGGATGTGGGTTCATGTGGAAGTGAAAGATATATCAGGGTATATTGCGACGACTGTGGTAATGAGGTTTCTAGGACGCTTATTCCAGCGACTTCGTGTAGCTATACGACTAAGAAACTGTCTACTGTAACAAAGGAACTTCTAGCGATTTCACCTGATGCTCTTGTTGACGCTGGATTATTGGTGAATTATGTAAATTACACGGATTGGAATGTGAATGCTTGTGAAAAATGCGGATATCCTGATTTGAATACTGTGACGTATGCTTATGACGCTATGACAGCAGCAACGATTATGTTGGGATATGTGAATGACCTTAGACGGGAAGTCCTTGGCGAGGGATATGATTTGGTGCTGGATAGCAATTTAGTTACACTTGCATCAAACAGGGCAGTGGAAATATCTACTGATTTTCGGCATGTTGGACTTCCTTGTGGTGAAAACATTGCTATGACTGCTCCAAGCATTTCTGCTATGTTTGATGGTTGGAAAAACTCTCCTGGACATTATGCAAATATGGTTGGCGCTGGTTATAAATATTTTGGGTTTGCTATGTATGTCACTGGCTACAAAAGCGCAGGTTGTGGTGTCCAGTTATTCAGTTTCTAACCTTAATGACCACCATGTACTAACATAAACCGCACAAACCATAAGGAGAACCGCAATGAGAAAGATATCGGTATTACTGATCACTGCGCTGCTTTTGTTGCTGTCGGCTTGCCAAAGCAGCATAGACGCAGGTACAGAGCCAGCTTTAACAACTGAGTTGATGGAATTTTCCGCAGAAACTCAGCCGCTTCAGCAGGTCGAAAGCACAGAACCAGCCGAACAGGCTGCACCTACACAAGCGGTTGATCCCACCGCCGAGGCGCACACCCATGAGTACAGCCAAACCACGGTAAAGCCCACCTGCACCGAGGACGGCTATACTCTCTACACCTGCGAATGTGGCGATAGCTACAAAGAAGATTATGTAAACCAAAACGGGCATACATGGGGAAATTGGAAAACCATTACCGAAGCAACGGAAACTAAGGAGGGGATGGAAAAACGCACCTGTTCCGTCTGCTCCCAGAGCGAATCCAGAGCCACCGCAAAAATTATTCCCAATCACACCCACGAATACGTCGAAACGATCGCCACCAAAGCCACCTGCAAGAACGAGGGCGTAAAGACATTTGCCTGCTCCTGTGGGCATACCTATACGGAAAGTATCGCAAAAACCTCACATCAATATCAGCACACCATTATTGCTCCTACTTGTACGGACGATGGGTATACCCTTTACACCTGTAGTTGCGGTGATAGCTACAAAGTACAATCCACAAGCGCAACAGGTCACAGCTGGGGAAGCTGGAAAGTGACCAAAGAGCCTACCACAACATCTGCGGGAACAAAGGAACGGACTTGCGAAAAATGTGGAATCAAGGAAACGGCAAGCATTGAGAAATTGACCGCAACCGAGCCAGAAACTACCGCTCCCGCTACGACTGAACCGCCCCATACGCACAGCTACACGGTCACAGAACAAAAAGATGCCGATTGTGAAAACTATGGCTATATCACCCAAACCTGCTCTTGCGGAAAAGTGGAGACGACGCTCATTACTCCTACAGGTCATAGCTGGGGAGAATGGAAAGTGACCAAAGAGCCTACCACAACATCTGCGGGAACAAAGGAACGGACTTGCGAAAAATGTGGAATCAAGGAAACGGCAAGCATTGAGAAATTGACCGCAACCGAGCCAGAAACTACCGCTCCCGCTACGACTGAACCGCCCCATACGCACAGCTACACGGTCACAGATCAAAAAGACGCAGATTGCGAAAATGACGGCTATATAACAAAAAACTGCTCCTGCGGGGACGTGCAAACCATTACCATCGCCGCCAAGGGGCACAGCTGGGTACACCATGACGAGGTGGGGCATAATGACATTTATCTCGAATGTACTTGTGGCTGGAGGTGTATGTATGATGGAGTGAATGACGAAGCAACGTATGTACAATATGACGCACATCTCGCCTCACTGCCAATCAGCGAAAGGTTTACCCATTCTTATCACAACACAAGAGAATGGGTCGTTGACACAGCAGGCTATGACCAATGCTCCGTCTGTCAAAAGATTAAATAATTTGAAAATGGAGGATGTATCAAATGAACAAACCTAAGGATATCGTCTGCGTGGTTTCCGCAAGGACGAGAAGCTATATGAGAAAGAAGCTTCAGTTGTTTTCAACCGCAGTTCTACTGGCTTGTTTCGCTATGATTCTTATGACTGGCTGTTCAGTCGGCGCACCCACAGTCAATCTAAACGATTATGTCACTGTTGAGGGAGATGGTTGGAATGGATATGGCAAGATCAATGCCAGTATCGATTACGATCAGCTGATTGAGGACTATTCGGATAGATTGTCTACGAATTTGGATACGCAGTATTTTGGCGACAAAACAGCGGACTTGGCAGTGGAATTTGTATTCAATTACTACGATCCTTATGTCTTGGCATATGATTGCCCTGACGATCTGAGTAACGGAGACACGATTCAGTTTTCTTGGAATACCAGTGATAAGGGCATTGATATGCTCAAAAAAGTTCTGAATGTTAACTTCAAATATGAGGATTTTACTTATACTGTAGATGTTCTGGAAGAGTTGACGGAGATTGACCTTTTTGAAAACTATATGCCCAATGGATACGGTATTAGTGGTAATGGCTCATTGTGGTCTGGAAGTTATGTAAACCTAGAATACATCACGAACGCATCGGTATACACTATCCCTGTTTTAGGCGACGCATTTGAACGAAACGATCTCTCCAACGGCGATATCATCCATGTATATCTTGATGAGAATGATTATGATGAGGAATATCTTGCCAAATATCAGGGTATTAAGCTGGTTCGCACAGAAGCGGATATTGTATTAAATTGCTTTTCTGATTACGCATATGACAATCCCTATGACGTGCTGGAATATCTTAGTGATGATGATATTGCAAATGCGACAAATGCGGTATCGAACCATACTGGCGTTAACAATGTCCAATATATTGGTAGCCTGTATTATTATATGGATAAAGGTGAAGAAAACAGCGGTAGCAAATATAACAAGATTAACCAGCTTGTGCTTATTTTCTATATTGATAATGGTACGACATCTGGGTACACATATATAGCTCCTAACAATGATATGGTTATCGGCTACTATAAAAACGGAGATGGTGAAAAAGTAAAGACAACTCTGTCTGATGCCGAGAAACTGTTGGAAATTTCTTCCATGTATTATAAGACAGAAAAGGCAAAGGGCTATACTACCCATAAAACGATTGATAGTTGCATTGCCGCATTTGAATCAAATGTATCTGTTGCAAACAAATACACCCATCTGATTGCCTCGGATTCTTTGAACGACTACATAGCCCAGCGTTAAGGTATATTCGTTTTGCAGCCCCGCAAATGCGGGGCTGCTTTTTGTATGCCCTCCCCCTTTAATGATTTCTCCTATTATAGTTATGTAAACTAAAGAAAGAGAGATCATAACATGAAAATCGACAAGAAAACGGAAACAACCATGCTGGACAGGCGCAAGTGGCTGGTGAATTGGCTCAAGCTGCGAGATTATGACATTGGGGTACGGGCAGATTGTTTCCTGTTCTGCTACCATTGCACCAACCGTGCGCTTTACAGCCCCGATCTGTGCTGGACACTCCTACAGAGCATGAACAAACTGCTGTGTTCACCGCTCCCTGTGGAAACTCTGGAAAAGATTGCCGCATGGGAATTTGAGCGCATGACCAACGAAAAAATCATCCTCTGGCTGGGGATCACCGAGGACGAGGTTGCCGCCCTGAAAATCGGACACAACAAAAAATTGGTCAAAGAGCGGGAAGAACGGCAAATCAAAGCCTTAAAGCAGATGGATAAAATCAAAGAAATGTACGCCGACGGCAAAACCACCGCCGAAATTGCAAAGGCGTTTCAAAATCTCAGCAAGCGCACCATTCAGCGGTATCTTGCGAAATATCGGGAAGAAAAACAATCAGCGCAGGAAAAGCAGCAGCTTGCCAATCAAATTATGGAACTGTATCGGGAAACCAGCGATCTTTCCTCCATTGCCAGGCAGATGAAGTGCGACATTGGAACAGTTCGCCAGATTTTGGGTCTGGAGGGTATGACAGAAATCACTAAACAAGAAACGAAAAGGTGCGTTGAGGAATCAAAATGCTTTCTCTCTGACGAGGGACAACGGTTATATGAACTATCCCTGTACAAGTCAGAACAGACAGAAGATACCCTAGACGAGTACCAAATTGCTTTGGCGACACTTCGGACTTACAGCGGCGCAATCTGTATCCTCGGTTCAGGCGGTTGCGGCAAAACACATCTCATTCGGGAATTTCTGGCAAGCCTGTCACCAGAAGAACGTACTGCAACTCTGATCGTAGCACCGACTGGCAAGGCTGCTGACAATCTAAATGCCCAGACCATTCATAGAGCTTTTCGCTTTCCCAACGAGGTACAGCTAAGCGACGACATCACCGCCGCCCCCAAGTGCCTGTTTTCGGTGGACAGAGTTATCATCGACGAGATCAATATGGTTCGTCAGGACGTATTTTCACGCCTTACAAAGACTATTCGCTTTGTGGAGCAGCAGACGGGACGACCGATCCAGCTCATTGTGCTGGGGGATTTTGGTCAGATTCAGCCAGTCGCCACCGCCGCAGACATGGAATTGCTGAAAGAATTTTATCCCGCCGCCAAAGGGGTCTATGCGTTCCACTCCGAGCAATGGGCGCAGATGAACTTCCGCAAAATCGTGCTAAAGCATATTTACCGTCAGGACGATCCCGTTTTTAAGGAAAAGCTGAACGAAATTAAGTACGGCAATGCGGCGGCAATTTCGTGGTTCAATGAAAATGCCAACCCGTATAGCTCTGTGACGGCAATTACCATCTGCCCGACGAACAAACTGGTGGAGCATTATAATCAGGAGGCGTGGCTTTGCTTTGATCCTGACGAAATGGTAACATATACTGCCAAATCGAATACATCCAGCGAAGATATTCCATGCCCGAAAGTGCTGCAACTGGCAGCCGAAATGCGGGTTATGACCGTTTGCAACAGCGAAAAGTTCAAAAATGGTAGTGTGGGGACGATCTTAAAGACCAACAAAAGCAGTATCCAAGTCCGTTTCGATAACGGAACGATTGCAACCGTCCGCAGACACAGATTTACCCTTCAGGACGGCACAATTTATGAGCAGATCCCCGTAGTCCTTGCCTATGCGATCACTGCCAATAAAGCCGAGGGCATGACCTTTCAGGAGGTCAACATCGTCCCAGGCTACTTCGCCCCAGGACAGCTATATACCGCCCTGTCCCGCTGTACCAGCATTAACGGAATTTTCATTGACGGAGAGCTTACAGAAAAAGACCTCCATGTGGATATTGAAGCACTAAGAATGACGATAGAATGAAGAAAGGGGCTTGCAAACCAGCAAGCCCCTTTATGTATGTATGCCCCCAACCTATTATAGACGATTGCAAAAAGGAAATTTTACGTCGTCTATATTATATACAGAAACCGCACACAGGGAGGGGGCTATTTGACAGAATTTAAGAGCAAAACAATCTATGACATTGAAATCCGTCGTGGAAAGAAAATCATTGCCCATACAAGCTGCAACTTTGTAAACGGAGAAATTCAGATACGGGACTTGTATGTTTTGAAGAAATTCCGTGGCAAAGGTCTGGGGGAAGTGCTGCTGGCACGGATTTTGGACTATGCAGCGGAGCAACGGGCAGAGCGCATTGTGTCCTACTGCGGCGCAGAGCCGTTCTGCGAAGATGGACAGCTCCCCATGGATCAGGAAATTGCGTGGTATGAAGCCCATGGGTTTGTACATGACCATGATGTTTGCGGAGTCACGCCCTGTATGATACGGGAATTGCGACGGGAGGCGGTACAATGACGTGGCTTTGGTTTACTGGACTGTGGACATATCCGCTGCTGGCTGGGCTTGCCTATTTTATAACGGCGCAGCTTGATTTTGTTTCCCACTCCATGCAGACCGTTATCACATTTGCTGTCCCTATGCTGTTTCCCATCATTATCACATGGACGAACATCCAGCGCAAGCAGCGAGGACAGACGGATTTTTCCTTTTCTGCTGTGTACGGACTGGGAGCAAAGGACGAGCGGCGCAGTAGCGCATACCTGAAAGCTGCCTACCCTGACATTCCAGCGCAGTATGCCAGTAAAATCCCGACAGGGCTTGTCCTTGGCAAGCACAAGGGGAAGTATGCCTACTGCCCCGTTCAAAAAGACGGAATCAATGGCTTTGTCGTCGGCACACCTGGTTCTGGAAAATCCGTTCTTTTGCTAGGGTGGCTCTACTCCATGCTGCACCGTGAGAAAATCGCAGAAAAGGGACGCACAAAATCTGGACGAGCCTATAATTTCTTTCTGGTGGATATCAAAGGGGAGCTTTTTGAAAAGCTGTTGGGGATCAAGGCACAGGACTATAAAGCCGAGGAACATAAAGATTTTCAAGTCGTTGCCCCCGCTGTTCCAACGTCCTATGGTTACGATGTTTTTTATAAGATCCACCGCCCCGACGTGACCGAAACCGAGATCATAAAAGCAGTTACCGATATCGCAGATTCTCTGGTGGTTGCCACAGGGGACAATCCGTATTTCAGCGATAACGCCCGTAAGATTTTAAGCGGCGTTCTCTATTACTTTGCCAAAAAAGGCTATGATTTCCTACCCATCATCCAGACACTTATGCGAACGGGACTGGACGAGTTGCTGACCGCCATTGTTGCCGACGCAGAACAGGAAAACATGGGTGTGGTGCTGGACAAGCTGAAAGGCTTTGTAGGCAAGGGGGATAACGAAAGCATAGCGGATATCGAAACCACCCTGAAAACTTATCTGGAAGCCTTCAGCTATCCAGAACTGCAATGGGTGCTTCAGGACAACCCCAACAAAACCAGCCCCGCCGTGCTGAATGACGGCAAAACCCACTTTGACCTTGCCATTGCGGAAAGTATGCTTGTGACCTATCAGCCGTTCTTCCGACTGGTGACCATGCAGATTTTACGCCATTGTGAATCGGAGTTCCATGAGGACGACGACCG
>CAZVJJ010000019.1:0-25787 GCA_964627295.1 uncultured Oscillospiraceae bacterium | reverse complement strand
TCTGCCAGTCTTGCGGAACAAAATATTCTGTCGATGAAGCTAAGAAAATGATGGTTGAGGGAACCGTAGATGTTTCTGGTAGTACAGTTAAAGTTGACACATCTGCGGAATTAGCCAATCTTTACCAGATTGCAAGACGAGCCAAAGATGATAACAATGGAGAAAATGCCGCCAAGTATTACGATATGATACTTGTAAAAGATCCTACCAGTTGGGAAGCTGCGTTCTATGTTGTTTATTTCAAGGCAATGGAATGCAAAATTGCACAAATCAAGTCAGCGGCAATTTCTGTAAGTAACTGCGAAGACAGTGTACTTTTTCTGATTAAGAATCATGTTCCCGAAAGTGAGCAGCTTGCGGCGGTAAAAGAAATTGTGTATCGCAGTTCACGAATTGCACATATGCTGGCAAATGGCGCAAAAAACCACTATGACGGAATCAGCTTAGACATTAAGCATAATTATACACAGGAGTATGTTGACAACGCCGGTGCAGCAAGAGATATCCTGTATACCTGCGGTACGCAAATTGATCGGATTTTTGGAGATGATCCACAGATAGGAAAGCTTGCAGCAGAGGCGTGGAAAGATGGAATTGAAATACACAAACAACTTCTTTCCTATTATGCAGATAAAGACGGTCATAATCGGATTATTGATTCCTATACTGAAAAGTGCGGTAAATATATTCCAGATTATTTGAAAAAGAAACTGGAAAATGACATCTCATCGCTGAAGTACACAATATCCAAACTCTCTTATTATGACGGAAAAACAACCGGGACCAAATTTTTGAATGGTTGTGGCATTTTCTTTATTGCTCTAGGATTAGTCTCCGTCATAATGCTTCTTGGAGTTGGATACGATTTGGGAGGGGCGCTACTATATTTTATTTTCTTTTGTATTTATGGCATACCTTTAATCCTATGGGCAAAAAAAAGAGTGCAGAAAAACCTTGGTGCAAACAAAATATCCTTAGCAAACGCCAAGAAGGAGCTTGAAAAAAAAGAAAACGAACTGAAGGAACTCCGTAAACATTGAAATAATTGCGTATAAGTCTTAAAGATGGAAAACTGCAATCATACTCATGTTTTGTTATTAAACGCTATCAGCGTTTGATATATATCTGAGAGGAGGCGCAAAAATGAAAACTATTAAGTTAGTAATTTGGGCGATCCTCTTGGTGTTGTAGCTATGGAAAATAGTTGCAACACTAAGGGGAAACGCCACCCCTGGCTGGGTAGATAGTGCGATGTAGGTTCTTAATATTGCGAACCGCATTTTGAGCATTGTTTCAATTATCTTCCCAGTTTAATGGGCAGGTTTATAACCTGGGGGGATTGCCGTTTGGTAATCCCCCGAATTTTCCCCTTAGTAACAAGGGCGCACTTCTATGCGGGGCAACCCCGTATGTGCGCTACGTGAGACAGCCCCGACATCAAACGTCGGGGCTGTTTTTGTGTTGCCGTGTTTCGATTTCTATCTTACGAATATCCGTCTATCCCGATATGCTCCATGAATTTTTTATGCAAGCTCAGTTGCTATGCATTTTCCCGCTGACGATGGCAAAATATGCATTGCTCGTCACGCGGTAGATCGCCGTGTAGATGATGCCGAACACCAGCGCTGTGCACGTGAACACGATCCACATAAGTTTTACATTATACAGCCCGAACAGGAGCAGGAGTTTCTGCACCATGGGAAACGCAAAGCACGTATGCACGATCGCCGTCAGTAGTGGCAGGAAGAACACGGTCAGCACCTGCGAATTGATGCTCTTTTTGATATCTGCCTGCGTCATGCCGACCTTTTGCAAGATCTCATAGCGTCGCTCGTCCTCATAGCCCTCGGTCACTTGCTTATAATAGATGATAAGCACCGTTGCAAGCAGGAAAACGACTGTGAGGAACATTCCCAGAAAGAAGATGCCCGCGCAAAGTCCCTGCATTTCCGCGCGCTCTTCCTCGCGGCACTCTGCATACGCAAAGGCGCAGAGTTTTTCTCCGTCCAGTTCCATCTCCCGCAGGCGGTCTTCCAGTCCCTCTTTGAGCGCGATCTGCGCTTCTTTCCCGATTGGCAGGTCGAAGCGATACCGCACCGTGATATTCGCCGCCCACTCTTCGGGCAAGATGGAATTGATCAGGCTCTGCACTTTCCCCAGATCGTTCACAACGATATAGGCATACGGAACGATCTCTGCCACCGCATCGCCGTTGGAGAACATCTGCCCCACACGCGCGCGAATGCGCCATTGCGTACCATCTTCCAGCGTGATGGTGTCGCCCGCATAGCTCTGGCGCTCGGTGTAAAGGAGCACTTCGTCCGCTTCGAGCGTCGCCGTCGGGTCGAAATAGCGCTGATAGTCCGCAAGGGAAACGAAAAAGATATTGGTCACGTGCTCCATCGTCTGCGTGGTGATGTGCTCGACTACGTCGCGGTTCAGGATCAGCTTGCCATCGCCGAAGCACCCCGTCGTGCTGAGCGACGCTTCGCTACACTCCGATTCGGGCGTATAGCCCTGTTCGGTGACATACGAACGGGCAACGGCGATCGCACGCTCTGCCTGTTCGGGCGTATAGACGTACTTTTCGATCTCATCGAGATAGCCGAATTTCAAATTAAAATCCGACGGATAGCGCGCATTGATCATATCCTCCGTGCCAAAGAAAAGGCTGGCGCTCCCGAGGAGCATCACAAGCACCATCGTGCTTAAAATGCAGATGGATGCAAGCCCTGCGCCATTGCGCCGCATACGGTAGACCATCGAAGAAACGGAAACGAAATGATTTTTCTTATAATAATAGCGCTTATTCTTTTGCAGGAGGCGGCAAAGCACCACCGAGCCTGAAATGAAGATGAGATACGTCGCCACGATCACGAGCGCAACTGCGCCAAAGAACCACGCGATCGCAAGAAGCGGATTTTCAATGCTGAGCGCAATATGGTACGCAAATGCGAGCAGGATGATCCCGACAATGGCGATCAAATAATTCGCGCGCGGCGGTTTTTCGCCAACATTTTCGCTCTTTAGCAGCGTGACCGCGCTCATGCGCCACACCGAAACCAGATTCTTGACAAAAATGAAGCCAAAAATCGGCACGAAGATCAAAAAGCAATCGTAGAGCGCATCGGGATCGATGGTGAATGCATAGGTGATCTCGCCATTCAGCGCCCGCGTCAGCCCAAGTTCTGCCATTTTTGAGAGCAGGATGCCACCGAAGATGCCCGCCACCATCGAGATTGCAAAATGGATGAGCGATTCGCAGAGCATCACCGCAGACAGATTCCATTTGCTCATGCCGAGGATGTTATAAAGTCCAAATTCCTTTTTCCTGCGGCGCATGAGGAAGGAATTCGTATACACAAGGAAGATAAACGAAAAAACCGCCACGATGTACACGCCGAAGCCGAGCATCACCGCTGTCGTTCTGCCACCGTACATCCTTTCGAGCTGTGGCATTGCCGCGAGGTAGTGGATGATGTAAAAGAGCATCACCATGCCCGCAGATGTGATGGTATAGGGCGTGTAGAAGCGACTGTTTTTGCGGATGCCGTCCCACGCAAGGCGGGGATAAATGCGCAGATTCATGCCCGCTCACCGCCCGTCGCAAGCACCGTAAGCGTGTCGGAAATTTTTTGGTAGAAGACATCGTTCGTGCAGTTGCCACGATAGATCTGGTGGAACACCTCACCATCTTTGATAAAAAGCACGCGCGATGCGTGGCTTGCCGCCTTTGCCGAATGCGTGACCATCAAAATGGTGCGTCCGTCGGCATTGATGCTCGAAAAAAGGCGCAAAAGCTCATCGGTCGCCCTGGAATCAAGTGCGCCCGTCGGCTCATCCGCAAGAATGAGCTTGGGCTCAGTAATGATCGCGCGGGCAACGGCGACGCGTTGCTTCTGTCCGCCCGAAATTTCATACGGATATTTTCTCAGCAACGACGTGATGCCGAGCTTCTCGGCGATGGGCGCTAAGCGCTCCGCCATCGCCTTGTACGGCACACCTGCAAGGACGAGCGGAAGATAAATATTATCCTCGACTGTGAATGTATCAAGCAGGTTGAATTCCTGAAAGACAAATCCGAGATTGTCGCGACGGAATGCGGCAATGGCAGCATCGTGCACACGTCCAAGCTCCTGTCCATCAAGCACAACTGTGCCTGCGGTGGGCTTATCGAGCGCGGCGAGGATATTCAGAAGCGTCGTCTTGCCAGAGCCCGACTCGCCCATGATGGCAACATACTCGCCATTTTCGACAGTAAAATTCACATCTTTCAGCGCCTCGACCTGATTGCCACCAAAGCGGGTGGAATACACTTTTCGGACACCACGCACTTGTAAAATACTCATAAAAATTGCTCCTTTGCTTCATTTCTTGGTGTCCTTATTATAGCGCGTGATACATTCCATCGCCATCGATTCGCCTTACGATCTTCTTACACTTTTGTAAGTCTTACTCCACTTCAAGTGCATCGCGTGCAAGATCGATGCGGATCACCGTACCGACATCGGGGGTGGAGCTTGCGGTGATGCTGTGCCCCAAATTCGTGCAAATGCGTTGGCAGAGGTAGAGCCCGATGCCACTTGCCGTCTTGTCCGCCCGCCCGCGATAGCCCGTATAGCCCTTTTCAAAAATGCGGGGCAGATCCTCGGGCGCGATGCCCATGCCCGTATCACGGATGCAGAGCGTCTTTGGTGCTTCAAGCGTGATGGTGATGCATCCCTCACGGGTATATTTGAGGGCATTGGAGAGCACCTGCTCGATCACGAATGAGAGCCATTTTTCATCCGTCAGCACGCGCACATTCAGCGGCGCATAATCAAGCTGGAGCTTTCGCCCGATGAATTCGCCCGCATATTTTTTGACCGCCTGACGCACAATGGCATCGAGGTCGCATTCTGCGAGCACATAATCGGTCGTTTCGCTGCTCAGGCGCAAAAACATGAGCACCATCTCGACATACTGCTCCACGCGAAAAAGGTCGCTTTGGAGCTTGCGTGAGAGGGCGCTGTCCTCATTCTGGAGCGTCAGGCGCATGGATGCAATGGGTGTTTTGATCTGGTGCACCCAAATGCTGTAATAATCGACCATATCGGTATAGCGCTTGTGCGTCTCGGCACGAAACGCTTCCTCCTCAGCGCACAGGGCGCGAATGATGGCAAGCAGATCCTCCTGCGTTGCATCCTGCACATACGGGATCGCATCAGCATGGAACTGCGTAAATGAGCATATCGCGCCGAAAAGCCGATGCTTCTGCACGGCGCGCACCCAGTCGCGCACGAGGAGCGCGACTGCGCAGACGGTGCACAGCACCGCAGGATATGCGACCGCTTCCATCGGAAGCGCATAGAGCGCAAAGGAAAGGAAGAAAATGCCCATCATCGCTACATACAGCGCGATCGCGCCCAGTTTCCCGCGCAAAAATTTCAGAAAAAATGCCATATTCACGCCTCGATCAGATAGCCAACGCCAAATTTGGTCACGATAAAATCATCAAGTCCCGCGCGCTCGAGTTTCTTGCGCAGTCGCGCAACATTGACCGTAAGCGTATTTTCGTCCACGAAGCTGTCCGATTCCCAAAGGCGCTCCATGAGCTTCTCGCGCGAGACGATCCGCCCCTTTGCTTCCATGAGGGCAAGCAGGATGCGGTACTCGTTCTTCGTCAGTTCGATATGTGCGCCCGCAAAGCTCAGCGAATTGTCACCCGTGTTGAGCGTCGCGCCACGGTGCGTCAAAACAGGGGCAGTCGATGCAAAATCATAACTGCGGCGCAAAAGCGCCTGAATTTTCGCAATGAGCACGCTCGCATCAAATGGCTTCGCTACGAAATCGTCGCCACCCATATTCATCGCCATAACGATGTTCATATTGTCCGATGCCGAGGAGATGAAGATGATGGGAACTTTTGAAATTTTGCGGATCTCGGCGCACCAATGGAATCCACCCCAGAACGGAAGCGTGATATCAAGCAGGACAAGATGCGGGTCAAATTCTGCAAATTCCGCCATCACATCGCGAAAATTCTGCACACAGCGTGGCGCAAAGCCCCACATCTGCGCGCTTTGCGCGATCGCTTCAGCAATGCCGCGGTCGTCTTCAACGATCAGTATGCGATACATCATGCTCCCCCTCCAGCGTGGCGATATCCTCCGCATCGATCACGCGGCAACCAGCGCATTTGAGTGCTTGCGCAAATACGCCCGAACCTGCGATCTTTCTGCCCGAAAATGTGCCGTCGTAAACTTCATTCACTCCGCAGGTCGGACTGCGCGACTGCAAAATGGCGCAGTCTATCTCATCAAGCGGGAGCGTGCGCAGTAGGTCGTCAATGCAGGCGCGAAGCTGCGCATCGACACATTTTCCATTTTTATCCATCAGGACACCATCCACGATCTCAATGGGTGTGCGCGGACAGCCAAGCCCCGCCTGCAATTCTGGACACACGGGCACATACTCCCGCCCGCGCAAATATTCCGCAACCGCGGGCGAATGGTTGTTGCCACCGTTATACTTGCAGTTTTCCCCAAGCAAACACGCACTTACGAGTATTTTCATATGTATGCCCCCTTTTCCCTCTATCCTACCACGCCCGCCCAAAAACTGCAACAGAAGTTTTTCGCGCAATTTACCGACGCGCGCCAAAGGCTTCTCCTCGGGGAGAAGCTGTCACAAAAAATCTATCTGATTTTTGTGACTGATGTGGGGGAAAACGTTCCAAGTTGTAGGGTGGGGGTGGAATAAAAATGCCCTCTGCATCGTGGAATTGATACAGAGGGACGTTTATTCGGTAAGGACGGTGACATCGGAGAGGGCGCGGACATCGAATGTGACGCAGGCAAGCTCGGCCGAATGGTCAGAATTATGGACGCGGATGGTCACGGTGAACACGCGGTTTTGCCGATCGTATGCATCCACCTGCACGTCCGCGCGCAGACCGTAGGGATAGGCATTCGCCGAAAGGAGCGGTTCATCCGCTAGGGAGACGTAGCCCTGCGCATCGGTCGAGAAATTGGTTTCTTTTCCTTTCGCAACGCTATAAAACTGCTTGACTTCCCCCTCGGCATCCAGTTTGACCGAAGTCGTAAAGCGCAATTCGTCGGAGACAATGGTTTGCAGATTCGCGCAGAGCACACGCGCGTGGGAGGATGCCAGCGTTTTCGTAAATGCATTTGCGGCAAACTTCACACCCGTGGTCATCAGCATCGCTACAAGCAGGAGCGTGACGATGGTGCACAGCATTTCCACCAGCGTAAATCCGCGCTTGCGCTTAGGGGGCATGGCGGGACGGCTCATGGTATCGCCTCCGTTTCGTAGGAATAGGAGCGATAGCCGTTTTCGTACACGTATTCGGCAACCTGAAAGCTGTCGGTGCTCGTTGTGCCGCGGATCGTGACGGTAAGCGTATTCTCCTGCTTCTCGCGCGTGGAATAGGACACGACATTCTTCCCCGCCTTGTCGCGCACGGCGGCATTGATCTTCCCGCTTGAGAGGATCGCCGTTGCAAGGAAGCTTAGCGTAATGGTCGCAATGAGCAGAGCGCAGAGCGTTTCGATGAGGGTTTCCCCGCGCGTATCTCGCAATTTCTTCATTTCGACAGCTCCTTTCGCGACATTTGCGCATCGCCCCATTCGAGGATGAACGTCTCTGTTTTCACATACTGCCCATTTCCAAGCTGTCCACTTGTCGGTGTCTGCGCTTTTGGCGTGCCGACCATGGTCAGCACCATGCGGCGCTCCTCGCCTGCAAATGTGCCTGTGAACACAGCGGTGATGGTATAGGTATGCACGCGGCTGTCCTGCGCATAGTTCCCGCGCGTCGCGGAAAAGGCGACTTTGATCGTTTCGTAGCCATCCGCGGTGATCTCGTAGTTTGCATTATAGGTCGCAGAATTGCCAGCAAATGATTTGAGCATATCCTTAAGGATATTGGCAGGATCCCCCGTCGTCTCGGTTTTGGTTTGCGTATCGATCGGATATGTGTAGTTTGCATCCCAAGAATTATAATATGTGGTAAATGTCGTTTTGCATTCCGTGCGCGCGATCGCATCGCGAAAAAGCTCGGCAGCCGAGCTGAGGGTCAGCACCGCCTGCTCGCTCTCGTGGTCATTGCGGATGGTCTTGTAGCCCGTCATCGCGGCGGTGAAAAGGGTGATGCTCACCATCATCGCCACGAGCAGGAGCAGCAGCGCCATCAGCATGGACGCGCCGCGCGAACTATGCAGTTTTTTTCGCAACGCATTCATACAGATGGCACTCGCTTTCTTACTGGGTTTCGGAAGTTTCTTCCGTTTGATTTTGCTCATGGCTTGCGGGTATGATGATATTGACGCTCGATTCACCATATGCCGTGCCGCCAGCGCTCGGGTAGGGATAGGACATTGTGACGGTAACGGTGCATTCCCGCTCTGCAAACGCAGGATGCGCGACGGTGAAGCAGGTATTCTCTGCATCGTAGCTTACAGTAATTTTATCCATCGGGATGATGTCAGGCTCGCTCACTTTGACGGAGAAGTGAAGCATTTCTTGAATCGAAACATCATCCGAGAAGTCAACGGCGTGACCATTGGCATCCACGATGCCAAAAATCGCTTCGCCAGCTGTTCCCACCGTGCCTGTAAGCGACACGAGATTCAGCTTCGCCGTGACCGTGACGGCAATATCCACCGTCAATTCCCGATCGTTCACGAACTGGTGGACACGAATGATGCCCTTGCCGACGCTTTCCGCTTGAATTTTGACAAGATAGCACCCATCCTCTGCACGCGTCACCGTTGCAAGCGCCACACCGCGTTCGCCGTCGGGGAGCGTTGCACCTGTTTCGGAATAATAGGTGCATTCAGGCACAAGCCCATCCTGCGCATAGAGCTTAACGGTGTATGCCGTTGCGTCGAGCGCATAGAGGTCAAGGAAAACTTGATTTTCGTTCACGGAAATGGTCGCGATCGGCGGTTCGCTCCAATCGCCATAATGAACGAATTTTCCGTCGGCGTTCTTGACCACCGCGGGGAATGGATAGTTCTTCTGCGGAGCGCTGTATTCTGCCTTGCCGAACGCTTCGCCGAGCTTTCCTTGCAATTCCTTGCACATCGCGTCATAGCTGAGCGCACCTGCGCTGTCGGTCGCATTGCTTACGCTTTCATCGTAGGCATAGCAATTTTTCGCGCAGTTGCTCGGTGCGAAGCAGGACACATCTGCGACCCATGTCGTGTTGCTTATTTTCGGCAGGACGGCATAGGTATAGCAGTTTTCCACCGCCAACTGACCGTAATTGTCCTGCGTATCGGCTTTGCCCGTAAGGAACGCAACAAATTTATCTCCGTTCGGAAGCGAATTGCCACCAACGATGCCACGCACCCAGATCTTTGTGGGCTTTGCCCACTCTGAATTCGATTGCGCTTGCTTCTCAGCGCGCGTGATCGCGCCACCCGTGTAACAATTCGTCACGGCGCTTACAGACGCGCCGATCAGACCGCCCGCATAGAGGTTCGCCGCGGAGTCCGAATAGCTAACATTCAGCGCAATGGTATTGACCGCAGAGCAGTTCTCCACAGGGACATTCGTTGCGCCGATCAAGCCACCGATATAGCCCGATGCTCCCGACGTTTGCTTCTCTCGGTTATCGACGATATTATAGCCCGCCGAGGCGCAGTTCGTGATCTTGCAATCGCTTCCGTTTGCCACCGCCAGACCGACGAGCGAGCCAACATAATAACTACCCGTTCCGTCTTTTTGATTCTCGATGACGGTATCGCTCTCCGAATAGAGGACGATATTTTTCAGTTCCGCACCACCCGTCACGCCAAACAGTCCGATTGCCTGCGCAGTCGAACGGATATTGATATTGCGGATCTGATACGAACCGCCATCGAAGCTTCCTGCAAAATATGCGGTAAGTAAAACGGGGGAATAGATATTCTCATTGTCAAACAAGCCACCAATGGGTGTGAACGTGGCAGTATCGCCCAGTTCTTTTTTCATATCCACATCGTGCGTCTGCACCCAGTAGCACTCGGAAGTCAGCTTTGTGCCATTGTTATCCCGCGTGAGGAAATAGTACTTATTGAAGTTAGTCGCGTCATATTGATCATTTTGTATGATCGCGCGGTCTACCTTGCATTCCCTAAAATTCCAGTTGATATACTGAAGCTGTGTGACCGAGCGGATCTCAAAGGGATTCGCTTTGCTTCCTGGTTTCTGCTCTTGCGAGCGGTCGATCGCTTGCAGATTCGTCCACTCCAGGCTGATCGCATCGGCAAAGAACGGGCAAATACGATACTGGAACTTCGCCGCGCTATCCCCGCTTCCGCAAGTGATCGTCCAGAGTGCAGATGTGAAGCCCTCCTGCCCATATTCATCTTTGAGGTACATCGCGCCTGTCGTATACGCCGCCACACGTGCATCGGGCATATATTTCTTGAATGCCTCCACCGCATCGGAATTGACATCTTTCCAATCCAAATGGAAGTACTGATCATTAAAGCCCATGGTTGGTGTTTCGTTGATTGCGAAGTAACCATAGCCATAGCTTGTGATATAGCCACCATCGTCGTGCTCGGTGCACAAATTATTCTGCCGATGGATCTTATTATCATCGTCCGTATAGACGACGCTGAAGTGATAACCGCTATGGATGCCCTCTTCATACTCCCAGTAGAACACGCCGACTTTGCCGAGTTTCTTCGACTGCGCCCAGTCGCCATACTGCTCAAACGACGTTAGGCGCGGATAGGGGTATTCGCGGGTATAGCCCTGAGCAAGCAGATTATAGGGGTGTGCCGTCAAGTCGCCCGCACGCAGGCAGAATGCGTCGCCGAGCTCCTGCGCGACTTCTTCGACATTCAAGCCACTTCCCACATAGCCCGAGAAATCGAACACATTCGTTCCCTCGGCGCAAAGGCTCTTGGCATTATCATTCCGATATTCAAATGCGGTGTAGCCGTTTTTCAGCGTCGCGTTGGCAGTCGTTACGACCGATGCGTAGGCGGTGTCAGTCGCCGTTTGGTAGCCTGTCGCGTAGAAATTCTCTGCATAGAGACTGCCGTTATTGGTATTATAGCATGGAAGCAGTCCTGCGGTCGTATTTGCTTTCAGATAGACTGCCGCATAGGAATTGCGAATATCGACATTTCCGCTTGCTTCCGCCGCAAGTCCACCTGCAAATTGATCACCCTCGATGGTAGTCGCAACGAAAGAATCCTCTACAGTCAACGCATTTGCAGAGCCTACAAGACCGCCCGCTTTATATCCCGCAATGCGGTAGGTCAGATCCCCCGCCTGTTCATCCGTGTTGTAAACTTGACAGCCAGAAACCGTCACCGTTCCACCGCAATGCGCTACAAGTGCGCCAGATAAGCCCGTGCCCTTTATGTTTGCATCCTTGATCGTAACATCGGTAAAGGTCAAGTCGCTTGACGTAAAGCCAAACAAACCCGCATTGCCATTCGCATTTATGTGCAGACCGTTGATCGAGGTCTTTATCTTTGTTCCGTTCGAGATGTAGCTTCCTGTATAGGATTTGATCGTAAAGTTTGTAATAGGGGTGAAGTCTTTATTATCAAAAACCTCTGCCCATTCACTTCCCTCGCCAAGGAACACGTCCGCGACCTGAACGACGTGCTCGATTTTCGCAGAGTTCTCATGGCTAGTTACTTTAGAATCTTGATTAAGGTTTTGCAAATGCCGTCCTTTAGAGACGTAGACCGTGTTTTCCATCTGCGCACCCTCTGGGGGATCGGCAAAAAGGCTATTCGTAGTCGTTATATATTCAAGGGGTTTCATATCCCCCTCGACGCAGGTCACGGTCAGTTTGAGCGTAAGAGGTGTGCCAAGGGGAATTGCCCAATGCGTCTGATAATAGATGCTAAGTGTCTCTTTTCGCAAACTATCCATTGTCCACTTGAACACGTAAAAATCAGGGTCGGCATTGTAATCCGCCTTCGTTCCTTTTTCGGCGAAGTCAGCGGGGATGAATTTTTGTGCGTTCCATTCTTCCTGCGGGATCTTGTCAGAATAGCCCGAATAGAAAATATAGTCTAGATTATTAAGATCAAGCACATATTTATTTCCATCCGTACCGACCGCCGAAACCTCGAATTCAAATCGCAGAACGTGATCCTCATGCTTCGGAACTTTGAAATTGAAGATGAGTTCCTCGCCGTTGTCGGCGGTGATGCCGTCGCCTTGCGGTTTTTCTGGCTCTTTCTGCGTGGGGAGCTCGTCGCCGCCACCATAGTAGCCGATGAGCGCGCCCGCATTCAGGCGCGTATCGCGGTCACGGTAGGAATCGAGCTGATCGCGGTAGGTTTGGAGCGCATTTTTCGTCTCGGAATAGAAAACTGCATACACGCTTCCGCTCAGCGGTTCATATTCAATGATCCACTCATGCTCCCAGAGTTCATCCGAAACAGATTTTTCGGGCAGGACGGCATATGCCGCGCCCGCGGTATCGGATCTATCCGAAGAAGTGACATAGTAAAGCGCCACGCGCTCCGTTTCGCGGTCGCCCGCCACGTCCGACGGTAGATAGCCGAGCGCTTTCGCGCCTGTCGCGTTGCTTTGGTAGCGATCTTCATAGCCCGCGGTACGAAGCTCGGAGATGCGAAGCTGTGCGGCGGTATAGATGACCGTTGCCTTGCTATCCAGCTCTTTCTGGCGCAGATCGCGACGGATCACACCGATGCCGATGAAGCTCACCGACATCAAGATCAGCGTGATCGCCACGACAACGAGCATCTCCACCAATGTAAAGCCCGCTTGGCGCTTATTCAGTTTTGAGAATTTCGTTTTCGTCACAGTGATCCACTCCAAATGACAGAAATGTTCGTTTTTTGCAAATTTTTTGTGCGTATTTCGCACGTACTTCCGACGACCACCAAAGGCTTCTCCTTGGGGAGAAGCTGTCAGGAAAAATCTATTTGATTTTTCCTGACTGATGTGGGGGCAAACGTTGCAGATTTAGGAAGCAGTTGCGGTATACGTACTGCGGTAGCAACCCCTCAGTCACGCTGTTCGCGTGACAGCTCCCCTTACACAGGGGAGCCGAGGGCGCTCCCGCGCCGATAGCACCACTCCCGAGGTAGATGGCTTTTTTATTCCACGATCAGCTCGAAGAACGAGATGGTCAGCGTTACTTCCACCGTTCCGTCCTCGCGGAAGCGGAGAGAGAGGTCGGAAATTTGATTGATATCGTCGCTTTCGTGCAGGTCATCGAGAATGCTGCGCGCGAGGGGGTAGTTTTCCGCGGTAAACGTCAGATTCAGCGGGCGGCAGACGATGTAATTGCCATCGAGCACGCTCGTGGAGGCAAAATTCAGCGTATATTCATTGCACGGAAGCAAGATCTGATTCAGCTCAACAAGGAGCTGATCCGAATTGCTGAACGTCGGCAGGGGGCGCGCATCGTCGGATGCGTAGATCTCGTCGAGCTCGGCGCGCATGGCATTCATGCGCGAGATAAGCGCGGTATTTCCGATCATCTCATCCTGCTCGGCGGCAGTTTTCGCCTGATACTCGGTGATGGAATCGTTGATCGGCTCTAAGATCAGCTTAAAGTAGCCGATGCCAATGATCAAAAGCGCAAGGATCAAAAGCAGGATCTTTTCCCGCGTGGTAAATGCACGTTTCATTCTGCTTCCTCCCCATTTTTCAGCACGATGGTGATGGAGAAATCCAGCGCATCATCCTCGGGCGTGTCCTGCGTGGTCGATGCGATGTTCAGCGACGCGCTTTCGACGATGCTCTGCTGCTGGAGCGCGCGGAACATACTGGAAATGCCCGAAAGATTCATCCCCGACATCGTGACCGTCATCGTATCGCCCTGCACCAGAACGGTATTGAGCGTGCCGTTCGGCATGAGCTGGCTTTCGAGCAGATCGAGCACCTGCATACGATCCACGCGGACGAACATGGCAGAGTCCTCTTTCTGCATCCAGCTGCGCGAATAGGTGCGGTACTCCTGCTCGACGGCGGGATACTGCGCGATGACATCCTGCATAGCAATATACTGCGCGTGCACCGCATTATAGGCGCTCTGCGCCTCCTGCTGGCGCGCGAGCGGGTCGATCACGCCGAATTTTGCCACGCAGAAGCAAGCCACAGCAATGACCGCCGCGCCAATGAGGATGGTCGCCACATTTTTGGAATTGTCCTCGCGCTTTGCGAGGTTGACCCACGTTTTTGTGGGGAGCTTGAGCGCCTTGCGCGCTTCGGTTCGTGTAATATCCATGCCTTTCCCTCCTAGCGCTGAAGTGCACAGCCGACCGCCTTGGCAACCAGCCACGGCGCATCCTGCGCCGCATCCATGTGCATGAGGTCGGAAATGGAGCGGACTTCAAGCTTCGTAACATCCGAAATGGCATCCGCGATCTGCCCGATGGCGCTTCCACCGCCGCACAGATAGATGCGGTCGAGCGTCCGCTCGCGGTTATTATAATTATAGAAGTTGACCGCTTTCATGATCTCGATCGACATACGGCGGAACAGGTCAAGGCTCACCTGTTCGGTGAGGGCATTTTCAAAATTGCTCAGGATATGCTCCTGCGCCATGTGCTCATCCACATCGCGCGCATCGGCGATCACCTGCACCAAATCGCGCTGTCCGAGCGAGATCGTGCGGCGGGTCATAAACGTTCTGCCGCGGAAAATGTGCATCCGAATGGCATTGAAGCCCAGATCGACGAGGCAATAGTCCGCATCCGCGTCGCCACCCGCGCGGATATGCGCCGCAAGGAGCGCAGAATAGGCGCTTTCCTCGGGCATGGCAAATTTCAGGCGATAGCCCGCGCGGCGAAGCATCTCGCGGTAGTCCTCGATCGTCTTTTTGAGCGTGGCGCAGGCGAAAAGTTGCATTTTGCTCACATCGCCGCTCTCATCGCTGACGAGGGCATTGACGCTATAGTCAAAATAATACAGGCTCTTCTCCTGCGTGAGATAGTCCTTGAATTCAAAGGGCAGATTGTATTGCAGTTGCGCATCCGTCATGGGTGGCACGTCCACATTGCGCGTGAACACCTGCGACGCGGGCAGAATGATCGCCGCGGCACAGCGCGGGATGCCATGCTCCTTGGCGCAGGCGCGCAAAAAGTCCGCCATTGCGTCCATCGAAAGGATCTCGCCACCGTCTACCATATTATCAGGCAGCGCCACAGCCACCGCCTTGCGGCAGACCGCGCCCGCATACCAGACGATCTTCACTTGTGATTGACCAATATCAAAAGTAACCAGATTTCCAGCCATAAAGCGCATATCCTCGCTTTCTATTTGTGATTTGTGATACGAATTAGAACAGCCCCAGATAGGCATTGATGACCGCGTCGCCGATGAGGGCGGTCACGATGGCGGCGGTCGCGATGGCGGGTGCCCACGGAAGCGCCGCATTTTCGTCCTTTTTCTGCACGGCGATGCCAAATGCGATGCCGAACACGCACGCAAGCAGCAGGCAGAGCAGATTTTTGATCCATCCGAGGTATAATCCTGTCACGAACAGGAGCTTGATGTCGCCCCCGCCCATGGCATCGACCTTGCGCAGTTTTTCATACCCAAGCACGACCAGCAGAAGTCCACCGCCGACGGCAAAGCCGCCCAGAAGCGCATCGACAAGCTGTGTCGGGTCGAGCATCAGGAAGATCACGCGCGCCACGATGGCGGCAACGATCAGCCGATCGGGCACGATATATCCCTCCAAATCCGCGAACGCGCACCCGAGAAGCAGGGTGGCGAAAACGAGCATTTCAAGGGTTTGGAGCGAAATATCGTAGCGCAGTAAGATCGCAAGATAGGTACACGCGGTCACGCTCTCCGCGATCACGTGGCGCACCGAAAGCTTCGCGCCACAATAGCGGCACTTTCCGTGCGAAAAAAGGTAGCTAAAAATGGGGAAAAGGTCGCGCACCGCAAGCACGTGACCGCACGCATCGCAATGCGAGCGCCCGCGCAGGATGCTCTCCCCATGGACGATGCGCCACGCCATGCAGTTGAGGAAACTGCCCATGCACGCACCGAGCAGGAGCGCCACGAGCGAGCAGTAAATTGTGATCGCAGGAGAAAGATAAAGCATGGTTTTCGTCCTTTCTGTTTTTCCCGCGGAGATCGCAACCCACGATCTCCGCATATGGGATGTTTGCTATGATTTGCGGCTGCACGCCAAAGGCTTCTCCCCCTTTGGGGGTAGAAGCTGTCAGAAAAAATCTATTTGATTTTTTCTGACTGATGTGGGGGTACAACGTTGCAAATTTAAGAAGCAGTCGCGGTATACGTACTGCGGTAGCACAAACGTAGACCTTTGTGCTCAAATATGCTGACCATCCTCGATATTGAGGGCATCGTCCCCATCGTCGGTATCGATATCAATACTGGCATCGGTACTGGCTCTGGGGGTAGATGTCGGTTGGTCGGCATTTTGCGCCGTTGTCGGTTTGATATCGACATTACCATCAATATCGATCGTGATGGTGAATGTGCTATCGCGGACAACGGGTGTGTTCGGGTCGAGGTAACTTGGCGCGGTGACATAGTCCCATGTGGCGGTGTGCTGGGTCATTTTCGCCGTGACCACATGGATCACACAGCCGTTTGCGAGATAGTCTACCATCGCCTGCGCATACGCCGCGCGGATGTTTGCAAGGTCTGTCACCTCGCGCGCACGCTCAAGGGATGCCGAAAACATCGGGATGGCGATCGCGATCAAGATCACAACGATCGCCACCACGATCAGCATTTCCATGAGCGTAAATCCGTGGGATTTATGAGAGATGCGCTTTGGGGTTCACCTCAAAATTAGGAATTAGCCGGAGCATCGACAAGGGTAAACGTTGCAACACCCTCGTCGTTGACAGTAACCTTAACTGCCTTGTTCTTAATAACCTGCATGGTATCAACGCCAGTCAGATAAGAAGGAACGCTAGTAGAAGTCTCCCAACCTGCCTTGGTCTGGGTAAGCTTCTCGGAGGTTACGCCAGCTTCAGTCAGGCTACCATCGAGGTACTTCACCATAGCCTCAGCATAAGCGGAACGAATGTTAGCAAGGTCAGCAGCCTCGCGAGCCTTCTCGAGAGAAGAGGTAAAGGTGGGGATCGCGATCGCGACGAGGATAGCGATGATGGCGACGACGATGAGCATCTCCATCAGAGTAAAGCCCTTGGAATTCTTGATTTTACGCATAGTAAAGATCTCCTTTTCTTTTTTTGTATATGTATCACGCCCAACGGGTTGTCTTGGGCGGGAATACCAAATTGATCCCGCAGTCTCCCGACTGCGCAAAGGCTTCTCCCCCTCTGGGGGTAGAAGCTGTCAGAAAAAATCTATCTGATTTTTTCTGACTGATGTGGGGGAGCAACGTTGCAAATTTAGGAAGCAGTCGCGGTATACGTACTGCGGTAGCCCCACATCCGTCACGGCTTCGCCGCGCCACCTTCTCCCCAAGGAGAAGGCTTTTTGTGCGTATTTCGCACGCGCTTTCGACGACCGCCAAAGGCTTCTCCCCCTCTGGGAGGGTAGAAGCTGTCAGAAAAAATCTATCTGATTTTTTCTGACTGATGTGGGGGCAAACGTTGCAAATTTAGAAAGCAGTCGCGGTATATGTACTGCGGTAGCCCCACATCCGTCACGGCTTCGCCGTGCCACCGATTTTAGTGGTATGATTGCCACTGGCAATCATAGATATTTTGATTCGCTGCGCGGAGCACCACTCCCCAAGGAGAAGGCTTTTTTATATCTGTAACTTATTCAAAATATCCTCGCACACGCCCGCAAAGCGCATATTGACATCTGCATTTGAATAGCGCAGTACAGTTATTCCACGCTCGTGCAAATAGGCATCACGAACTGTATCATAGTTCTGTCCTGCTCGCTCATAATGTTGTGACCCATCCAGCTCGATCGCCAGTTTGCGTTCAGCAATATAAAAATCGACAATATAGTGCCCTATCACTTTTTGACGGTGCACCATGATTGGCAGTTGCTTCAAGAAATCATACCAAAGGTGTCGCTCTTCTTTGGTCATATTCTTTCTTAGCGCTCTTGCATTTCCTGAAAGCTTCACATTTTTGTCCATAATTTTTACATACTCCCATACATACTGAACATCGGCAAGTAAACGCCGAGGAGCAGGATGACGGTGAGGAGGGCGAGCGCGACGGTGATGCACGGCTCGAGCAGGGAGAGCAGGCGGTTGGTGGTGAGCTCGACCTCGTTGCTGAAATAGTCGGAAACGACGGTGAGCGTGCTCTCGAGATTACCAGAATTTTCGCCAACGCCTGTCATTTCGGTGAGCATACGCGGGAAATATTCGTCCCGCGCCATGCAGTCGGCAAGTCCCTTGCCCTGCTCCACGCCCTGACGGACGCGGCGCGTGGATTCAGAAAGGGCGGAATTGGAAACGACGTTTGCCGTGACCTCCAGACATTTGGTCAGCGGCAAGCCCGCTGTGAGCATCGTCGCCATAGTCGAGGCGAATTGCGATGCGGCACTCATGGAATGGATATAGCGAAACGGCGAACGCGTGAGCTTGAACGCGGCGAGGGTCACTCTGCCCCGCTCGTCGCGCTTTAGGAGCATGAGCGCCGCCACCACGCCGAGCACCAACAGGAGCAAGATCCACCAGTAGCCCGTGAGAAAATCGGACACCGCGATCATGCCCTTGGTGATGGCGGGGAGCTCCGTCCCGAGCTCGCGGAATGTATCGACAAACATCGGCACGGCAACGACCATGATAATGATAAAGACGACGATCGCGACCGAGATGACCATGGCGGGATAGGTCAGCGCCGAGACGATCTTGCCCTTGGTTTTTGCATTCTTGTCAAAATAGTGGTGCAGGCGGTCGAAGCAGATCTCGAGCGTACCCGACTGCTCACCCGCGCGGACAGTCTCGACAAATGTCGCAGGGAGCGTCGTGCAGTTATTTTCAAAACTCTGCGCAAGGCTGTAGCCACCCGAAACATCCTCGGCGACCTTGTAGAGCATGGCTTGCAATTCCTTGCTCTTTGCCTGCGCGGCGACCATCTCGACACAGCGCACGATGGGCAGACCCGAAGAGAGGATGATGGAAAACTGCGAGCAGATGATCGCAAGCTCCTTTTCCTTGAGCTTCAGACCGCCGACGCTCCGCGCCGTGCGCGAGGATTCGCGGACTTCTTCAATTTTTGTGATGACGGAGCACGTTTCACGCAGGCGCGTGACGGCTTCGTATTCATTGTACGCCTGTATCACGCCCGAGAGCTTCACCCCATCTGGCGAAAGCCCCTTGTAGCGATAGGTCGTCATACGATCACCTCGTGATTATTGGTTTCTATAATTGTAGTTTTGAAAAATGCGCCTTCGGCGACCCCACATCCGTCACGGCTTCGCCGTGCCACCTTCTCCCGAGGGAGAAGGCTTTTTTCATATTCTTCTCGTGGGTGCGAATGCGTCGCGGTCGCGGGCGTAGGACTGGGCAACTTCTTGCGAAACGATGCCATCGCGGACGAGCTTTTGCAGCGCCACGTCCATCGGTACGCTCCCCTCGCGGGCGCTCATGGTGATGAAGCTATCGATCTGCGGGGTCTTGCCCTCGCGGATGAGATTGCGGATGGCGGCATTGACGACCATCACTTCGCACGCGGCAACGCGCCCCGTACCGCTCTTGCGCGGCAGGAGCTGCTGAGATAGCACGGCGCGGAGCGTGGTCGATACCTGCAAGCGGATCTGGCGCTGCTGCCCCTCGGGGAAGACATTGACCATGCGGTCGATGGAATCGGCGGCGGAATTCGTGTGCAATGTCGCAAATACGAGGTGTCCTGTCTCGGCGGCGGTCAGCGCCGTTTCGATGGTGGGCAAGTCGCGCATCTCGCCGATGAGGATGACATCGGGGTCTTCGCGCAGGATCGCGCGCAGACCATCGGCATAGGAGCGGGTATCCGTTCCCACTTCGCGCTGATTGATGATGCATCGGTCGGGAGTATAGATATATTCAATGGGGTCTTCCAGCGTGATGATATGCCCCGCGCGGGTATGGTTGATGCGGTCAAGAAGCGCCGCGAGGGTCGTGGATTTGCCCGAACCTGTCTCGCCTGTGACAAGCACGATGCCGCAACGGTAGGTCGGGAACTCCGAGATCACAGGCGGAAGCCCCAACTCCTCGATCGCGGGGATATGATCGGACAAAATGCGGATCGCGATGGAAATGTAGCCACGCTGGCGGAAGAGATTGACGCGCGTGCGCGCACCGCAATGGAACGTATGCGCAAGGTCAAGTTCTCCGATGCGCGCCATTTCGGCATATTTTTCGCCCGCAAGCGCGCGGGCGTAGGCTTCGCAGTCTTCCTCAGTCAGCGCTTCACGCGTAAGGGATTCGATGCGTCCATCGACCCTGCACTTGACAGGCACGCCGCACACAAAATGCACATCCGACGCGCGCACGCGCACGGCGTGCGCGATCAGCTCATTGATATCGAACATGGCGCACCTCACTCAACGGTCGAATTGATGGCACGCGCCGCCTCGGCGGCGCTCGTTTCACCGCGCAGGACAAGCGCGCGACAACTCTCGCGCATGGTCACAAAGCCACGTTCACGCGCAGAGGCAAAGAGCGTATCATATTTTTCGCCCTCGGAAACGAGATGGCGAAGCTTCGCATCGAGCGTAAGGATCTCAAACACGGCGCGACGGCCGCGGTAGCCCGTGTGGGCGCATTCTGCGCACCCTGTGCCACGGAAGAACTGCACGTCCTCATTTTCCCCCACGCCGAGCAGATGGCGCTCCTCGGGATCGGGCGAATAGGGCTGCTTGCAATGCGGGCAGAGGCGGCGCACAAGACGCTGAGAGATCACGCCGCGCAATGCGCTTGCGACCATGTACGGCTCAACGCCGATGTCCACAAGGCGGTCGATCGCCGAAACGGCATCGTTCGTATGGAGCGTAGAAAGGACGAGATGTCCTGTGATCGCGGAGCGGATGGCGATCGCGCCCGTCTCGCCGTCGCGGATCTCGCCGACGGAAATAACGTCGGGGTCTTGGCGCAAGATCGCGCGCAGACCCACGGCAAATGTCATGCCCGTCTTTTCATTGATCTGGCATTGATTGACCCCCGCGATATTGTATTCCACGGGGTCTTCGAGGGTCATAATATTCGTTTCCTCGCTGCTCAGCTCCTGAAGCATGGCGCACATGGTCGTGGATTTGCCCGAGCCCGTCGGACCGACGATCAGGATAACGCCACTGCTGTTTTTCAGGAGTGCCTGATATTTTTCAAGGTCACGCCCCTCAAGGCCGATGGTACGGCTCGAAATATTCTGCTTCGACTTATCGAGCAGACGCAGGACCATCTTCTCGCCGTAAACGGTGGGGATGGAAGAAATACGCAGGTCGATCTCGTGCTCGCGCACGGAAACCATCGCGCGACCGTCCTGCGGGATCTTATGCTCAGAAATATTCATGCCGCCCATGATCTTCAGGCGGGAGATGACGGTGCTCTGCAAATTCGCAGGAACGGTCAGGATCTTGCGCAGGAGACCATCGATGCGCATACGCACGACCATCTCGCCCTCCTGCGGCTCTAGGTGGATATCGCTCGCGCGCTCGACAACGGCGCGCTCGATCACGGAGTTTACGAATCGGATGGTGGGGGCTGTCGCTTCGCCCGCATTTGCCTGCATCATCTGCGCAGGGAGGATATCGCTCGTGGATGTGCCCGCTTCGCGCTTCATTTCCTCGATCACGCGCGCCGTGCCCTCGCTTCCATAGAGGGTGGTGATGGCTTGCTCCGTCGCCTTGCGCGAGGCGATCATGGGGACGACCTGCTTATGGCTCGCCGCCTTGATCTCTTCCTGCGCGAGGAAGTTCAGGGGGTCGTTCATAGCGACATAAAGCTCGTCTTTCGCGAGCTTAACAGGGACGACGCAATATTTCTTCGCGACGGAACGGGGAACATATTTGGCCAGCTCCACAGGGATGGAAACTGCCGTCAGGTCGATAAAATCCACACCGAGCTGCATTTGCAGCGCATCGATGAGCTGCCGCTCGGAGATAAAGCCATTATTGATAAGCACGTCACCAAGACGTTCGCGGGTCGTTTTCTGAATATCGAGCGCCTGCTCCAACTGCGATCTACTAATTGCCCCTGCGGCGATCAGCAGATCGCCAAGACGCATATATGCCATGGTAGCACCTCCGTGCAGAACAGTTGTAATTCCATTTTTGTTGGTAAAAAATGGTAAAAATTGCCATTTTTTAGACAGCAAATAAAATCTCAACTTTATTTTTACCACATTGCGCCAAATTTTTCAATGAGAAAAGGCTTTTCGCCATGGGCCTTTTCCGAAAATCGTCGAATTACACAAAATCCATATCGCATTATTGTAGATCCCGTCAGTAATCGAAAAATCCTGCCCAAATCTGTCAATTCCACCAAAAATATGAAATATATCTTGCGCTTCTAAACATTCTGTGATAAACTGAATCCGTATAAGTGTCTTTTTTATACACATCAACCGAAAAATCACGTTTTCTTGCAACTTTTCACATTGTGATGGCAGAAGAGAGGCGGTTATTTTGAAACCGAAGATATTGATCGCGGACGATTCGCCCATGAATCGCGAGATTTTGACCGACATCCTCGGAAATGAATATGAGTATCTGTACGCGGACAACGGCGTGCAGACGCTCGAATTGCTGGAATCCAACAGTAGCATCGATCTGCTCCTGCTCGACATTTTCATGCCAGAGCTGGACGGCTTCGGCGTGCTCACGGCAATGAACGGCTGGAACTGGCTCGATGAGCTCCCCGTCGTCATTATTTCCTCGGAAGACAATGCCGAGTTCATTCAGCGCGCCTATGATCTGGGCGCGGTGGACTACATCTGCCGTCCGTTCAATCTCACGGTCATCCAGCGCCGCGTGAAAAACACCCTGATGCTCTATGCGCGCCAGAAACGGCTGGTCAAGATCGTTGAGCAGCAGGTCATCGAGCGCGAGCGCAACAATGGCACGATGGTGAGCATCCTCAGCCATGTTATCGAAGCGCGCAACAATGAATCGGGCGAGCATCTTCTGCACGTGCGCACGCTCACGGAGCTACTTTTGCGCCAGCTCGTGCAGATGACGGATAAATACGGTCTGACCGAATCGGATATCTCCCGCATCACCACGATGTCTGCCCTGCACGACATCGGCAAGATCAGCGTGCCCAAGGCGATCCTCAATAAGCCCGGCAAGCTCGATGCGGACGAATGGGAGATCATGAAAGGGCACTCCGCCATCGGCGATCAGCTACTATACGAAGTGCCCATCGACCAGAACGAGCCGCTCATGCGCACCGCGCACGAGATCTGCCGCTGGCATCACGAGCGCTGGGACGGCAAGGGCTATCCCGACGGGCTGAAAGAGGATGAGATCCCCATTTCTGCGCAGGTCGTCGCTATGGCAGACGTTTACGACGCGCTTACGAGCGAACGTTGCTACAAGCCGTGCTTCACGCACGAGCAGGCGATCCGCATGATCGTCGGTGGCGAATGCGGGCAGTTCAATCCCCTGCTCATGCAATGCCTCGATATCGTAAAAGACAAGCTCTTCATCGCAAAGCAGACAAATACTGTTGGCTTCAGCTGGCACAGCGAGGCAAAGCGCCTGACTGCCGAGGTCTTCCACCAGCAGGATCTTCCGCAGGAAGACCGCGCGCATCGCATCAGCGCGATGTGGCAGGACAAATCCTGCTTCTTCGAGCGCGAATGCGGCGGCATCCAGTTCAGCTACGACCGCTATCTGCATAAAGTCACGTTCAATAACTGGTATATGACCGACGATATGCGCCAGAAAGTCTACTACCTCAACGAGGAGTGCAATGTGGACTTCCTGCGTCGCGAGGACTGGCTCCGCATCCAGCAGATGATCCTCGCAAGCACCCGCGAGAATCCCGACGCGACCGCCGAAATGCTCGTGCCCGTCAATGGGCAATGGCGCTGGCATCGCGTGCACACCCACACCATCTGGGCGGTCGGCGCGGTCGAGTATGCAGGTGCGATCGGTCAGTTCACCGATATCCACAGCGAGGTGCTTTCGCGCGGTGCGCTCGCATCGAGCCCGCTCGAAGGTAGCCCCGAGCATATGATGCGCGTGTTTGGCAGTATGGGGCGCGTGTTCGACATCGTTCGCCTTGTCGATCCCGAAACGCACCGCGTGCTGACATTCCGCGAGGACGGCCGCGTGATCGACACCGAGGAATGCTGCTACGCATTCTGGAACAGAAAGGCGTGCTGCTCCAACTGCACCTCCATGCAGGCATTTGACGACAGAGGCTGGAAAACCAAATTTGAAATGAAGGGCGATAACCTCTACTGCGTCATCTCCCGCTATCAGATGTTCGGCAAGCGCCGTTGCGTGCTCGAGATCGCGATCCGTCTCGACGATCACGCGTTTTCGGGCTGTCAGGATGCTACCCCTGGCACAGCAGGCGCATATCTGCTCAATTTCTACCGCGACAGCGTTTCACACGCCTACTCGCGGCTGTATCTGGATGCATTCCTCCCGAATCTTGAAAATGCCGATGCAGTCGGTTTTCTGGATATCGACGATTTCAAATGCATCAACGACACCTATGGGCATCACATCGGCGATCGCGTGATCGAGCAGCTCGGCACGATCGCCCAGACGCGCATTCGCCCCGAGGATCGCCTGATCCGCTACGGCGGAGATGAATTCGTTCTCATTTTCCCGCGCATCAATGAAGATGCGTTCCACCGCCGCCTCGAGGAGATCCGCACCGCTGTGCAGCAGATCGTGATCGAGGAGTGCCCCGAACTGCACATTGACCTGTCTTACGGTGGCGCATACGGCGTGACCCCGCTTGCCGATGCGATCCGGCAGGCAGATGCTGCTATGTACGAGATGAAGCAGCGCAAAAAAGCTATGATAAAGGATGGAAACCACCAGTGACCCTTCAAGAATTTTACGCAAGCATCGGCAGCGACTACGATCAGATCCTGCGCCGCCTGCCAAGTGAGGCTATGATCCTCAAATTTGTCAAGCTATACGCAGATGATCCGAGCGTTCGCCTGCTCACGGAGAACATCGAGCGAGGGGACTGGATGGAAGCATTCCGCGCCGCCCACACCCTCAAAGGTGTCGCGCTGAATCTCGGCTTTGACCAGTTGCAGAAAAACGCTTCTGAATTGACCGAGCTCCTGCGCCCTGCACAGCCTGTTTCCGCAGATGAACTGCTCGATGCCGTCTGTGCCGAGCACGAAAAAATCATTGCGGCGCTTGCATACCTTTCTTGACAGACTGGCAAATACCACTATAGCGCTCCCCTATCCCATAATAAATGGCAGGCGCTCCGCGCCTGCCACTTTTTGTCCTTACTGCATCCCCTGCTCGTAAGCCTCGATCATCTTCTTGACCATCTGGCCGCCGACAGAGCCTGCCTCGCGAGAGGTCAGGTGGCCGTTATAGCCATTGGTCAGGTTGACACCGACCTCGGATGCTGCCTGCATCTTGAACTTGTCCATAGCCTCACGTGCCTGCGGGACATTGATCTGATTCGTGTTCTTCATAACGCTTCTCTCCTTTTTTCTTTTTCGGAAAGCAAAGATGCTTTCCGTTCGGAGAGCGTCTTTTCCTTCCGCAATCATAGCTTTGCCAAATCGAACGCGCTTATGAGTGTTACATTTTGGAAGCAAAAATGGAAAGAAGTTTCAAGGAAAAGAAATACCGCCATCAAGCGCAGTCGTGGACAAAAAGAAAATCCAGCCTGTTTCCAGGCTGGATTTCGGGGAATGTGAAGTTACTGCGCCAGAAGCTTGCGGTACATATCGCGTTCCG
>CAZVJJ010000018.1:0-29369 GCA_964627295.1 uncultured Oscillospiraceae bacterium | reverse complement strand
AAGATAGGTAACGCGAACACAAGCCTCCTACGAAAGTAGGAGGCTTTTTTTATGCTATTTTTTACAAGATATATTGTAGGGTGGGGGTACACACCCACCGACGCACCATCGATTATTTGCACGGTTTGTTTGATAGAATATCCCCGACGACTGAGGAAAGCCTTCTCCTTGGGGAATGGTGCTCCGCGCAGCGAATCAAAATATCAATGATTGCCAGTGGCAATCATACCGTTAAAAACTGGTGGCACGGCAAAGCCGTGACGGATGTGGGGCTACCGCAGTACGTATAACGCGACTACTTCCTAAATTTGCAACGTTGCTCCCCCACATCAGTCACAAAAAATCAGGTAGATTTTTTGTGACAGCTTCTCCCCGACGAGAAGCCTTTGGCGGTCATCGAAAGACTGGCAGAATAACGCGCATTTCCGTGGTCGCAACATTGGCGGTGGGGGTGTACCCCCACCCTACGGTCTATGGACGGTGGATTCTGCTAAACACGGACATGTTTACTGATTTCGGGTGCGATAGACGGACGCCTGAGGATGGGTGTACCTACGATGGGATACACACATTTCCGTTATCGCGATGTGGGCGGTGGGGGGTATCCCATCCTACAGTATAATACGCGCGTGCGCCATGGCATACGTTCACCGCCCCTATTGCGTATAGCCCATGCGCAAAGGGGTTGTGTAGTGACAGAAAATATGGTACAATACGTACAAGCAACTAGCATATTATATCATTTACTGATTTGGGGGATATAGTTATGGAGATCAAAAAAGCGGAAATTCGAGATTTGGATGTTGTGGTCAAGCTGAAGATGGATATGTTTCGGGAAGTTGGGTCTTTCGCTTTATTACAGGACAACGCCGAAGAACAGATCTATGCAAAATATGAGCAGCTCTATCGGGAAGACATATGTTGTCATTATTTCGCATATGAAAACGGTCGTGTGGTTGCGTGTGGGGGTGCGGTGATCAAGGAGGATGTTCCGTTCTGCTTTTTTAAGACACCCATGTATGGCTATATTATTGACGTGTACTGCATCCCAGAAAAGCGAAGAAACGGCTATGCTTCCGAAATTATGAAAGCGCTTCTGGAATGGTTAAAATGCAAGGGCGTACACACGGTAAAACTGAAACCCTCGGCGGTGGGGAAGCATCTATATGAGAAGTTTGGGTTTTGTCTCAGCGAAGAGATGGAGCTTTGGATGTAACGAGTGTAAAAAAATCAGATAGATTTTTTGTGACAGCTTCTACTCCCAGAGGGGGAGAATCCGTTGGCGGTTATCGAAGAAGAATTTGCAAAAAAATGTACATTTTCCTCTCTGTAACGTTGCGGACACTCGAGAGTTGGTGTACTTACAAATTGAAACATACTATACAAAGTCTTGAAAGGTGAAGTGATCGTATGGTATTATAAATATAGACTCTTTTGCTTGTTGTTACTTGGCGTTTGGGGGAGTTTTATGATCTTCATTTTTGAAAATACACGCAATACGCGTGCTATATTTCCTAATAGCTTGAAATTTATACGGAGCGATGTTCCGACGGTTGTTTCTGACGCGGAGGCGAGTTGGATGGTTGAACACAACATTACAACGATCATTGATCTGCGAACGGAAGCTGAGCAAAATAGAAAAATGTGCCCCCTGTCATCCGATCGGCGTTTTCTTTACTACAGTATGCCTGTGACTGGAGGGGATCTTGTTCCGTCCTGTGTGGATGCTGTTTCAAAATCCTACATTCAGATGGTGGATGATAAGCTTTTGCGGACGATCGATTTCATGGAGGCATCATCGTCAAATGTTCTGTATTTTTGCAACGCAGGCAAAGATCGCACAGGCGTTGTGTCGGCGATGCTTCTTGCGAATGCGGGCGTATCGGATGATTACATAGTAAGGGACTACATGAAATCTAAGGATAATTTAACTGAAATGTTGAATGTTTTTGCTTCAAAAAATCCGCAGATCGATATCAACATCATCACGCCAAATGAGCGTTATATCCGAGAGTTTTTAGATTGGTATCGTTGTAAAAAATAATAGGTATTGAGAGCGGGTGTGTGCATGAATCAAAGATGGTCGGAATTAAACAAAACCATGCAGTTGCAATTAAAAAAGAAACAAACCTTTTTTGATGGTGTTACTACACTTTTGAACTTGCGAAATATGCTGATGGACGAGCTTTTAGTGATGAAAAAGGAATTATCGCCGTCAGACTTTACGCTCATGCCGTACCCAAATGCGAAAGGATATCACAATAAAACGATCGCCTATTCCATCTGGCATATCTTCCGTATTGAGGACATTGTTGTGCATGAATTGATTTTGCGCGATGAAGAGATTTTTTGGAAGCATCAAGCATCTATTGGGGCAAAGATCATCACCACTGGTAATGAATTGGCGGGAAAGGAAATCGTTGATTTTTCTAAGACGCTCGATTTGGATGCTTTGTATGTCTATGCGCGGTCTGTTCAAGAGAGCACAGACAAATGGTTGCGATCAATGTCATATAGCGATTTGAAAAGAAAATATGACGATTCGGACAAGGAGCGTTTACGTGCACTTCAAGTGGTCAGCACGGATGAAAATGCAGCTTGGCTCGTGGACTTCTGGTGTGGGAAATCACTCCGTGGTTTGCTCCAAATGCCGTTGTCCCGCCATTGGATCATGCATATTGAGGCGTGCATCCGAATCAGAAATAAGCTATAACAGGGAAAACAAGAACCCCGATGCAGTTGACCAGACCGCATCGGGGTTCTTTCGTAGAAAAGAGAGGTAAGAAAATGAAAAAGAGTAAATGTTTTGCATTGCTCCTTTATTATATCGAGATGGTTTTAAGAAAATAAGCAAGAAATTGTTAAGAGAATATGAAGCAAGGAGAAACATAGAATCGAAACTTGTGCAAAGTATACAAGATATGAATTTTTTGTGCATTGTGTGATAGACACTTGACTTTTTGGAAAAATGGGGTATAGTATGAGTAAATGAAAATTAGCACTCTACTTGATAGAGTGCTAAAACTGAAAGGAAGGATCGATATGGATTTTAAGTCCTATACCCAGAAGTCGCTGGAAGCTGTGCAACTGGCACAGAATATTGCCGTGAAGCATTCCCATCAGCAGATGGAACAGATCCATCTGCTCCTTGCACTCTTAGAGCAGGAGGGTGGGCTGATCCCGCAACTGCTTAGAAAAATGGATGTCACCGTTGAGAGCTTCTCTGCGGCTGCCAATGCAGAACTCAAGAAACTGCCCGCTGTGACGGGAAGCCGCGAAGCAGATCGCTTTTACATCTCGGCGGATGTCGATGCAACGTTCAATGCCGCGGAGGACGAGGCGAAGCAGATGAAAGATGAGTTCGTTTCTGTTGAGCATCTGTTTCTTGCGCTGATCTCTACGGCGCGCGGAAATGTAAAATCGCTCATTGAAACCTACCGCATCACAAAAGAAAATGTACTCAAAGCGCTCCAAAGCGTGCGCGGAAATCAGCGCGTGACCTCGGATAACCCTGAGGGGACGTATGATGCGCTTGAAAAGTATGGAACGGATCTTGTAAAGCGTGCGCGCGAGCAGAAGATGGATCCCGTGATCGGGCGCGATGAAGAGATCCGCAATGTGATCCGAATTCTTTCGCGCAAGACGAAGAACAATCCCGTTCTCATCGGTGAGCCCGGTGTCGGCAAAACGGCGATCGCGGAGGGGCTTGCACAGCGGATCGTGAAAAAGGATGTGCCGAAATCTTTGCAGGACAAGACGATTTTCTCCCTCGACATGGGCGCGCTCATCGCAGGTGCGAAGTATCGCGGCGAATTCGAGGAGAGATTAAAGGCTGTCCTTGCGGAAGTCAAGCAGAGCGATGGGCAGATCATATTGTTTATCGATGAGCTGCATACCATCGTCGGTGCTGGTAAGACCGAGGGAAGCATGGATGCGGGCAATTTGCTCAAGCCGATGCTTGCGCGCGGCGAACTGCATTGCATCGGAGCGACGACGCTGGACGAATACAGACAATATATCGAAAAAGATGCGGCGCTGGAACGCCGATTCCAACCCGTGCAGGTGGACGAACCGACGGTCGAGGATACCATTGCAATCTTGCGTGGCTTAAAAGAGCGTTATGAAGTGTTCCATGGCGTGAAAATCGCAGATTCCGCACTTATTTCCGCTGCGACCCTTTCCCACCGCTATATTACTGATCGATTCCTGCCTGATAAGGCGATCGACCTCGTGGACGAGGCGTGCGCGCAGATCCGCACGGAAATGGACTCGATGCCGACAGAGCTGGATGCCGTATCCCGCAAGATCATTCAGATGGAGATCGAAGAAGCGGCGCTGAAGAAGGAAGAGGATGCGCTTTCTAAAGCGCGCCTTGCAGAACTTCAGAAGGAACTTGCCGAGGAACGAGACAGTTTCAACGCGATGAAAGCGCAATGGGAAAATGAAAAGAATGCGATCGGCCGCGTGCAACAGCTCCGCGAGCAGATCGAAGATCTGAATCGTCAGATCGAGGCGGCGGAGCAACGCTATGACCTCGAAAAGGCGGCGGAGCTGAAATATGGCCGCCTGCCGCAGGCGCAGAAAGCGCTTGCTGAGGAGGAGCAACGCGCGCAGAGCGTAAAAGAGAGCAATATCCTGCGTGACCGCGTGACGGATGAAGAGATCGCCCGCATTGTGGAGCGCTGGACGGGCATCCCTGTTTCGCGCCTCGTGCAGGGTGAGCGGGAGAAGCTTCTGCATCTGGACGAAACGCTTCATAAGCGTGTTGTTGGGCAGGAAGAAGCGGTCACAGCGGTCACGGAAGCCATCCAGCGCAGTCGCGCGGGCATTCAAGACCCGAACCGCCCCATTGGCTCGTTCCTGTTCTTAGGGCCGACGGGTGTCGGCAAAACAGAACTTGCGAAAACATTGGCACAGGCACTTTTTGACGACGAAAATAACCTTGTCCGCATTGATATGACCGAATATATGGAGAAATTCTCTGTCTCGCGCCTGATCGGCGCGCCTCCAGGATATGTCGGCTATGAAGAGGGCGGTCAGTTGACCGAGGCTGTGCGAAGAAAGCCGTATTCTGTCGTGCTGTTTGACGAGGTGGAAAAAGCGCACCCCGATGTGTTTAACGTCCTGCTTCAGGTGCTCGACGATGGCCGAATTACCGATTCGCAGGGTAGAACTGTCGATTTTAAGAACACGGTCATTATCCTTACCTCGAATCTTGGCTCAGAATTTCTGCTTGGTGGCATCAATGCCGATGGCACGATCGACGAGGACGCAAAGGCGCAGGTACAGCAACTCTTGCGGCGCTCGTTCCGCCCAGAATTCTTAAACCGCTTGGACGAGATCGTGTTCTATAAGCCGCTGACGAAGGAAAATGTGACAAAGATCATTGATCTTCAAATCGCGAAACTCAATGCACGCCTTGAGGATCAGCAGATCCGCGTTGAACTGACGCAGGCGGCGAAGCAGAGCATCGTGGATGCGGCGTATGACCCGCAGTATGGCGCTCGCCCGCTACGTCGTTATGTTCAGCACACGGTCGAGACGATGCTCTCGAAGAAGCTTCTGCGCGGGGATGTTCTTCCTGAGCAGACAGTAACGGTCGATTGCATCGATGGCGAGCTTGTGATGCGATAAAGACCTAAAAAAGCGATCAGCCTTTACGGTTGATCGCTTTTTGATTTAATTCAGCGCTTCAAGTGCAAGCGCATTCTGCGTTTTGTAAAGCTCGGCATAGATGCCACCTTTTTCCAGAAGCTCCTGATGCGTGCCGCATTCGGTGATCACGCCGTCGGCGATGGAGACGATGCGATTTGCCGAGCGGATCGTGCTGAGCCTGTGCGCAATGATGAGGGTCGTTCGTCCCCTTGCGAGCTTGTCGAATGCGCGCTGGATCTTTGCTTCTGTCACGGAATCGAGTGCCGATGTTGCCTCATCGAGGATGAGGATCGGCGGATTCTTGAGGAAGATGCGTGCGATCGCTACGCGCTGCTTCTGACCGCCCGAGAGGAGCGTGCCACGCTCGCCGACATAGGTCTGGAAACCGTCGGGCATGGCGACGATGTCGTCATAAATTTCTGCTTTTTTCGCCGCTTCCACGACCTCTTCCATCGTGGCGTTGGGCTTGCCGTAGCGGATGTTCTCGAAAATCGTGTCTGCAAAGAGGAACACGTCCTGCTGTACGATGCCGATATTCTGGTGGATGGAGCGTTGGGTCACATCGCGCACATCCTGCCCGTCGATCCTGATCGCGCCCTCTGTCACCTCGTAAAAACGGGGGATGAGCTGGCACAGCGTCGATTTGCCACCGCCAGAAGGGCCGACGATCGCGATCGTCTCGCCCGCCGCTACGTGCAGAGAAACATCGTGTAGCACAGCGAGGTCGCCGTCGTAGGCAAAGGAAACGTGCGCTACATCGATCTCGCCATGCACATCTTCAAGGGGCGTTGCATCTGCTTTGTCACGGATGGTCGGTTCGGTGCGCATGATCGAAACGAAGCGGTTGAGCCCTGCGAAGCCGTTGGCAAACATCTCCGAGAAGTTCGCCAAGCGTCGCATGGGATTGATAAATGCGGAAATATACAGGCTGAATGTCAGAAGATCCAGATAGTCCATCTGCTCTTTCATCACATAATAGCCGCCGATGCCGATCACGACCACATTCAGACTGCAAAGGAAAAATTCCAGCGTGCTGTTGAATAGACCCATTGCCTTGTGAAATTCGCGCTTTGAGGTCTTGTAGACGGCATTTGCCGCGGTAAAGCGTGCATTTTCGACTTCTTCATTTGCAAAAGCCCGCGTTGTGCGGATGCCAGAAAGACTGCTTTCAATCTCCTGATTGATATGTGCGGTCTTTTCCTTGACAGCCGCGGCGGCACGCCCTCTCTGCCTGCGCATGAGCATCACGACCGCGAGGAAAACGGGGATCATCATGGCGACCACGACCGCGAGTTGCCAGCGGATCGATGCCATCACGACAAGTGCGCCAACAATGGTCATCACCGATGTCAGGATGTCCTCAGGGCCGTGATGCGCAAGCTCGGTCAGGTCGAATAGATCGCTTGTCAGGCGGCTCATGAGCTGACCTGTGCGGTTTTTGTCGTAAAAATCGAAGCTCAGCTCCTGCATCCGTCGGAAGAGGTCTGCGCGGATATCCGCCTCCACGCGGATGCCGAATGTGTGCCCATAGTATGCAACGATATAATTGAGCACCGAACGGATCACATAGCATCCGACCACGATCAGCATGACCGTGAAAAAGGTCTGGTACATCTTATTCGGTAGCATATCATACAGCGCACTGCGCGTGATGAGTGGGAAGATGAGATCTACGACGGAAATGCCTACCGCGCACAAAACGTCGATCGCGAACAGACGCTTGTGGTTCTTAAAATACGATAAAAAGATCATAAGGGGCGATTTTTTGCGATACTGCTCTGTTGTCACATTACATTCCTCCATTTCACGGTATGATTATACAATATTTTCAAAAAAGTTGCAAGCGCAACTTTCATTTTCCTGCGAGATATGCTATAATGAGTAAAAATTACTTGGAGGAACGCAATGGAAATTATATACAGCGATGCCGATATCGTCGTGTGCATAAAACCTGTAGGGCTGGATTCGGAATCTCAGCTTCCTGCCGCGCTCATCGAAACGCTCGGTGGCGAGGTATTTCCCATTCACCGCCTCGATCAGAACGTTGGCGGGGTGATGGTCTATGCGCGCAACCGCCGTGCGGCGGCTACTCTGTCCCGCGCGGTTCAAGATGGGGAGATGGTCAAGGAATATGTCGCCATGGTGCACGGAACGCCGCCCGAAAGCGGCGATTGGGAGGACTATCTATTCAAAGACAGCCGAAAAAACAAGGTATTTGTTGTCAAAAAGGAGCGAAAGGGCGTAAAATTTGCCCGCTTGTGCTTCGAGCGCCTCTCTGCGGGGGAAACATCGCTTGTGCACATCCGCCTTTACACGGGACGTTCACACCAGATCCGCGTCCAGTTCGCAAGCCGTGGGTTCCCGCTTGTGGGCGACCATAAATACGGCGCGCGCGACGATATTTCTGCTCCGCGCCTCTTTTCACGCCGCATCACATTCCCGCTCCACGGAAAAATGCTTCAATTTGAAGCATTGCCAGACTGGGCGGGAGCGGAAAGATAATAAAAACAGGTACTCAGGAAGCCCGAGTACCTGTTCATTTTTGCTCGTTATTGCGGGGCGGGGGTGAGAGTTGCGTTGATGGGGCAATCGTAGCCCTCGGCGGCGGTGAAGTTGAATTCGTCGCGCGCCTGACTGAGCAGCTCTGGATCGGTCATAAGATCAGCGGCTGTACCTGCGAGGACTTTTGCGGCGTAGAGAAGCCCTTTATAGCCGACGGCGGTCTTGCCACAGGAGACATTCTGCCAGGAATGCCCAGGAGAACCAGACGGCCAAGTGACGGTGGTGATCTGTGCGGTCGGGGTGAGCCAGCTCACATCGCCAACGTCGGTCGAGCCTGCGCTGAATTTGCTCGAGGGGACATAGGGAACGACGAAATTATTGAGCGCGACCTTGCCGTTCTCGGTCTTTTCGATGATAAATTTGCGCGTTGCGGGGTCGTCCTGCGAAAGCTGTGCGGGAAGCGGGGCAGGGGGGAAGGTACTTTTCAGCGCTTCCGCGTAGGAGATCTCATCGGGCGAGTACGCAGGCAGGGGCGCGGCAAGAAGATTCTCATAAAGAAGCTTTTCAAGGACGGTATTGGAAAGGGTGCTTGCCATGCCGTCGATCTGGCGGGAGGTAACGGTCGTACCTGTCATAAGCGCCGCGCCTTGAGCGATGTCGTCCACGCGCTTTAAGAGCGCCTTTGCCGTGCGGACGGTCTCACCGCGCACCATGTAGATCAGGCGTGCATGGGACTGCACGACATTCGGGGAAATGCCACCCGCGTCGGCGATGGAATAGTGGACGGATTCCTTAGGATGCATATGCTCGCGCAGGAATTGCACGCCGATATTCATAAGCTCGGCGGCATCGAGCGCGGAGCGGCCGTTATAGGGGTCGCCTGCGGCGTGCGCGGAAATGCCATGGAACGTATACTCGTATTGCAGGCACGCGGCGCACGAGCCGACAGTCACTTCATTCGTGTCACCGGGGTGCCACGTGATCGCGGCATCGAGCTGACGGAAAATGCCCTCGCGTGCCATGAACGTCTTGCCTGCGCACCCCTCTTCACCGGGGCAACCGTAGAAAATCACCGTGCCCGAAAGCGTGCCAGCGGCGATGGCGTCCTTGATGGCGATCGCCGCGCCGAGTGCGCCTGCGCCGAGGAGATTGTGTCCGCACCCCTGTCCGTTGCCACCTGCGACGAGGGGCTTCGGCTCGGTCGCGCCCGCTTCCTGCGAAAGCCCAGAAAGGGCATCGTATTCGCCCAAAATGCCGATGATGGGATGTCCTGTGCCATAACTACCGCAAAAAGCGGTTGGGATATCGCAAAGATTCTCGGTGACGGTGAAGCCCTCAGCGCGCAAAAGGGCGAGATATGCGGCGGTCGATTTGTATTCGAGCATGGAAAGCTCGGAATATTCCCAAATTTTGTCGCTTAATTCGGTGAGGAGCGCTTTTTTCTCTTCAATGGTCTGATAAAGTGCCTGCTTGTTCATAGCGATTTCTCCTTGATTAAAGGAATTAAAGGACTTTACGCAGAAAATCCTGTAAACGCGGATGGTTGGGGGCGGTGAAGACCTGCTCGGGCTTGCCGTCCTCGAGAATGTTGCCGTCGGCAATGAAAAGGACGCGGTCGGAAACCTCGCGGGCGAAGCCCATTTCGTGCGTGACGATCACGGAGGTCATGCCTGTGGAAACGAGCCCTTTGATGACATCGAGCACTTCGCCGACCATCTCGGGGTCGAGCGCGGAGGTGGGTTCGTCGAAAAGCATCACATCGGGCTCCATGGCGAGCGCGCGCACGATGGCAAGGCGCTGTTTCTGACCGCCAGAGAGGTTGCTGGGCATTTCGTCGTATTTTTCGAGCAGACCGACGCGATTTAGGAGCTCCTTAGCCATTTCGGCGGCTTCGGCTTCGGTCTTGCCTTTGAGAAGCTTGGGTGCAAGGGTAACGTTCTCAGCGACGCTCAGGTGGGGGAAGATGTTAAAATGCTGAAATACCATGCCCATTTTCTGACGGTGCAGGTCGATATTGACCTTTGCGGGCTTGGGAAGTTCGCCAGCGCGGATGCGCTTCTTCTCTTCTTTTGTGAGGTTGCCCGTGATCTCCGTGCCCTCGAAGTAGATCTTGCCCTGCTCGGGCTTTTCGAGCAGATTCAGGCAGCGCAGGAATGTGGACTTGCCACCGCCAGACGGACCGATGATGGACACGACCTCGCCCTTTTGGATGGTCTGGTTGACACCGCTGAGCACGTGCAGGTCGCCGAAGCTTTTATGTAGATCGACAGTTTTGATCATTTCCATTGTAATTTCCTCCGCTTTACTTCTTTGCCTTTTTGCTGTGGTTGTGGTAGCTGGTGTTGCTCGACATTCTCTTGGCGAAGCGGTCAACGAGCTTGCTCAGGGGGAACGTCAGGCACAGGTAGATGACCGCAACGATGGTCAGCGGCTCGAGGGTGAGGTATGTTGCGCCCTTGACGATGTTGTAAGAGGTCATGATATCGCCGAGGAAGAACGTGGATGCGAGGGAAGTCTCCTTGAGCATCATAATGAATTCGTTGCCGAGCGCGGGCAGGATATTGCGGATCGCCTGCGGGAAGATGATGCGCAGCATCGTTTGCTTCTCGCTCAGACCAAGGCAACGCGCTGCTTCGGTCTGCCCTTTATCGACCGCCTGAATGCCAGAGCGGATGACCTCGGAAACATAAGCGGCAGAGTTGATGCAAAGTGCGATAGACACCCACATGAACTGGCTGAGTTTGAGGAATGGCAGTACATTCGGCAGAACGAAATAGAAAACGTACAGCTGAAGCAGGATCGGCGTGCCGCGGATGACCTCGATGTAGACAGAGGCGATGAAGCGGACGATGCGCAGTTTCGACATTTTCATCATAGCGATGAGCGAACCGAGCACCGTGCCGAGCGCCACGGAGATGCAGGTCAAGATCAGCGTGTTTTTTAGACCTGTGAACAGGAAAAGCTGCCAGTATTTCTGCCAGATTTCGATGAGATTCGGGAGGAAGAGTTCAAATTTCATAGAGAGTGTCCTTTCTTGTATCTATACTATATAATATAATGGAATCAGATGCTCTTGTCAATGCAGTGGCGGGCACTGCGCTGAAAAGAAAATCTGCCCTACAGGGTCTGACCGACAGCCGAGTGGCTGTCGGTCAGAAGAATTGTTTTTATTCGAGGATGGCGTTGCCGTCGTCGTCATAAGAGGTCTCGACACCAGAGAGCTGCTGTGCCTCTGCGTACCAGCCATCCCACAGATCCTTGGAGGAAGCGAGTGCGGCGTTGACTGCTTCGGTCAGCTCGTCGTTGCCTTTCTGCATCAGAACGACATTGCCCGTGTACTTCTCGTCAACAACGAAGTTGAAGCCGCTCTTTGCGATCTCGGGGTTTTTGACCATGATGGAGTCGCCATTGCCGTCGGCAACTGCGATGCAGTCGAAGTCGCCACTCTTGAGCTGAAGAACTGCCGTGCCGAGGTCGGTGAACGGAATGATCTCACACTCGGTCAGTTGCTCGGTTGCAAGATCCTGTTGGAGGGAAGCGTTCTGAACGCCGATCTTAGCGCCTTTCAGACCCTCGAGGGTCGCGTACTTGTCGCCGTTCTCAGCGAGGGTGATGAGGATCTGCTCATCTTCGTTATCACCTGCGTGGTAGTAGTCGGAGAGGTTGTACTTATCTGCGCGGTCGGGTTTCCAGCTAAAACCGGAGATCGCCATATCGACCGTGCCAGAGTAAACAGCAGTCTGGCTTGCCTCGAAGCTCATGGGCATGATGTTGAGGGTCAGCCCCATGGACTCGGCGATGTACTTCGCAAGGGTGATGTCGAAGCCGATGTACATATCCTGACCAGACTTGGTCGGGTCGGTGAACTCCATGGGAGCGAAGTCAGGGGAAGTGGCGACGGTGAGGACACCAGCGGTGACGGTCTTGACACCTGTGGTGGATACGTCGGATGCTTGGCAACCACAGAAGATGGTAGCGAGCATAAGCACGGAAAGGGTGAGCGCGATTAACTTTTTCATAATTCATATCTCCTTAATTGTGATCGGTCGCATCCTTGGTCGGAGGATGTTTTTGATGTATGCATTATACAACCGTTTATACGGTTCGTCAATTAGAGGAAATGACAATCGTGCGTGCAAAAATGCGAAAACAGCAGGTAAAAATTGATAAAAACATACAAAAACGCACGGAATATGCGAATATACAAATTACGAATGCAAAATAAATATGCAAAAATGAGTGAATATATGCATAGAATACTGTATGCGATGACTGCAAAACAGGTATTTCTTGACGAAGCGTGTCGCGTCAAGTATAATAGGGGCATATTTGGAAAGAAGAAAGGACATCGAGCCTATGAAAACGACCGTAAAGGAAATGGAATACGAAAAGGTCGCCGCGCTCCCGCACTATCCGCGTCTTGACCCTGTTCGCCCGAACCGATTCTGGCGCGAACTCATTCGGGGGCTGACGTATGTGGGGCTTTCGGGAACGCAGTTTCACTATACCGAGGAGGGCATGGATGCGCTTGCGGCAGATCAGCCCTGCCTTGTGCTGATGAATCACTCGTGTTTCCTCGATTTGCAGATCGCACACCGCATTTTGTATCCGCGCGCATTTAATATAGTATGTACGTCGGATGGCTTTGTCGGAATGGGCGGGTTGATGGCGTGGCTCATGCGAAGGATCGGATGTATCCCGACGCAGAAATTCGTGACGGATATGCGCCTTGTGCGCGATATGGAATACTGCTTCAAGGAACTAAAGACGAGCGTGCTCATGTATCCCGAGGCGAGCTATTCTTTTGATGGCACGGCAACGCCCCTACCGCGCAAAATGGGTGTATTGCTAAAAAAGTTCGATGTGCCCGTTGTGATGATTGAAACATTCGGCGCATTCTCGCGCAATCCGCTCTATAATGAATTGCAGGTGCGCAAGAGCGTGCCTGTGTCGGCAAAGGTCAAGCTCCTCTACACGCGCGAGGATATCAAGAATAAGAGCGTGAAGGAACTTTCGGATGGACTGGACGCGGCGTTCTCTTTTGACCACTTCAAGTGGCAGAAAGAGCAGCGGCTCAGCATCGACGAGCCGTTCCGCGCCGATGGGCTCAGCCGCATCTTATATAAATGTGCATCGTGCGGCACGGAAGGGAAGATGCACGGCGAGGGGACACAGCTGCGCTGCGCCGCCTGCGGCAAAACCTACACCCTCACCCCGCTTGGCGAGCTCGAGGCGATCCATGGCGAAACGGAGATCCCGCACATCCCCGACTATTATGCATGGGAGCGCGAATGCGTCAAGCAGGAGATCCTAGCGGGGACGTACAAGCTTTCGTGCGATGTGAAGATCGGAATGCTCGTGGATTTCAAGAATATCTATATGGTAGGGCAGGGGCACTTAACACACGATGAAAATGGCTTTACCCTCACAGGCTGTGACGGAAAGCTGAGCTATACCCAGAAGCCACAAGCGTGTTATGGTCTGTATGCGGACTATTACTGGTACGAGATCGCCGATGTCATCTGCATCGGTGACAACGAAAAGCTCTATTATTGCTTCCCGCAGGATGCGGGGGATGTGGTCGCAAAGACGCGCCTTGCGGTGGAAGAAATGTACAAGCTTTACAAATCCCGTGCCCTCCCGCGTGTCCGCGAGGAATGTACTGCGTGTGACGGAAATTAGCGAATAGTGTCTGTCGTAGACAGAAAAACGTGCGTTGTTTTCGGGAATCCGTCTGATTGCACAATTCAGAAAAAACGAACTTTAAGAAATTGTTAAGATTGCAGAAAGTGAAAAAAACATTTGACATTCTGCGAAAGACACGTTACAATAAGTTCAAATTTATTCAAGAAAAGCGCAAAAACAAAACACGCATGGCTTGAATGAATAACCTTTTATGAGGAGGAAACCCAAATGAAAAAGACTATTGCGCTGCTGCTTGCTCTGGCAATGGTAATGGCTCTGTTTGCTGGATGCGCAAACGATGACGTGGATGTGACCACCACGGCACCCGATGCATCTTCTGAGTCCACCACCGCTTCGACCGAGGGCGAACAGCTCGTCGTCGAGAGCTTCGACGGCAAGTACACCTACACCGACTGGACCACCCAGTTGTCCGCAACGTGGAATCCCCACACCTACGAGACTTCTGATCAGTCCTATCCTCTGGACTACACCACGGTCGGCTTCTACAGCTTCATCTTCAACGATGAGCTGCACCCCGTTGATGGCAAAGAGCCCTACGCAGGTTACAAGATCGTTCCTGAGATGGCTGCTTCCGAGCCTGTTGACGTGACCGCACAGGTCAAGGCTGAGCACCCCGAGTTCGGCATTCCCGAGCAGGCTGAGAGCGGCTACGCTTACACCATCGACCTGAACCAGAATGCTACTTGGCAGGATGGCACCCCCATCAAGGCTGTTGACTACATCGAGTCCATGAAGCGTCTGCTCGATCCGAAGCTTCTGAACTACCGTGCAAACGGCTACTACACTGGTAGCTTCGTCCTTGTCGGTGCTGAGAACTACGCACTGCAGGGCCAGAGCGTTCTGACCGATAACGGCGTGTCTGGCGCTTACACCGTTGCTGATCTCGTCAAGGGCGAGGATGGCAACTACACCACTCCCGATGGCCAGCCCGTTTACGTTGCTGTTGACTACGCAATCTCCCAGATGGGTGGCTACAGCCTGAAGCAGTATGTTGATGCTTACGGCGCGACCTACTTCACTCTCGATCACTGGGATGAACTGGTTGCAGCGATGAACGAAGAGGGTCTTGCACCTCTGAATGATGACACGCTGGCATGGATCACCGATGTCACCGCAACCAACCCCAGCTGGAACGAGACCGATGGTCTGAGCGTCCCCAACTACTTCGTTTACAATGCAGTCTACGGCGAGACCACGTTCGACACCGTCGGCCTGTATGAGTCTGGCGAGTACCAGATCACCTTCGTTCTGAAGAAGAGCCTCGCAGGCTTCAACCTGCTGTACTCTCTGACGAGCAACTGGCTCGTTAAGTGCGACGCTTACGACGCATGCCTGAAGGAAGAGACCACCGCTTCTGGTACTGTCTACTCCTCCACTTACAACACCTCTGTTGAAACTGCATGGTCCTATGGTCCTTACGTCATCGACGCATACCAGAGAGACAAGAGCATGCACTTCACCAAGAACGAGAACTGGTACGGCTATACCGATGGCGAGCACGTCTACAAGGACCCTTCCAACGGTAAGATCTACCCCATGTTCATGACCACCGACATCGACTGCCAGGTCATCAACGAGGTCGCTACGGCTAAGGAAATGTTCTTCGCTGGTCAGCTGATGCAGTACGGTCTGCAGTCCGACGACTACGCAGCATACTCCAAGAGCGAGTACTGCCACTTCACCCCTGGCACGGCTATCTACTTCATGATCCTCAATGGTAACATGGATGCGATCGTTGAGCGCGAGAACAGCGATGGCTTCGATACCACCAAGTATGACCTCGAGACCCTGACCCTGACCTCTTTCCACAGAGCACTGGGTCTGGCATACGACAAGCAGGAGTACTGCGATAAGTTCTCCCCCGCACAGTCCCCCGCATTCGGCCTGATCGGCAATGCTTACATCTACGATCCCGACACGGGCGCTAAGTACCGCGACACCGACTACGCAAAGCAGGCTATCTGCAATGTCTACGGCGTTGACGCTACTGCTTACGAATCCCTCGATGCAGCTGTTGCGACCATCACTGGTTACGATCCCGTTGCAGCAAAGGATTGGTTCCAGGAGGCTTACAAAGAGGCTCTGGAGCTTGGCTACATCACCGATAACGATGGCGACGGCATCTCTGACCAGACCATCAAGCTGACCTACTCTCTGGGCGGCAACAACGAGGCTTCCGACAAGATGAAGCAGATCATCCAGTGGCTGACCGACTGCGCAAACAAGTGTGCTGAGGGCACTGGCTTCGAGGGCAAGATCCTCTACGAGGTCTCCGCACCTCTGGGCGATGCTTGGGCTGACCAGATCAAGGCTGGTACTAAGGACATCGTTATGGCTGGTTGGACTGGTTCGACCATGGATCCCTACGGCCTGTTCGAGGTCTACACCAACGATAGCTATCAGTACGATGCAGCATGGTTCGATGCTTCCTCCGTCCCTGTCACTCTGACCATCGATGGCGAAGAGATCACCATGTCCCTGACGCAGTGGCAGGAGGCTCTCGTCGGCACTGCACAGGAAGTCGGCGACAACTACTACAACTTCGGCGAAGGCGTTGTTGATCAGGATACTCGTCTGAGCATCCTCGCAGCCCTCGAAGAGGAAGTCCTGCTCCACTACAACTACCTGCCGTTCACGCAGGCTGGTTCTATGGCTCTGCTGAGCCAGAAGGCATTCTACGTCGTTGAGGACTACAACCCTGTCATGGGTCGCGGCGGTATCACCTACCTCCGTTACAACTACAACGACACCGAGTGGGATGAGTACGTTGCTTCTGGTGAGCTGAAGTACTAATTCATATAGTACGAGCTAAAAAAACTTCACATCAACACTAGGGTGGGGGGCTCACGCCCCCCATACTAGTGTTAAGTTTCTATTCTCACACTCAAAGGGCGTTGACCTCCCTGATTGTGGGAGGACAATTCGCTACAAGGAGGGTGCATATGTTCAAATATACACTACAAAGATTGTTTTATATGCTGATGGTCTTCCTGATCATCACCTGTATGTGCTTTGTGCTCATTCGGATGCTGCCGCCGCTTCCTCTCGATCCGCAGAATCCTAACGCCATCCTCGTCGCAGCAAAACGCGAAGCGATGGGCTACAACGAACCGTATATGGTTCAATTTGGTATATTCCTGAAAAATGTCGTCACCAGTTTTGATTGGGGTCTGAGTGAAGAGCTTTACCCCGGCTATGCTGTTACGGAGATTTTCTTTGAGAAGCTTCCTGCTTCCATGATCATCAATCTCTATTCTATTATTTGGACGATCCCGCTGGGTATCGGTCTGGGTATCTGGGCCGCTCTGAAGAAGAATACATGGATCGATTACACCATTTCCACCGTGACCATGGTCTGTATTTCTGTCCCCAGCTTTGTATATGCGTTTCTGGTTCAGTACATTTTCTGCTCCAAGCTTAAATGGTTCCCGTTCGTTATGAATGGCGGCACGGACTATTTCTCTTGGTCAATGTTCCTTAGCATGGTCCCTGCTGTGCTTTCTCTGTCCATGGGCGTTATCGCGGGCTTCACCCGCACCACCCGTGCGGAGCTGACCGAGGTGCTGACGAGCGAATTCATGCTCCTTGCACGCACAAAGGGTCTTAGCAAGACGCAGGCGACCATCCGCCATGCGCTTCGCAACTGCTTCGTTGTTATTGTTCCTGCGATTTTTGGCGAATTTATCGGTATTCTGGGCGGCTCGTTCATTATCGAGAAGATTTTCGTTATCCCCGGTGTCGGTGGCCTTACGCTGAAAGCCATCAACGGCCGTGACTACAATATCTTCATGCTGTCCACTTGCTTCTATACTGCCATCGGTCTGCTGGCTGGCCTTGTGGTCGATATCAGCTACGGTTTGATCGATCCGCGCATCAGAATGGGGTCGAAGAAATGAATAAGAATACAAATTATAATTCCATCCCGCAGGAAAAGTTTGCATTCGTGCAGCAAAACGAGCGCCTGCATGACAAAAAGCTCGATACTAAGGCGCGCAGCTTCTTGGCAGATGCCTTCCTGCGCTTCCGTAAGAATAAGTCCTCTGTGATCGCGGCAGTCATTCTGATCTGCCTGCTGCTTTACGCATTCGTTGCGCCTGTTCTGTCCCCCTACTCCATCCGTGAGGAGGATATGATCTACCGCAACAGCCCTTCCTATATCCCTGCGATCGCAAAGCTCAATATCGGCATCTTCAACGGCGGCCGTACCCTCGATTCTCAGAACGAGGCTTCTATGAACTACTGGCGCGGCGTTGCTGAGGAAACTGGCTACGATCCCGTCATCCGCATCATCAGCCAATCGACCTACGAGGTCAAGGAGCGCGGCGAGATGGTCGAGCGTTCGAGCTACACCATCGAGACCAATCGCTACTATGAGACAGGTGTGATGTACCTGACCCTCTCCTATACCGATTTTGAAAAGCTCCAGCAATGGCAGGATGAAAACGAGATCCAGGTCATCTATCCCTACGTTGACCCCAACGATATCGGCGGCGCAACGAGCTCCCCGAACATCTGGTACGAGGTCGATGCCAAGGGCAATGCAAAGCTCGATAAGGACGGCAATTTCGTGCCCGTCTACTGCACGAACAAGAGCCTTGAGGGCGCACCCTACACCTCGAAGATGCGCATCGCTGGCGACGACGGCAGTTATATCTATTCTGCTGTCAAGTCGGGCGCTGTTCAGGTGCGTGTGTGCTACTATAACTACTATCAGTACCTCAACGGCATGGAGCCGAACTACATCCTCGGTACGGATGCAAAGGGTCGTGACCTCTTCTGCGCCATCGGCGTTGGTGCACGTTTCTCCATCTTCTTCGCGATCTTCGTTTCTGCGATCAACCTGAGCATCGGCGCTGTCTACGGCGCAATTCAGGGCTACTACGGCGGTAAGGTCGATATGATCCTTGACCGTATCGCGGATATCCTTTCTGGCGTTCCGTTCATCGTTGTGACGACGCTGTTCCAGCTCCATCTGGCTGAGAAAGTCGGCCCTGTGCCGTCGTTCCTGTTCGCATTCGTGCTGACAGGCTGGATCGGCATGGCAGGCTTGACCCGTAAGCAGTTCTACCGCTTCAAGAGTCAGGAATTCGTCATGGCTGCACGCACCCTCGGTGCTCGTGACGGTCGCCTGATGTTCAAGCACATCTTCCCGAACGCGATCGGCACGATGATCACGAGCTGCGCGCTCGTCATCCCCGGCGTTATCGGTTCGGAAACCTCGATGAGCTACCTCGGCATCGTTGACCTCGATACCTTCGCTGGCGCGACCCTCGGTACGCTCATGTCCTCTGGACAGACCAATATGACCACCGCACCGCACGCAATGCTGTGGCCCTCCGTTTATATGGCTCTGCTGATGATCTGCTTCAACCTCTTCGGCAACGGCCTGCGTGATGCCTTCAATCCCACCACGAGAGGAGCGGAAGACTAATGGAAACAAAACTTTCGGTTAAAGACCTGCGCATCTCCTTCCGCACCAACAACGGCAAGGTGCAGGCTGTGCGCGATATCAGCTTCGACCTCGCTAAGGGCGAGACGCTTGCCATCGTTGGCGAGTCTGGCTCTGGTAAGTCGGTCACATCCAAGGCGATTCTCGGCATTCAGGCAAACAATGCCCTCACCGAGTCTGGCGAGATCATTTACGACGGCAAGGATCTGCTGAAGATCTCTGAGGAGGACTTCCACAGAATTCGCGGCGATAAGATCGCGATGATCTTCCAAGACCCCATGTCGAGCCTCAACCCCATCGTCAAGATCGGCAGACAGCTCACCGAGGCAATGATCCTCAAGGGCAAGGCACGCCAGAGAGAGAGCCGCGAGAACTTCAATACCTACCTCGGCAACCTCAATAAGGCGATGATCACCGCTATCGCAGGTGACGACAAGCAGAAAGCTGACGAACTGACCAAGAAGTGCAAGAATTTCGACAAGTTCGAGTTCAAGCACGTCGATCTGGAATCGGCATACAATACCGCGCACGACGCGGCAGTCGTCACCATCTCTGACATCGATTCCCTCGCATTCGAGATGGAGAAGAACTCCAGCAAGGATGCGACCGACCGCATCAACGACATCGTTTCCCAGACAAAGGCGACCGTCAACGAGTACGTCGTGAGCGACAAGAGCGCACGCGTCGTTGAACTTGCCAAGATGCTGGGCGGTCAGTGGGCAAAGGCGAAGAAGTCCCTTGACTATTCTGAGATCCTGCCCACCCTGTACGAGATCCGCGATATCCTCAACGAGGCTGTCGCAAAGCCCGTCCCCAACTTCTTCCGCATGGGCTACTATCTGACTTTCAGCGGTCAGCCCCTGCCCGATATGCCCATCGAGGAACTCAATGACTACCTCAGAAAGTACCTCGACGACAATTTCATGCTCAGCTTCATCGCTGACGCAGAAAAGGCACTTCGCCACACCGCAGGTGTCTCCTATGCGAACATGGAAAAGGCGATCGAAGAACTGAACGCGGCAAAGGTCGTATTCAGCGCAGAGATCCTTGATAAGAGCCTCTGCCATGAGACGATGAAGAAGCTCGATGATGCTGTTTCTGCGACCATCGACCCGCTCGCGATCCTGAAAGACAGCCTGACCTATACGTTCAAGAGCTCCATGGAGAGCGAGATCGATACCTATTTCTCTGCAAATCACAAGAATGCAAAGGCGCAGAAGCTTCACGACAAAGATCAGAAGAAGTTCGATCGCCAGATCGCAAAGGGCAAGACCCCCGATTGGTCGGTCGCCGCGGCTGCGCTGACGGATCTTGAGCTCGTCAAGGCGAACATCCTGCACCTGATCGACCGTCTGGTCGCGCACTACGAGGACTGCCTTGCAAAGCGCGAGAGCCGTAACTATGCGGACGAGACCGTTGCTGTGATCGATTACCTGAAGGAAAATGCTTCTGGTGTCGTCGCAAAGGTCACGCGTAGCGTCGCTAAGGATCGCGCCATCAAGTTGATGACCGAGGTCGGCATTGCCGAGCCGCACAAGCGCTTCAACCAGTATCCGTTCGAGTTCTCTGGTGGTATGCGTCAGAGAATCGTTATCGCGATCGCACTTGCGGCAAACCCCGATATCCTCATCTGTGACGAGCCGACCACCGCGCTCGATGTTACTATCCAGTCGCAGATCCTTGAGCTTATCAACAAGCTCAAGCGCGAGCGCAATCTGTCTGTTATTTTCATTACGCACGACCTCGGCGTCGTTGCAAATATGGCTGACCGCGTTGCGGTCATGTACGCGGGCAAGATCGTCGAGATCGGTACGGCAAACGACATCTTCTACGATCCGAAGCATCCCTACACTTGGGCGCTGCTGAGCTCCATGCCCGACCTCGATACCAACGAGAAGCTCGAGGCGATCCCTGGCACGCCCCCCAACATGATCTATCCCCCCGTCGGCGATGCATTTGCGGCGCGTAATAAGTACGCTATGCAGATCGACTTCGAGCAGCAACCGCCGATGTTCCAGATCAGCGATACCCACTATGCGGCAACTTGGCTGCTGCATCCCGATGCACCCAAGATCGATCCTCCGAAGATCATTCTTGACCGCATTGCCAGAATGAAGCAAAAGAGAGGTGCTGAAAATGCAGAATAATGAAGAAGTCCTGCTGAAAGTCGAGCATCTGCGTCAGTACTTCCGCGCGGGCGATTTTGAAACCAAGGCTGTCGATGATATCTCGTTTGAGATCAAGCGCGGCGAGGTTTTCGGCCTTGTTGGTGAGTCTGGCTGTGGCAAGACCACGACTGGCCGCTCCATCATCAAGCTCTACGACATTACTGGCGGTAATATCTACTTCAAGGGCATCCGCATCGGCGCAGGTAAGCGTTCCTATGTCGAAGCAATCAAAGCCGCACGCGAAGAGTATAAGACCGCTGTGAAGGAGCATCCCGAGCAGGCTGCCGAGCTCAAGGCAAAGCGTGACCAGATCATTGCCGAGCAACGTGAGGAGATCAAAAAGGCAAATCACGACCAGAAGAACTGCGACAAGGAATACTCTGCAAACGTGCAGAGAGCCTGCAAGGAAAAGTACGAGGCGCTGCTTGCACGCGCTTCCGAGAGCGAGAAAGAAGCCCTCAATGCCGAGTACCGCAACGAGATGCGCAAGGCAAAGAAGGCAAAGATCGTTACGCAGATCCAGATGATCTTCCAAGACCCCATCGCTTCCCTTGACCCCCGTATGACCGTTCGCGAGATCATCGCTGAGGGCCTTGTGATCCAAGGCGAGCGCGATAAGGACGTGATCGATCAGAAGGTTTATGAGATGCTGGAACTCGTTGGTCTCGTGCGCGAGCACGCTTCGCGTTACCCCCACGAATTCTCGGGCGGTCAGCGCCAGAGAATCGGTGTTGCACGTTCGATCATTATGAACCCCGAGCTCATCATTGCGGACGAGCCTGTTTCGGCGCTGGACGTTTCCGTTCAGGCACAGGTCATCAACCTGCTCAATGAGCTTCGTGAGAAGTTCGGTCTGACGCTCCTGTTCATTGCGCACGACCTTTCCGTTGTTAAGTATTTCTCCGACCGTATCGGTGTTATGTACTTTGGCAATATGGTCGAGCTTGCAACGTCGGATGAGCTCTTTGCGCACCCCCTGCACCCCTACACGCGCTCGCTCCTCTCTGCGATCCCGCTTCCTGACCCCATCTATGAGCAGAGCAGACAGCGTATCGTCTACAATCCGCTTGCTGAGCATGATTACTCGGTAGATAAGCCCTCTTTCCGCGAGATCACCCCCGGCCACTTTGTGCATTGCAATGATGCCGAGGAAGCACGCTATAAGAAGGAGCTCGGTCTATGAGCGATCGAACCAAAGTGGGGCTTATCAAATACGGCTGCGCAAGTGCGGCTGGTGCCCTCTTTGTGTGCCTTTTCCTGATCTCGCGTGACTTTTCAGACGCGACGCAGGTGGAGCGCTACCGCATTTTGTGCGATGCGTTCTCCCTCCCCGGGGCATTTATGATGTTGATGGGCGCGCTTCTGAAAATGAGCGAGCTGGGAGCGCTTGATATCATCACGTTCGGCGCACGGTATCTCATCCATATCATCATTCCAAGCTGGAATCTCGGTGGAAAGACCTATCTCGAGTACGTCGAAGAGAAGCGCGAAAAGCGCGTCAGCGGATATGGATTCCTCGTGATCGTCGGTGCAGTCATGTTTGCGATCTCCCTGATCTTCTTGGCGCTGTTTTACAAACTTTATTAAGTATAGATCCCGATGCGGCATTGCGCCGCATCGGGATTTTCTTTTCAGCCATCGGAATTGTGCTTGAGGACAAAAGAAGTACCCCACGGTTTTTGTCAAACCGTGGGGCGTTCTTACTTACGGGATGCGTCGTTGCAGGAACTGCAATTTCCTGAGCAGGCGCTACAGTTGCCTGTACATTTCTTGGCATCGGGACAGCCGATGCACTGGATGCCTTTCTTCTTCGAGCGGTGGATGAAGAACAGGACGGCGGCTAGGATGCCTGCAACGATGAGGATCAAAATCACATCGATGGGTTTCATACGCAATTACTTTCCGCTGAGGGCGTATTCAGAAGCCATATTCTTCTTGGTCTTCTGGATGAGCGTGATGATCACGGCGGCAATCACAGCGACGACCGCAAGACCGATCAGAGCGGCGGGGACATTCAGGGTTGCGGGAGCGGTGATGAGCGTGCCGATCGTGTAGACGAGGTATGCGACCGTGTAGCCTGTTGCGAATTGGAGCGCAACGCCACCCCAGAACCACTTACGATCGTTGATCTCGGAATTCATTGCGCCGAGTGCCGCGAAGCAAGGGGGCGTGTAGAGGTTGAACATGAGGTATGCAAGTGCGGCGACTTTGGTGATCGCCAGAATGCCTGCAACTTCTGCGCCAGCACCTTCCATCATTGCCAGTTCCTCGGTATTGATGAAGTTCTCAAGGCCGACGAAGCAGACAGCAAGTGTGCCGACGACATTTTCTTTCGCGATGAAGCCTGTCACAGCCGCCGCGGCAAGCTGCCACGAAGCGACACCGACGATGGGAACAAGCAGATAAGCAACAGGGGATGCGATGGTAGCAAGGATGGACTCGGAAGCGACCTCAGCCTCTTGGAAGCTCCAGTTGAAGGTCTGCATGATCTGAACAACGGTGTTGCACACGAGGATGACGGTGCCCGCCTTGACGATATATGCCCAACCACGGCTGCACATGGATACGAATGCACGGGAAAGAGAGGGAACTTTGTACTCGGGGAGCTCGATGATGAAGAAGGACTTGCGGTTCTTGTAGCCTGCGATCTTATTGACAAGAAGCGCGCCGACAAGGATGAGCGCGATGCCGACGAAATACATCATCGTGCCGACCCAGCTTGCATCATCGAAGAATGCGCCTGCAAACAGCGCGATGACGGGAAGTTTCGCACCGCAGGGCATAAACGGAGTGAGCATTGCCGTTGCGCGGCGCTCGCGCTCGTTGCGGATGGTGCGGCAAGCCATAACGCCAGGAATCGCACAGCCTGTGCCGATGACGAACGGGATCACGGATTTACCAGAAAGGCCGACTTTCTTGAAAATGGGGTCAAGGACGACGGTCGCACGCGCCATATAGCCACAATCTTCAAGCAGCGCGATGAGGAAGTACATGACCATGACCAGCGGCAGGAAGCCGACGACTGCGGATACACCGCCGATGATGCCATCGACAAGGAGCGCCTGCAAAATGGGGGATGCGCCGCTGACAAGCTCGGCGACCCAGCCCTGAAATGCATCGAGCCAACCAACAAGCGTATCTGCAAGCCACACGCCAAGACCAAGTTTGCCGTCAGACTGCGAAATATGGAACACGAGGAACATCACAACTGCAAAAATCGGAAGTCCTGCAATGGGGTGGGTGAGGACAGCGTCGATCTTATCCTGAAAGTTCTTATTTTTCGTAAGGACTTTTCTTGTTTCGACGGAAGCGACGATCTTGTTGACGAAGTCGAAGCGCTCGCGGTCTGCCTGCTCGACAGCCTGCTTGCTCGTCAGGTCGATGTTTTTCTGCGTGTAGGGGGCGAGCTGATACTGCCCATTGCGCGCGGCGGCTGCCTTGACGACCTCTGCAAGACCGTCACCTGTGGTGGAAGTGGTGTCGATGACAGGACAGCCAAGCTTCTCGGAAAGGAGCGCAACGTCGATGCGGGTCTGCTTCTTCTCGTTGATGTCGTGCTTGTTGAGCGCCACGACCACAGGGATGCCAAGTTCCAGAAGCTGTGTGGTGAAGAAGAGCGAACGGCTCAGATTCGTAGCATCGACGATGTTGATAATGGCATCGGGGTGCTCGTTCTTGACATAGGAGCTTGTAATGCTCTCTTCAGATGTGAACGGCGACATGGAATAAGCACCGGGAAGGTCAACTGCGACAAGTTCCATAGCACCTGCATAGACTTTCTTGATCGGTGCTTCTTTCTTGTCAACGGTAACGCCTGCCCAGTTGCCGACCTTTTCGTTGCGACCCGTGAGGGCATTGTACATGGTAGTTTTACCAGAGTTCGGATTGCCTGCAAAAGCAATTCTCATGGGGATCTCCTCCTTTTTTCTTAACAGGTGATTGACCTGTGAATTTACGATGTTAGCGCCTGCTAACAAGCGGGTAAAAACGGACGGCGTTTCCGTCCGTGCGGGGATCATACAATGATCGCCTGTGCGAGCTGGTCGTCGATGTTGTATCTGCCGTCTTTGATGGAGACTGTGCAGCCGCCCTTTCGACGAGACACGACTGTGATCGGTTCACCGCTGTAACAGCCAAGAGAGAAAAGAAATGCGTCAAGCTCCTCATCTTGCGTGTCGATGCGCTGAATGATGTACTCTTTGCCTTCCTGTGCAACGGATAAATTCATCTTTCTCACCCGATTCGATCAAAATTCAGCCTGAGTTTGCTACGGCTAACTGCAAGACTGTAAGAAATGTTAGCATCCGCTAACAGCTTCCATATCATAACGCCACAGGGAAGATTTGTCAAGTGTTTTCGTGAATATTCTTTGAACTTTTTTTACTTGTATTTTGTGTGAGTTCATGTTACAATTAGCAAAAGCTAATTTTTGGAGGAATTATCGCATGTCCCTGCACGAATCTGCTGAGATGTATCTTGAAACGATCTATACCCTGTCACACGCGGGCGCAAATGTGCGCAGTATCGATGTGGCAGAAGCGCTTGGCTACTCGCGCCCGAGCGTGAGCCGCGCGGTGCGGCTGTTGAAGCTCGATGGCTATTTGGAATCGGATGCGGAGGGCTTTCTGACCCTGACAGAGTTGGGACGCGATACGGCGGAAAAGGTCTATGAGCGGCACACGGTGCTCACCGCCGCGCTCGTAGCGCTTGGCGTGGATGCCGAAACTGCCGCAGAAGATGCCTGCCGCGTGGAGCACGTCATCAGCGACAAAACCCTCGCCGCCATCAAAGCACATATGCAAGAGCATGGAGATGTCTAAAAGTGAAAATACCCCCATAAGAGGCAGGTGCAACGCTGTCTTTTATGAGGGTTTTGCCTTTTTGAAAGGAAAGAGATCATAGAAAAAATCTGTCACCGAACCGCAAGCAATGTCGGGAAATATGCGGATGCTTCTGCTAAAATGAATACTGACAGGAGAGGAAACGATGGACTGGATCACAGGAATTCAAAATGCGATCGACTATATCGAGGAACATATCACAGAGCCACTTGATATGGAAACGATCGCCGCGAAGAGCTTTTCGTCTGTGTTTCACTTTCAACGTGTATTCAGCATCCTCTGCGGATATACGTTGGGCGAGTATATCCGAAATCGTCGATTGAGTTTGGCTGGAGCGGAACTTACAAGCAGTCGTGCGAAAGTGATCGATGTGGCATACAAATATGGTTACGAAACACCAGAGAGCTTTGCAAAGGCGTTTTTGAAATTTCATGGGATCACGCCGTCTCAAGCGCGCAGAGATGGCGCTGTGCTCAAGTCGTTTTCCCGTGTGTCTGTCAAAATATCATTGGAGGGCGGTAATGTTATGAATTATAAGATCGAACGTAAAGATGCCATGCGCCTGACTGGATTTAGACGACATTTTTCGGGCGACCCGAATGAGAAAAACAGTCAAGACCATGTGTTTGCTTGCGAGACACGCGCGAAGCAGTATTTGTTGGATGGGATTTCCAGAGATTTTGACAATACCTATCAGGTGTTGACGAATTTCACTCCCGATGGGTATGATTTTTACATCGCAAAAAAATTGCCCGAATGGGCACGCGAGGACTTTGAAGAAGATCTTGGCGAAATTGCGGGCTGGTTCGAGCATTTGCAGATCCCTGAGGGCTTGTATATGGTCTGCCAGACGGAGCGTACCCAATGGCCGTGCGATATGCAGGATGAATTACGTCGGCAGGCGGTCAGTCAATGGCTTCCGACCTCTGGGTATGAACTACGGGATGCGCCAGAGATCAGCGTGATCCATTGGTATTGGGAAGAGGGGAACGATGCCCTCAATTCCTCGCGTTACTGTGAACTTTGGCTACCGATCGAGAAGAAGTAAAAAAAGCCTCTGGCGGTTCTCAACTTGAGGAACGCCAGAGGCTTCTTTATGTGCTTCCTTAGGAAATCGGTGTGATGGAATAGCCAGCGCGGGAGACGCGGGCGAGGATGGTGGCATCGGGGACATCTTCCTCGTAGGAGATGGTTGCGAGCCCTTTTTTGAGATCGACCACGGCGGCAACGTGCGGGATGTCGTTGATGACTTCGGTGACGCGGTCACTGCATTTTTCGCAATGCATCCCGCCAACTTGGAAGGTCTTGACGGCGATCACGTGCGAAAGCTTCTTCTTTTTGGGCTTGTAGCTTCCTGCGCTGCCACAGCAGCCTTTGCGTCCTGCGCGGCGCAGAAGTGTGCTGATAGCAAGAAGAACGATAGCTAGAAGAATGATGAACAGGATGATATTTTCCATGAAATGCCTCCTTGTGTGGAACGGTGATCGTATGTTAGCGGTAGCTAACATAATGCTATTTTAGCACTATGATTTTTGGAAGTCAATCCTGATCGAAAAAAGTTCTTGACAAGTGGGGGAAATGCGTGTATGATAATGGCGGTTAGCGGATGCTAACTAATTTGCAAGACTACAGTTAGCAACCGCTAACTAACATAGGAGGTGCATCGTATGTTTATGATCGCAAAAGGGATCGGGTGTGAATCGGGTGCGAAAATGGCGCACGTGATGTTGACCGCTGGCACGGCAGAGCAGATGCGTGCGGCGGAACTTTCGGAACTGGCGCTGCCCGATGTGGCGGCGCGCATGGATGCGCTCGTCGCAATGGATGTGCTTCGCGCACTCACGAGCGTGATCGGTGTAGCGCTCCTGTTTGTCCTGTGCACACTGGTCAAAAAGGAGCTCAGGCAGTATTTGCGCAGAAAACGTGCATAAATTGACGATTTGTGAAAAGAATATCCACGAACAAGGAGGGGAATTCCATGTCTGAAGAACATATCATCCGAAATTGCGCCCCGACGCTTGCGGGGATTAAGACTGCGAATCTCTTCACCTGCCCGATCACGTCGCCGCAGATGCTTCAGAAAGAGCTTTGCAGTATGAATCGTCGGCTTCAGCACAAGGGACTTCGCATCCTGCCACTACGCGTGTCGGAGCACAGCGCGCTGATCTATGCATACCGCCCGAAGAAACTTTCGCAGGATCTGAAAAATACCGAGGCGGGCAAACTTCTGCGCCAACGTGGCTACGAACCTGAAAATTGCGAGCGATGTGTATACCAGCTTGCGAAAAAACTGCGGACGCACGAGGATTTTCCCCACGAGATCGGGCTTTTTCTTGGCTATCCCGCTGAGGACGTATGTGGATTCATCGCAAACGGCGCGGCGAATGCCAAATGCACGGGTTGCTGGAAAGTCTACGGCGACGCAGAGGCGGCGCAGAAGAAATTTGCGCAATATAAGAAATGCACGCGCGTTTATTGCGCGCAGATGGCAAAAGGAAGCGATATTGAGCGGCTGACAGTTGCTGTTTGATATACAATAAATAAAATAGATATACTGGAAAGGATGATGAAAACATGAGCAAAATTGCTGTTGTTTACTGGTCTGGCACGGGCAATACCGAGGCTATGGCAAATGCCGTTGCGGATGGCGCGGAAAACGCGGGCGCATCGGTCGAAAAATTCACGGCGGACGAATTCTCTGCCGCAAAGATGGATGCGTTTGACGCGGTCGCGTTTGGCTGTCCCGCCATGGGCGCAGAGGAGCTGGAGGAAGGCGAATTTGAGCCGATGTTCTCTGCATGCGGGTCGAAGCTCAGAGGCAAGCGCATTGCGCTCTTTGGTTCGTATGGTTGGGGCGACGGGGAATGGATGCGCTCGTGGGAAGAGACTTGCCGCAATGCGGGCGCGGATCTTGCCTGCGAGAGCGTGATCTGCATGGAAGCACCCGACGACGAAGCGGAAGCTGCCTGCCGCGCGCTCGGTGCGGCGCTTTGCTAATACTGATTTCAAATTAAACTCTTTAAGTTTAATTTGAAAGACATCGCCTGT